>NZ_VFUX01000009.1:0-160020 GCF_006441275.1 Mesorhizobium sp. B2-4-17 | reverse complement strand
CTGCAAAATCTGGAAAAAAGAGCCCGAACGGTTCAGACTCGACCCGGTCCATCAAATGCCGGGACTAAACACCTAGGGTCTTCGCGACGGAGCTCCGCTCCTGCTCCGCCCTAGGATGACGAAATTGAGATGGGTTCGCCAATCCCGAACGCTTGCGCTAGCGCCCTATTCGAACACGATCGCCTGCAGGGCGCCGCCATTGCGCTTCAGCCAATCCTTGCAACGGTCAGTATCGGGGCAAAGTTTTTCGCATAGTTTCCAGAATTTCGGGCCGTGGTTCATCTCTTTCAGATGCGCCACCTCGTGCGCGACGAGGTAGTTTATCACCGGTGATGGCGCCATCATGATACGCCAGGAGAAGGACAGATTGCCTTCCGAGGTGCAGGAGCCCCAGCGGCTTGACGTATCCTTGTAGCGGATCGCCTTGGCGCGCTTGCCAAGCGCCTCGGTGTGCCTGACCACTAGCTTTTCGATCTCCTTCTTGGCCTCGCGCTTCAAGAAATCGGCGATACGGCGCGGGAGGTGCACACGCTCGCCGTGCACGATCAGCAGCGGGCCGCGCTCGTCGCGCGACACGGTGACGGTGCCGCGCTTTGACGGTTCATGGACGATGCGGTGCGGCACGCCCCGAACTGGGATCTTGATGCCGGGCCGTACCTGAGGCCGCGTCGGCACCTTGGCCAGCCGCTGCTCCAGCCAGTCCTGATGGCGGTCGAGGAACCGCTCCACCTCGCCACGGCGCAGGCCAGGCGGAACGGTGATGCGCAGGCCCTGGCCACCGGAATCGATGCGCAGCGTCAGACGTCGCGCCCTGGCACTCTCGACGATCTTGAGCGGCAATGTGCGGCCGGCGACGCAATGTTCACGCTCGACGACGGGCGTCGGCTTAGGCTTTGTCAGATTGCGAAAGAATCCGAGGGTCATGGCGGGACGATACGCGATTCGGGAAAAACGAATAGAACAAAAAAGAAACGGCGCCGCTTGCGCGACGCCGTCATCATACCTCAGCCTGTCGCGCGGCTTCAGTCGTCGAGCAGGTTCGAGCCCTTGCCACGCTTGGCGGTCGACGTTCCGGCGCTCGGGTCGGCCTTGGTCGGAGCAGTCGACTTGTTGCGGTTCGCCATGAAGCGATCGAACTCGTCCTGATCCTTGGCACGACGCAATTCGCGGGCATAATCGTCGAATTCGGCCAGCATGTCGTCGAGCTTGCGGCGTTCCTCGGCGAGGCGCTCAAGCTCCTTTTCGCGCCAGTCGTCGAAGGCGACATTGCCGGTGCGGGCGGAGCCATTGCCCCAGCGCGCGGCCTTGTCGGAGCCGCGGCGGCAGCCGGCGAAGATGCCGTCGGTCACGCGGTTGACGTCACGCTTGAAGCCTTCAAGCCGGTCGCCCCAGATGATGTAGGCGAGCATGGCGAAGCCGAGCGGCCAGAACACCATGAAGCCGATCACCATCAACGCGATGGTTGCCGGCGTCCAGGCCGGGCGGATCAATGCAGATGTGTTCATTTTCTCCCATTCCTTCGGTTGGAGACAGCCAGGACCGGCTGCGTGGAATCGAAATGGGAAGGCAAAAACAGCGATTCAAGACAATGTCCGCTAAAACCGGACAAGCTTCTGAAATGATTGTCTCTTTTTGAGCATATCGAGGAAAAGCACGGTCAGCCCCGCGATCAGCCCCCAGAAAGCAGCACCTACGCCAAACAATGTCAGCCCGGAAGCGGTGACGGCAAAGGTGACGGTGGCGGCCATGCGCTCGCCCTCGTCCTTGAGCGCGATCGCCAGCGCGTTGGCAAGCGAGGCCATCAGCGCAAGTCCCGCCACCAACACGATCAGGCTTTGCGGCAGGACGGCGAAGATCGCCACCAGCGACGCGCCGAAGATCGCGAAGATGAGATAGGCAAGCGCGTAGAAGGGGCCGGTCTTCCAGCGCTCGGCGGGGTCGGGATGGACATCCGGCCCGGTGCAGATCGCGGCCGAGATCGCCGCCAGATTGGTGGTCGACCCGCCGAACGGTGCCGACAGAAGCGAAAACAGACCGGTGACGCCGATCAGCGGACCGGGTTCGGGATGGTAGCCGGCGGCGCGCAGCACGGCGAGACCCGACAGGTTCTGCGAGGCCATGGTGACAAGGTAGAGCGGCAGTGCCAGACCTATCATCGCCTTGACGGTAAAATCAGGCGCGATCAGCGTCAGCGTCGACAATTCGGGGGTGGGCAGGCCGCCGACACGGCCAGTGAGAAAAGCAGCCAGCCCGCCGCCGATCAGTACCGCCAGAACCGACAGCGCCGGGTTGAACAGGCGGATGATGAAAAAGGCCGCGATCAACGGCAGGATCAGCCACGGATCCACCGGAACAGTCTTGACCGCGTTGAGGGCGAAGGTGACGACGATGCCGGCCAGCATTCCGGAAGCGACCGAGGGCGGTATCCTGGAGATCAGCTGCGTCAACGGCCGGAACAGGCCGGTGGCGGTCAACAGGATGCCGGTGACGATGAAGGCGGCGACGGCCTCGCCGATCGAAAAGCCGCTCGATGCCGCCATCAGCGCCAGGCCTGGCGTCGACCAGGCGGTGATCACAGGCATTTTCGTGCGCCACGACAGCCACAGGCTTTCGATCGCCATGGCGAGGCAAATGGTCGTCACCCAGCTCGCCGTCTGAACCTGTGTCGCGCCGACCGCCTTGGCGGCGGCAATGACGATGGCCAGCGTGCCGCCGAAGCCGACGATTGCCGCGACAAAGGCGGAGACCGGGATGGAAAGGCGCATCGTCATTTGCCTCGTCCGGCTATGTCACCCACCGCCTGTACCAGCATGTCGAGGTCCTGCGGCCGCGACAGGCGGTGGTCGCCGTCGGGAATGAGCGACAGCGTGACATCGTCGGCCGGCAGCAGCCCGACCAGTTTCAGCGCATGGCTCGACGGTACGTCGGGATCGGCAAGGCCCTGCAGGATATGGACCGGGCAATGCGTGTCGATCGGCCCGGTCATCACCCGGTTGTCGCGCCCGTCCTCGATCAGGGCCCTGGTGTAGATGTAGGGCTCGGTGGAGTAGTCGGACGGCTCGGCGAAGAAATCTTTTTCGGCGAGGTCGCGTTTTTGCATCTCGGTCAGCACCGGCTCGATCAGCTCACTGGTGAAATCCGGCGCCGGCGCCAAAAGCACCAGGCCGACGATATTTGTGTCCCCGGCCTTGCGTAGTTCCTGCACCATGCGCAGCGCGATCCAGGCGCCCATCGACGAGCCGACCAGGATCTGGTTGCCCTTGGTGAAATGCCGAAACACGGCGAGGCTTTGCGACAGCCATTTCGAAATCGTGCCGTCGGCAAAGGCGCCGCCGGATTCGCCATGGCCCGAATAATCGTGGCGCAAAAACGCACGGCCTTCCCTCGCCGCCCAGCCGGCCAGCGTCTCGGCTTTCGTGCCCAGCATGTCGGACTTGTAGCCGCCGAGCCAGACAATGCCGGGTGTGGCGCCGGATGTATGGCGGACCGCGATGCGCGATCCATCGACGTCCAGAAAAGTGGGGGCGGTGGCGGTCATGGGTTATCGATCGGTCCTGGTTGACTGGCTCCGGTCTCTGGGCTCCGGTCTTTTGGCACAGCCACAGGTGAGGCGGAAAGTGCTCGCGATGCTTCTTTGCTTGGTACAGGCTCTTGATCAGGTGATTTCCTGAGAACGCTGTGCTATTGACTCCGCCCGCGCGCTTCCCACATTGGCGCGTCCACATACAGTTTTGTACGAACCCTGAACGAAACGGCCAAGGAGACCACGACCATTCGCAGACCTTTCAAAGCAGCGGCGCCCACCAAGGATGGCCCGCGCTCCAACCGTGACATCCGGGTTCCCCGGGTCCAGCTTATCGACGCCGAAGGCCAGAACCGTGGCGACGTTTCCATCAACGACGCATTGCTACTCGCCGAAGAGGCAGGGCTCGATCTCGTCGAAATATCGCCCAACGCACAGCCGCCCGTCGTCAAGATTCTCGATCTCGGCAAATTGAAATACGCCAACCAGAAGAAGGCGGCCGAGGCGCGCAAGAATCAGAAGGTCATCGAGATCAAGGAGATCAAGATGCGCCCGAACATCGACAGCCATGACTACGAGACCAAGATGAAGGCGGTGCGCCGCTTCTTCGAGGAAGGCGACAAGGTCAAGCTGACGCTGCGCTTCCGTGGCCGCGAGATGGCGCATATGGAACTCGGCATGCAGCTTCTGAACAAGGTGCGCGAGGAAGTCGCTGCTATCGCCAAGGTCGAGGCGGAACCGAAGCTTGAAGGCCGCCAGATGATGATGGTGCTGGCGCCACGCTAAGCAGGCTCCGCTCGCTTCGCCGGACGTCGTCTGCTCAGGTTTCTTTGGTTGTCGCAGGTCCTCATCGCACCGTGCGACACTTTGCGGAACCCGGCTCAGATCACGTTAAGGTTAGGCGTGGCCGTCGCGCTCCAAATTCGCCTGAATTGTGCTACAGGCGTCCCGACGATCGGCGGGACGCCTGTTTCTTGGCCACAGCCGCGATCGCCGGCTTTGTTTTTATGCCTGTCGTTCTCCCAAACCCGAGTTCATTTTTTGGGCGGCAGGCGATAGGCTCCTCGACGATCGGATACCTCCCTTGGACAATGAACCGAAATACGGGCTGGGCAACTACCAGCAGATGCGCAGGCTGGTGCTTGCCGTGCTGGTGGTGGTGCTGTTTCTTGCGCTGCTGTTTGGTCAGTCGACCTTCCCGCCCGACACGCCGGTGCATGAATCGATCGAAATGTTCGGCGTGCTGCTGATTTTCCTCGGCATTGTCGGGCGCCTT
The DNA here is from genome assembly GCF_006441275.1 of Mesorhizobium sp. B2-4-17. Taxonomy (NCBI): domain Bacteria; kingdom Pseudomonadati; phylum Pseudomonadota; class Alphaproteobacteria; order Hyphomicrobiales; family Phyllobacteriaceae; genus Mesorhizobium; species Mesorhizobium sp. B2-4-17. Next base: position 155,221 of record NZ_VFUX01000009.1, on the reverse strand, counting down.
TGGGCGACGCTCTATATAGGCGGGCGCAAATCTTCCGAGGTGGTGACCGGCGGGCCCTACTCGATCACCCGCAATCCACTCTATGTGTTCTCGACCGTGGCTGCGGCCGGCGTCGGCGCGCAGATCGGCTCGTTCTCCGGCGTCATCCTGTTCGCGGTTCTGTGCGCGGGTGCCTTCCACATCGTCATCCTGCGCGAGGAGAAATTCCTCAAGGAAGCACTTGGAGCGCCCTACCAGGCCTATCTGGAAAAGGTGCCACGCTTCTTCCCGAACCTTTCCCTCTATCAGGAGGGCGATACCGGCAGCTTCAAGCCGCGCCTGCTGCTGACCACGCTGCTCGATGGGCTGGTGTTCCTGATTGCCTTGCCAGCCTTCGAACTGATCGACGGCGCCCAGCAGTCGGGCATGCTGCCGGTGTGGTTCACTCTTCCCTGATTTCTAGGGCATTTCGGTCTCAATCGTGGTCGGCAAGCAGAATTGTCACGACCCGGGACTACTATCGCCGAAGCTGACGCTGCCCCTCATTGCGCTGCCGGGCATTTCTCCCCGTATAGTGACGGGGAGAAAGAGCAGTTGTGGCGTCGCGCTTATTCCGCAGCGTAGAAGATTAGCGAAAACATCGGCGAGGGCGCCCCCTCTCCCCGTCACTATACAGGGAGAGGATGCCGGCAGGCAGGTGAGGGGCAGCGCCAGCACTCGGAAGGGATCCAAACTGAAGCGATAGCTTTGGCGAGTGAATGTGTCGGGTGTTGCGCACGGGCCTTCTTTGACGTATAGGACCGCCGTTCAAGAAAACCGCCCGGCAGGGCATGCCGTGGCGGTTTCATTTGCTTTTCGGGCTTTGGTCGGCCCGGAGCGAACAAGAAGCGCGATAGTGCGCCAACAATACGGAGTAGCAAAATGCCCAAGATGAAGACCAAATCGGCCGCCAAAAAGCGGTTCAAGATCACAGGTACGGGTAAAGTCCTGTCGGCTGCGGCCGGCAAGCGTCACGGCATGATCAAGCGTTCCAACAAGTTCATTAGAAATGCCCGCGGCACGATGGTTCTGGCTGAACCGGATGGCAAGAAGGTCATCAAGAATTTTCTGCCGAACGGCCTCTAAGGCATTCGGTCTGGACACGCATTTGTTTGACGCAATTCCGAACGGAAAACCGCAACACACTTTTCCTGGAATTGCTTTTAAGGAGATCATGACATGGCACGCGTAAAGAGAGGCGTCACCTCGCACGCCAAGCACAAGAAGGTCCTGAAAGCCGCCAAGGGTTTCTACGGCCGCCGCAAGAACACCATCCGCATCGCCAAGCAGGCGGTGGAAAAGTCGCTGCAGTACGCCTACCGCGACCGCAAGAACCGCAAGCGCTCGTTCCGCGCGCTGTGGATCCAGCGCATCAACGCGGCGACCCATGAGCACGGCCTGACCTATGGCCGCTTCATCGACGGTCTCAACAAGGCCGGCATCGAGATCGATCGCAAGATCCTGTCGGACATGGCCATCCACGAGCCGCAGGCTTTCGCAGCCCTGGTCGCCAAGGCCAAGGTGGCGCTCGAATATCTGAAGAACACCACGCCGAACGCTTTTGAAAGCGCTGTCGCTTAAGACCAGCGCTTCCCAAGCACTTTCGACACTTGATTTGGGGAACCCGCGCTGGCACGGCTGGCGCGGGTTCTTTTTTGGCCCCTGATGTAACCAAAATGGCACCCGCGTAACCAAAATCGTAACGCACGCTAACGCCTGCCACCGAATAGAAAGAATTTCGCCGTGAACGCCACCGCTGGAAATCTTGAAACCCTTGAAGCTTCCTTGATGGCCGACATCGCCTCGGCTGCCGACGAGGCGGCGATCGAGGCCGTGCGTGTCGCCGCCCTCGGCAAGAAGGGCTCGGTCTCCGAAATGCTGAAGACACTCGGCGCGATGAGCGCCGAGGAACGGCAGGTGAAAGGACCGGCGATCAATGGCCTGAAGAACCGCATCACCGAGGCGCTCACGGCTCGCAAGGCCGAACTCAAGGATGTGGCGATCGCCGCCCGCCTCGCCGCCGAAAAGGTCGACGTGACGCTGCCGGTGCGGCAGTCGCCGGCCGAGCGCGGCCGCATCCATCCGATCAGCCAGGTCATCGACGAGATCGCGGCGATCTTCGGCGATCTCGGCTTCGCCATCGCCGAAGGTCCCGATATCGAGACCGACTATTACAATTTCACCGCGCTGAATTTCCCCGAAGGCCATCCGGCGCGTGAGATGCACGACACCTTCTTCTTCCAGCTGGACGAGAAGGGCGAGCGCAAGCTTTTGCGCACCCACACCTCGCCCGTGCAGATCCGCACCATGGAGCGGCAGAAGCCACCGATCCGCATCGTCATTCCGGGCAAGACCTATCGCCAGGATTCCGATGCCACCCACTCGCCGATGTTCCATCAGGTCGAGGGGCTGGTGATCGACAGATCAGCCAACGTCGCCAACATGAAGTGGGTGCTGGAGGAGTTCTGCAAGGCCTTCTTCGAGGTGCCGAGCGTGAAGATGCGTTTCCGGCCGTCCTTCTTCCCGTTCACCGAACCAAGTCTCGAGGTCGACATCCAGTGCGACCGCTCGCGGCCCGGCGAAGTGCGCTTCGGCGAAGGCACCGACTGGATGGAGATCCTGGGCTGCGGCATGGTGCACCCCAACGTGCTGCGCGCCGGCGGGCTCGATCCGGACGAGTATCAGGGCTTTGCCTGGGGCATGGGCATCGACCGTATCGCCATGCTGAAATACGGCATGCCGGACCTGCGCGCCTTCTTCGACGCCGATGTGCGCTGGCTGTCGCATTATGGCTTCCGGCCGCTCGACATGCCGACGCTGTTCGGGGGCCTGAGCCCGTGACGAGCCAAGAAATCCCTGCTGCCAAAGCTTACGGAACAGTACAATGAAATTCACCCTCTCCTGGCTCAAGGATCACCTCGAGACCGACGCCTCGCTCAATGAGATCGTCGAGCGGCTGACGTCGATCGGCCTCGAAGTCGAGCATGTCGACGACAAGTCCAGCCTGAAGCCATTCGTCATCGCCAGGGTGTTGAGCGCAGTGCAGCATCCCGACGCCGACCGGCTGCGGGTGCTGACCGTCGATACGGGCGACGGCAAGGCCCCCGTCCGAGTGGTCTGCGGCGCGCCCAACGCGCGCGCGGGCCTGATCGGCGCCTTCGCCGCGCCCGGCACCTATGTGCCCGGTATCGACGTGACGCTGACCGTCGGCAAGATCAGGGGCGTCGAAAGCCACGGCATGATGTGTTCCGAACGCGAGCTGGAATTGTCCGACGAGCACAACGGCATCATCGACCTGCCCGGAGATGCGCCGGTCGGCACCAGCTTCGCCGCCTATGCGCATCTCGATGATCCGGTCATCGAGATCAACCTGACGCCGAACCGGCCGGACGCCACCAGCGTCTACGGCATCGCGCGCGATCTCGCCGCGAGCGGTCTCGGACGGCTCGTGGGTGGCGCGATCATGCCGCATGTCGGCGAGGGGCTGTGTCCGGTGAAGGTGACGATCGAAGCGCCGGAACTCTGCCCCGGCTTCGCACTGACGATGGTAAGGGGCGTCAAGAACGGCCCGTCGCCGAAATGGCTGCAGCAGCGCCTGATCGCCATTGGCCTCCGACCGATCAGCGCGCTGGTCGATATCACCAACTACGTCACTTTCGACCGCGGCCGGCCGCTGCATGTGTTCGACGCGGCGAAGGTGGCTGGCAATCTCGTCGTGCGCCGCGCCAGGGAGGGCGAAAAGGTGCTGGCGCTCGACGGGCGCGAATACACGCTGACGCCGGAGATGTGCGTGATCGCCGACGACAATGGCGTCGAATCGATCGCCGGCATCATGGGCGGCGAGCATTCCGGCTGCGACGAGAACACCACCGACGTGCTGATCGAGTCCGCGCTCTGGGACCCGATCGCCACCGCCCGCACCGGCCGCACGCTCGGCATCATCTCCGACGCCCGCTACCGGTTCGAGCGCGGCGTCGATCCCGAATTCATGGTGCCTGGCATCGAGCTCGCGACCAGGCTGGTGCTCGATTTCTGTGGCGGCACGCCGACGGAAATGGAAGTGGCCGGCTATGCCGGGCACAAGCCGAAGATCCTGTCGTTCCCGCTGTCGGAAGTGAAGCGCCTGACGGGCATCGAGGTGCCGAAGGCGGAAAGCCTCGACATCCTGACCCGCCTTGGTTTCCAGCCGCAGGGCTCGGGCGACGTCGTCAAGGTCAAAGTGCCGTCCTGGCGGCCGGATGTCGACGGCAACGCCGATCTTGTCGAGGAAGTGATGCGCATCCACGGTGTCGACAACATCGCGCCGCAGCCGCTCGGCGCGCATGACGTCGTCAACGGCAAGATCCTGACCCCACTGCAGGTCCGCACCCGCACGGCCAAGCGGGCGCTCGCCGTGCGCGGCATGATGGAGGCCGTCACCTGGTCGTTCATTCCGGCCAAGCATGCCGAGCTGTTCGGCGGTGGCCAGACGGCGCTGAAACTCGCCAATCCGATCGCCGCCGACATGTCCGACATGCGGCCGTCGCTGCTGCCGGGACTGATCACGGCCGCACAGCGCAACGCCGACAGGGGCATTGGCGACGTGGCGCTGTTCGAGGTGTCGGGCACCTATGAGGGCGACGGCGCCGAACAGCAGCGGCGCGTGGCCGCCGGCGTGCGGCGCGGCACCGCCAAGCTCGACGGCTCGGGCCGCAACTGGGCCGGCAATTCCGGCCCGGTCGGCGTGTTCGACGCCAAGGCCGATGCGATCGCGGCACTCGAAGCCTGCGGTGCGCCGATCGAGCGGCTGCAGATCGAGCCCGGCGGTCCGGCCTGGTACCATCCCGGCCGCTCCGGCACGATCAAGCTCGGACCGAAGACCGTGCTCGGCACGTTCGGCGAGTTCCATCCCAAGACGATGGAAGGTCTGGATGTCTCCGGGCCGCTCTGCGGCTTCGAAGTGTTCGTCGACGCCGTTCCCGAGCCCAAGGCCAAGCCGACGAAGACCAAGCCGAAGCTCGAGCTTTCCGCCTTCCAGACGGTGAAGCGCGACTTCGCCTTCGTCGTCGACAGAGGAGTAGAGGCCGGCACGCTGGTGCGCGCGGCACTCGCCGCCGACAAGAAGCTGATCTCAGGTGTCTCGGTATTCGACATCTTCGAGGGCGCGTCGCTCGGCGAGGGCAAGAAGTCGATTGCCATCGAGGTGTCGATCCAGCCGGTCGAAAAGACGCTGACCGACGAGGATTTCGAGACGCTGGCCAAGCGCATCGTCGAGAATGTCGGCAAGCAGACGGGCGGCGTGCTGCGGGGGTGAGACTTGCGGGCAGATGGCGAATCGCCCTCCAAAGGGCGATGGACCATCTGCGCTATTCCGGGCTGCCGTTCGAGAAACAACGCACGGCTTTTTTCGCCATCATAGCGGCTGATCCGCTGCTGGCCAAAACGCTGGCGCAGGTGCGCACGCTTGTGCTGCCGGACTGGCTGGTGGTTTCTGGGGCGCTTTACAACAGCGTCTGGAACCATCTGACCGGCATGCCGTCCGGCTACGGGATAAGGGATGTCGACCTGTTCTATTTCGAAGACAGCGACCTGTCCTACGAAGCCGAGGACGTGGTCATTCGCCGAGCGGCACGGCATTTCGAAGGGCTGGCGCTGCCGGTGGAGGTGCGCAATCAGGCGCGGGTGCATCTGTGGTATCCGCAGAAATTCGGCCAGCTTTGCCCGCGCTACACGAGCTCAAGTGAATCGGTCAGCTACTTCGCCTCGAAGACGCATGCGGTGGGTGTGCGCTTTGATGCGGACGGGCAACTCGATCTCGTGGCGCCATTCGGTCTCGACGACATCTTCTCGTTCCGCATCACACCGAACAAGGTGATGGACAACCAGCGAACGCATGAGGCTAAGGGCAAACGGGCGCGGGAGATGTGGCCGGAGATTGAGGTGGTGCCGTGGTGACCACCCTTCCCCCTTGTAGGCCCCTTGTGGGGACGGTGAAGGGCGGGCTGGAAGAAACGCACACTGCTATTCGTTTATGTCCCATGCAGTTTTCAATCACCAACAGCGCGACCCGATATGGCTGGACAACGATCATCCTCCACTGGCTGATCGGGATCATCTTCATCGGCCAGTTCGTGCTCGGCTTCGTGATGGTGAGGACCCAGAGCCAGCGAACGGCCTTCGAACTCATCCAGTTGCACAAATCCCTGGGCTTCCTGCTGCTGGGCCTCGTCATCCTGCGCATCGGCTGGCGGCTCGGCAATGCGGCACCGCCCTTGCCGCCTTCGGTCGGCGCCCTGGAGCGGCGCACGGCGCCGCTCGCGCATTTCGCGCTCTATGCCTTCCAGATCGCCTTGCCCCTGTCGGGCTGGGCGCTGGTTTCGGTCTCGACGCTGGAAATCCCGACCATGCCGTTCAACCTGTTCGTGATGCCCGATCTGCCTTTGGCGGAGTCCGACGCTGCGGAGAGCTTCTGGGCGGCAACGCACTGGTATCTCGCTTATGCCGGCATCGCGCTGGTGGCACTGCATGTCGCCGCCGCCCTGCGCCACCACTTCCTGCTGCGCGACAGTGTGCTCACGCGCATGATCACACCTTCGTCAGGCAGGGAATAGTACGGGCGGTTCGCGCGTTTGTGGGGTGAGGACGCGAAACGCGTAACCTCCAGGAAAGGAACAATCCCATGCATGCGCGCATCCTTGGATTCGCGGCTTTTGCCGCATGCCTAGCCGTGCCCGCCACTGCCGCGGTGGCGCTGAGCGACGCCGCGGGCAGCTACACGATCGTTCCGGCAGGCTCCAGCATCCGCTTCACCATAGGCAAGGCCGGTGGCGGCGGCTTCGATGGCGCCTTCGCCCGCTTCAAAGGCACGATCCGCATCGACAATGGTGACGTCGGGCGCTCGAAAGTCGACCTCATCATCTATCCGGAAAGCGTCGGCACCGGCCAGGGCCGCATCGATGCCTTCCTGCGCTCCGACGCGGTGTTCGATGCGGCCAACAGCCCGGAGATCCAGTTCCACTCGACCAGCGTGACCCGCACCGGCGACACATCAGCCCTTGTCACAGGCAGGCTGACGGCGCGCGGCAAGACGTTTCCGGAAAAGTTCACCGCCGAACTCGATGGGTTGAAGGCCGGTACGATAAAATTCCATGTCACCGGCAAGGTGCTGAGGTCGCGCTACGGCATGGATGTCGGCACGCCGCTCTACTCCAACGTCGTCGATTTCAACATGACGCTGACGGGCAAGAGAGGCTAGTTCCAAGCCCGCCTGCTTGGGTTCATCATCCTAGGGCGAAGCAAGGAGCGAAGCGACGCGGCGCAGACCCGAGGATGACGAAGGCGCTTTGTGACCCGCGTCTGCGATTGGCTTTTCTCCGGAATTGGGGCACACCTCCATCGATGTAACCGATAGGGAGAAGCGCGATGTTCCGATGGGGTGTGTTGTCGACGGCCAAGATCGGCCGCGAGCAGTTGTTGCCGGCAATCGTCGAGGCGGAGAATGGCGTGCTGTCGGCGATTGCGAGCCGCGACCTGTCAAGGGCCAAGGCATTGGGCGAGCGTTTCGGCGCGCGGCATGCGTTTGGCTCTTATGAGGAACTGCTCGCCTCCAATGAGGTCGACGGCGTCTACATCCCGCTGCCGACATCGCAGCATGTCGAATGGACGGCCAAGGCCATCGAAGCCGGCAAGCATGTGCTGGTCGAAAAGCCGCTGGCACTCGACGCCAAGGACATCCTGCCGCTGATCAAGCTGCGCGACCAGAAGAAGGTGCTGGTCTGCGAGGCCTTCATGGTCATCTACCATCCGCAGTGGATCAAGGTTCGCGATCTCATCGCCGGCGGTGCCATCGGCCGGCTGCGCCACGTGCAGGGCGCGTTTTCCTATTACAATGTCGACCCCAACAACATGCGCAACCAGCTCGATCTCGGCGGCGGCGCGCTGCCCGATATCGGCGTCTATCCGACGGTGTCGACGCGCTTCTCAACCGGCAAGGAGCCGCTGCGCGTGCAGGCGACGATCGAACGCGACAAAAAATTCGGCACCGACATCTATTCCTCGATCCGTACCGATTTCGGTGACTTCGAACTGTCCTTCTATCTGTCGACGCAGATGGCTGCGCGCCAGGTGATGGTATTTCACGGCGAGAAAGGCTTCATCGAAGTGTTTTCCCCGTTCAACGCCGGGCTCTACGACCATCACCGCGTTGAGCTGCACAACCAGAACCACACCGAGGCACAGGTGTTCCGCTTCCCCGGCACGCAGCAGTACAGGCTGGAGGTCGAGACCTTCGCGCGCGCAGCGCTTGGCGGCAAGGAGCGTGTCTTCACGCTGGAGGAATCGGTGCTCAACCAGAAGGTCATCGACGCCATCTTCCGTGCCGGCGGCAAGGATGGCTGGGAGACCGTCTGACTCTTTGTTCGACGCAATTCCGGACGGAAAACCGCTTATACTTTTCCTGGAATTGCGTTAGCCGGCTAATTCCGGGAGGGAAAATGGCTGACGACGCGGACGTGATCATTGTCGGCGCCGGCCTTGCCGGGCTGGTTGCCGCCGCCGAGCTTGCCGAGGCCGGCAAGAAAGTCATCATTGTCGACCAGGAGCCGGAGCAGTCGCTGGGCGGGCAGGCATTCTGGTCTTTCGGCGGGCTTTTCCTGGTCGACTCGCTCGAACAGCGGCGCATGCGCATCCGTGATTCCCATGACCTCGCGCTCGAGGACTGGATGGGCACCGCCGCTTTCGACCGGCCGGAAGATTTCTGGCCGCGCAGATGGGCCGAGGCCTATGTTGGCTTCGCTGCTGGTGAAAAGCGCTCCTGGCTGATTGAGCGCGGTCTGAAGTTTTTTCCCGTGGTTGGCTGGGCCGAACGCGGCGGCGGCAATGCCATCGGCCACGGCAATTCCGTGCCGCGCTTTCACATCACCTGGGGCACCGGCCCCGGCGTGCTCGAACCGTTCGTACAGCGCGTGCGCGAGGCGCAGAAGCGTGGATTGATCAGCCTCAAGTTCCGTCACCGGGTCAACGAACTGACCCGCACCGGCGCGGTTGTCGACGGCGTGCGCGGCGACATCCTCGAGCCGAGCACCGTCGAGCGCGGCCACAAGAGTTCGCGCGAAATATCAGGCGATTTCGAGCTTCACGCGCAAGCGGTGATCGTCGCTTCCGGCGGCATCGGCGGCAACCATCAGCTGGTGCGGGAAAACTGGCCGCAGCGGCTGGGCTCGGCGCCGAAGCGCATGATCACCGGCGTCCCCGACTATGTCGATGGCCGCATGCTGGCGATCACGGAACAGGCCGGCGGCTCGATCATCAACCCCGACCGCATGTGGCACTATGTCGAGGGCATCAGGAACTGGGCGCCGATCTGGACCGATCATGCGATCCGCATCCTGCCCGGACCATCCTCGCTGTGGCTCGATGCGCGCGGCAAGCGTCTGCCGGTGCCGCTCTATCCCGGCTTCGATACGCTGGGCACGCTCAGCCACATCATGGGCACCGGCTTCGACTATTCCTGGTTCATCCTGACCAGGAAGATCATCCAGAAGGAGTTCGCGCTGTCGGGTTCCGAACAGAACCCGGACCTGACCGGAAAAAGTTGGCGCCAGGTGCTTGGCCGCGCGACCTCAGGCATTCCGGGGCCGGTGAAAGCCTTCATGGAGAAGGGCGAGGATTTCATCGTCGAAGCCGGCCTTTCGAAACTGGTGGCGCGCATGAATGTGCTGGCCGGCGGCGAGCCGCTGCTGGACGCCGCGCAAGTCGAGCGCGAGATCCGTGCCCGCGACCGGCAACTCGACAATCCGTTCTCCAAGGATATGCAGGTCATCGCGCTGCGCGCCGCCCGCGCCTATCTCGGCGACCGGCTGATCCGCACGGCCAAACCGCACAAGATGCTCGACCCTGCGAATGGCCCGCTGATCGCGGTGCGTCTCAATATCCTGACCCGTAAGACGCTTGGCGGCCTGCAGACCGATCTCGACAGCCGGGTGCTTGGCGCCGACGGCCAGCCAGTTGTGGGACTTTATGCCGTGGGCGAGGCCGCCGGCTTCGGCGGCGGCGGCGTGCATGGCTATGCGGCGCTCGAAGGCACATTTCTCGGCGGCTGCATCTTTTCCGGCCGCAGTGCTGGCCGGGCGGCGGGACGTTCGGTGGCGTAGGGCGGGGCGATGGCGGCCTGGCGCATATGTCCTGCCGGACAATGCCTCGGCGGACGAAAATCGCTCACCAGGGCCAGGCACCCTCCCCGAGGGCAGCTGCCGCGTCGACAATGCGGGTGAAGCTGGCGCGGGCGCGCGCCACCGTGTGCCGGGCTCTGAGATAGCCGTGTACCAGACCCTTTTCCTCGATCCAGACGGCCCGTCCGCCTGCTGCGATGACCCGGTCGCGATAGGCCTCGCCGTCCGACGACAGCGGGTCGCACTCAGCGGTAATCAGCACCGTCGGCGGCAGGTTGGCGAAGTCGGCGTCTGCCAGCGGCGACAGCGTTATGTCGCCGGTCTGGTCCGTGCCGCCGGTGCGGATATGCTTGTAGAATTCGAGATCGCGCATGGTCAGCATCGGCGCTTCTGCGTGCGTGACATAGGAACCGTGCGAGCGGTCGCCGCCGAGCCCGGGATAGATCAGCACTGACATAGGTGGCGGCAGCCCATTCGAAGGCACTCATGGCGTCGTCGAAGGCAGCCGGATGCAGGTGCTCCGGCGCCAGCCGGTAACCGACGGAGACAACCTCGTAGCCGGTGCGGGCGCAAAGCTCGGCGCAGACATCGTCATGACTGTCCAGCCCGCCGAGGATGAAGCCGCCGCCATGGATGTAGAGCACCGTCGCTGTCTTCTCCGGGGCTCCATTGCGATAGATGCGGATCGGGATATTGTGCTCGGGCGTTGCAATGGCCAATGTTTCGGCCGTGACGCCCTCTGGATAGCCGGCAAAGAATTCCCGGCACATGCGATCATAGATCTCGCGCTGCTGCGCGATAGTGTAGTCGATCGTATCGGGCGGGTAGTAGGAATTGGTCCGCTCGATGAAGCCCCAGGTCTCGGCGTCGATGAGGGCTTTGTAATCGGTCATGGGGCGGATTGCCAAGGCAGAGCCCAGGCACCCCCCTCTGTCCTGCCGGACATCTCCCCCGCAAGGGGGGAGATTGCCAGTTCCGCTGGCGGCGCATTCTTTTGAACGTCGAAGATTGGCGAAAGCTGAGATGGCATCCGATCTCCCCCCTTGCGGGGGAGATGGCCGGCAGGCCAGAGGGGGGTGGGACGGAACGCCATCATCTCCGGGTCACTTCCCCTTCCACACCGGCTCCCGCTTCTCGGCAAAAGCGCGGAAACCTTCCATATTGTCTTCCGAACCATAGAGCGCGTCGACCGTCGCCAATTGCCGGCGCGTCACTTTGTTCATCGCGTCCTGGAAGGTCAGGGCTTCCGCCACCCGTGCCGTTTCCTTGATCGCGGCGAAGACCAGCGGCGGGCCGCTAGCCAGCAGTCGGGCGATCTCCCAGACGCGATCCTCGAGCTTCTCCTTGGGCAGCACCTCGTTGACCAGACCCCAGCGATGCGCCTCGGCGACATCCATCCAGCGACCGGTGAGCAGCAGGTCCATGGCGACATGATAGGGGATGCGCTTCGGCAGCTTGATCGTCGCCGCGTCGGCCAGCGTGCCGGCGCGGATTTCGGGCAGCGCGAAGGAGGAGTGGTCGGAGGCATAGATGAGGTCGCAGGACAGCGCCAGTTCGAAGCCGCCGCCCACCGCCATGCCGTTGACGCAGGCGATGACCGGCTTGTTGAGGTCACGCAATTCCTGCAAGCCGGCAAAGCCGCCGACGCCATAATCGCCATCGACCGCATCGCCGCCGGCAGCCGCCTTCAGGTCCCAGCCGGCGCAGAAGAACTTGTCGCCGGCGGTCTTGACGATGGCGACGCGCAAGCTGGGATCGTCGCGGAACGCCTTGAAGGTCTCGCCCATCAGCCGCGAGGTTTTCAGGTCGATGGCGTTGGCCTTGGGCCGGTCGAGGGTTACCTCGAGGATCGAGCCTTCGCGGCGGGTCGAAATGACGTCAGACATTCCTGCTTTCTCCCAGTACCAGCAGCGCGTCGGCGATCCAGGCGCCCTTGCCCTCGACGCAGACGATCAGCGGGTTGATATCGAGTTCCTCGATCTCGCCGGCATTCTTCTGCACGAAGTCGGCGATACCCGCGATGGCATCGATGGCAGCCGCGACATCGGCTTTCGGCCGGCCGCGATAGCCTTCGAGCAGCGGGAACAGTTTGAGGCCGCGCAACGCCGCCTCGATATCGTCGCGGGTTGCCGGCAGCATCAGCGTGACGCTGTCGCGCAACAGTTCGACCAGCACGCCGCCGGTGCCCAGCGTCATCACCGCGCCGAACATCGGATCGCGGGTGAAGCCGACGATCAGTTCGGCGACGCCGTCGCGCACCATACGCTCGACATAGAGGCCGGTGCCGAGCGGCAGCAGGTCATGCGCCGCCGTGCTGACGGATTCGGCATCCCTGAGGTTGAGGCGGACCGCACCCACTTCAGATTTGTGGGTGACGCCAAGCGCCTTCAGCGCCACGGGGAAGCCGAGCGCCATGGAGGAAATCACCGCCTCGACGGCATTGCCGGCGCGCTCGCCCTTGGGCACTGGAAGCCCGGCCCTGATCAGCCTCGCCTTCGCCTCGGCCTCGTCCGGCGTCACATGCTCGCCCTCGGAAGCGCCCGCCGCCGATGTGTCGACCGGCTGCGCCTGCGGCTCCCGCCATGCCCAGCCGATGAAGGCCGCCGCCTGAGCGGCATCCATGGCTTCGGAAATACCGAACAACGGCACCATGCCGCGCGCCATCAGCTCGGCGGTGTATTCCTCCGGCAGATTTTCCGGCAGCGAGGAAACGATCGCGCCATGCGCCTTGTTGGTCTTCAGCGCCGATTCGAAGGCGCGCAGCGTCGCCCACCAGTCCGTAACCGAGCAGCGGTCGGGGCGCGGGAAGTCCAGCACCAGCATGTTCAAGTCGAAACCGCCCGACACCATGGCGGTGAAGGTGGCGGTCATCGCCGGCTCGTTATTCCAGATGAAGGTGTGATAATCTAACGGATTGGCGACCGCGACCAACGGCCCGAGCGTCGATTTGACATGGGCCCGATGCTGCTCCGTCAGAACCGGAAAGTTGACCCAGCGCCCTTCGGCGCTGTCGGCCATGACCGACGCCTCGCCTCCCGAGCAGCTCATCGACGACAGACGATAACCGGGCAGCGGCCCGGTGATGTGCAGCAGCTTCAGCGCCTCGATGAAGGCGGGGATGGAATCGACGCGGGCGATGCCGAGGCGCTTCAGGAAGGCGCCGGATGCCGCATCCGAGCCGGCCAGCGACGCGGTGTGCGACACGGTTGCCTGCCGCGCCTGTTCGGAGCGGCCGACCTTCATGGCGATGATCGGTTTTTTCAATTCCCGCGCCCGGGCGGCCAGCTTCTCGAAGCCGGCTACCGAATCGAAAGCCTCGATGTGCAGGCCGAGCGAGGTGACGCGCTCGTCCTCGATCAGGCCGAGCGCCATTTCCGAAAGGCCTGTCTGCGCCTGGTTGCCGGCTGTCATCAGGAAAGCGATTGGCAGGCCGCGCTTCTGCATCGTCATGTTGATGGCGATGTTGGACGACTGGGTGATGATGGCGACGCCCTTGCCACCCTCGGCCAACCTGATGCCGCCATGCTGGTCGGGCCACAGCAGTGCGCCGTCGGCATAATTGATCAGGCCATAGCAATTCGGGCCGATGATCGGCATGTGGCCTGCTGCGGCGACCAGTTCGGCCTGCAGCCGCTCGCCGTCCTCGTCATAGGCCTCGGTTTCGAGGAAGCCGGCGGCAAAGCAGACAGCGCCGCCAGCGCCGCGCTCGGCCAGTGCCTTGACCACCTCGATGGTCAGGTGTCGGTTGACGCCGACAAAGGCGGCGTCCGGCGCGCCGGGCAGGTCCGCCACCGAACGATATGCCTTGCGTCCGGCAACCTCGTCCTTGGTCGGGTGCACCGGCCAGATTTCGCCGGCAAAACCCATCTTGATCGATTGCGCCACGACGGCGGCGGCCTGCACGCCGCCGAACACGGCGATCGATTTTGGGCGCAGGAGACGTTCGAGTTTATGCATGGTCATCTTTTCGTTTGAGCGCGATCGCAGGACAAACGATCTCGTTTGTCCGCCAAAACCGAATCCCGGTTTTGGACGATCATGCTCTAAGCTCCGAACGGACGCAGCAGCGCCCGCGAAATAATATGTCGCTGAATCTCCGACGTGCCTTCCCAGATGCGCTCGACGCGGGCATCGCGCCATATGCGTTCCAGCGGCAAATCGTCCATCAGCCCCATGCCACCATGGATCTGGATCGCCTCGTCGGCAACATAGGCCAGCATTTCAGTGGCTTTCAGTTTGGCCATGGCCATGTCCTGATCGGTGACAGTGCCCTGATCGTACTTCCAGCCAGCCTCGAACACCATAAGGTCGGCGGCCTTCAGTTCAGTCGCCATGTCGGCGAGCTTGAACGACACGCCCTGGAACTTGCCAATCTGCTGACCGAACTGCTGGCGCTGCGCGGCGTATTCGACCGCATGGCCAAGCGCCCGCTCGGCGCGGCCGAGACATGTGGCGCCGACCTGCAAACGTGTGGCGCCCAGCCAGGAATTGGCGACGTCGAAGCCTTTATGCACCTCTCCCAGCACCTGGCTCGCCGGCAGCCGGCAATCGTCGAATTCGAGAATGGCGTTGGTGTAGCCGCGATGCGAGACGTTGCGGTAGCCGTCACGCACCGTGAAACCCTTAGTGCCCTTGTCGACGAAGAAGGCGGTGATCTTCTTGCGTTTGCCGCGCGGCGAGTCCTCTTCACCCGAAGCCATGAAGACGATGGCGAAATCGGCAAGATCGGCGTGGGAGATAAAGTGCTTGGTGCCGTTCAGCACCCAGTCGTCGCCATCCTGCACCGCGGTCGCCTTCATGCCGCGCAGGTCCGAGCCGGCGCCGGGCTCGGTCATCGCCAGGCAGTCCCATTTCTCGCCACGGATGCAAGGGAAGAGATATTTTTCGCGCTGTTCGGGCGTGCCGGCGAGCAGGATGTTGGAGGGGCGCGCCACGCAGGTCCAGTGCAGGGCATAGTTGGCACGGCCGAGCTCTTTCTCGTAGAGCAGCCAGGTCACCGTATCGAGCCCCGCGCCGCCGACATCGGCCGGCATGTTGGCGGCATAGAGGCCGGCCTCGATCGCCTTGGCCTTCAGCTCCTCTATGAGCTCGCGGCGCAGCACGCCGGTGCGCTCGACCTCGCGCTCATGCGGGTAAAGCTCATTCTCGACGAAGGCACGCGTCGTCTCGACGATGAGCTTCTGCTCTTCCGACAGACCAAAATCCATGGCCTCAGCCCTTCTTCTTGTTCTTCGGCTTGTCCGCCTTCTTCACCGGCTCGGAGGCCTTGGCCTTCTCGGCCGCCTTTGAAGCGGTCGGCTTCTTCGCCGCCAGCTTGGCGAGCTGCGTGGTGTAGTCCTTGTGCAACGCGCCGGCGCCCCAGCCCTTGCCCTTGTTCTGCTTCGACAGCGCATCCATGATGGCGACCAGATTGTCGTCGCGAATCTTTTCCAGCTCGCGGATCGAGAGGCCATGCGCCTGGTCGTCCGACTGGGTGGCGATCAGATCGACCAGCTCGTCATTGAACTCCGGCACGTCCATCAGCTTGGTCCATGGCCATTTCAGGCACGGCCCGAACTGGGCCATGAAGTGGCGCATGCCGGCTTCGCCGCCGGCGACACGGTAGACCTGGAACATGCCCATCTGCGCCCAGCGCAGGCCGAAGCCGTAGCGCATGATGTCATCGAGTTCCTCGACGGTGCAGATGCCATCCTTGATCAGCCACAGCGCCTCGCGCCAGGCGGCCTCGAGCAGGCGGTCGCCGACGAAGGCCTCGATCTCCTTGCGGATGACGACAGGCTTCATGCCGATCGAAGCATAGATCTCCTTGGCGACCTCGATCGCTTCGGGAAAAGTCTGGTCGCCGCCGACGATCTCGACAAGCGGCAGGAGATAGACCGGATTGAACGGGTGGCCGACGACCAGCCGTTCCGGATGCTTCTTCATCGCCACCTGCATGTCGGTCGGCTTGATGCCGGAGGTGGAGGAGCCGACAATAGCGTTGGCCGGCGCATGGGTGTCGATCTCGGCCAGCACCTTGTGCTTGAGGTCGAGCCGTTCGGGCACGCTTTCCTGGATGAAATCGGCATCGGCGACCGCTTCGGCGATGGTCTTGGCGAAGGTCAGCTTGCCTTCTTTCGGCAAGCCACCGGGCACCATCTGCTTGTAGGCGCGGCGCGCGCCCTTCATCACTTCGCTGACCTTGCGCGACGCCTCGGGATCCGGATCGAAGATCGCCACGTCGATGCCGTTGAGCAGCAGGCGCGCGACCCAGCCGGCGCCGATGACACCGCCACCGATGGCGGCTGCCTTGTTGATGATGCTCATAGGGAGGCTCCGGTTCTTGTCCTGGCTGTTTCGGGATCGATGAGCGGCACGCGCTCGCCGGCGCGTATCACCTGGGGGTCGTAGGCGTTGCGGGCGAAGACTTCGAGAACGAAAGGCCGGAAGAAGTCGATCGGCAGCGTTTCGTAATCGGGGTCGAAGCTCGACTGGTCCCAGCGCTCGCAGAACTGGTCGCAGTCGTCGAAATAGGCATGGCCGGTGAAACGGTCGCGGGAATGGCGGTTGCCGCCAAGATGATGGGCATAATAGAGCCGCTGGAAATCGCCGTGCTTTTCCACCACCCAGGTGCATTGCTCGCGCACGAAGGGTTTCAGGATCGACGCGGCATATTCGTCATGATTGTAGGGCGCATAGATGTCGCCGATGTCGTGCAGCAATGCACAGGCGATCCAGTCCGTATCGGCGCCGTCGCGCCAAGCGCGTGTCGCCGCCTGCAGCGAATGGCCGAGCCGGGTGATCTTGTAGCCGGAAAGGCCCTCATCCAGTTGCACCAGCGCGTCGAGCAATCGCTCGCCGGTCTTGGCCGCATAGTCGATTTCATGCGCGGTCAGGAACTCGTAGTCGTCCCTGTCGCCATCCTTCATCGCGGTGAATTTAACAGTCGTCATCTGCGCCTCCCCGGTTGGCTTGCTGAGAGCATGATCTTTTCCGAAAGCCGGCTACGGCTTCGGGATCAAGCTCTGGCTCACGCCGCGATCGGCGCCCGCTTGGTCAGGTTGAGCTTCTTGCGCACGTCCTCGGGCCCGAGGATCGTGGCGCCGAGATTGGTGACGATGCTGGCGGCGCGCTCGACCAGCTGGGCGTTGGTCGCCAACACGCCCTTGTCGAGCCACAGATTGTCTTCCAGCCCGACTCGGACGTTGCCGCCGGCCAGCACCGCGGCGGCGGCATAGGCCATCTGGTTGCGGCCGATGGAGAAAGCCGACCAGTTCCAGGTCGACGGCACGTTGTTGACCATCGCCATGAAAGTGTTGAGGTCGTCTGGCGCGCCCCACGGCACGCCCATGCACAGTTGCACCAGCGCGTTGGGGTTCAGCACCTTTTCCTCGACCAGTTGCTTGGCGAACCAAAGATGGCCGGTGTCGAAGGCCTCGATCTCGGGCTTGACGCCGAGCGCCGTCATCATGCCGCCCATGGCGCGCAGCATGCCGGGCGTGTTGGTCATGACATAGTCGGCCTCGGCGAAATTCATGGTGCCGCAGTCGAGCGTGCAGATCTCCGGCAGGCACTGGCGCACATGTTCCATGCGGTTGGTGGCGCCGCCCATGTCGGTGCCCTTTTCGTTGAGCGGCAGCGGCGCTTCCGGCGAGCCGAAGACCATGTCGCCGCCCATGCCGGCGGTGAGGTTCAGCACCACGTCGACATTGGCCTCGCGGATGCGCTCGGTGACCTCACGATAGAGATGCACGTCGCGCCTGGGCTTGCCGGTTTCGGGATCGCGGACATGGCAATGGACGATGGCAGCACCCGCCTTGGCCGCGTCGATGGCCGAATCGGCGATCTGCTTGGGCGAACGCGGCACATGCGGGCTGCGATCCTGCGAACCGCCGGACCCGGTCACGGCACAGGTAATGAAGACCTCACGGTTCATCGCGAGCGGCATGGAATTTCTCCTCCCATAGAAACAGACCACAACAATGACCGACTTGCCGGAAACTGTTTTGCGTTTTACGAAGCTTCCATGATCAAAAGCGAAAAACCCGATATCTTTCGTGCCGAACGCTCGCCGCTCAAGGTGACGCTGCTGGTGTTTTCCGGCTCGTCCATCATGTGCGTCGCGTCGGCTGTCGATCCGCTGCGCGCCGCAAACCGCATCTCAGGCGAGACATTGTTCGATTTCAAGCTGGTCTCGGTGACCGGCGAGGCTCCGGTCACCACGTGCGGCCTGCCGGTGGCGGTCAGCGGCCGCTTCGATGCAAACGAACCAACCGACGTTCTTGTCGTCGTCGCTGGCTTCGGCACCCAGAACTACGCGACATCGGCGCTGCTCTCGGGCTTGCGCCGCGCGGCGCGGACGGCCCGCGCCTGCGGCGGCGTCGAGGCCGGCACATGGCTGGTGGCGCGTGCCGGCCTGCTGGAAGGGCGCAGCGCCACCACCCATTGGGAAGATATGGAAGATTTTTCATCGGCATTCCCCGGCGTCGATGTCCGTCCGGACCGCTATGTCATCGACGGGCCGGTCTTCACCTCGGGCGGCGCCTCGCCAACCTTCGACCTGATGCTGCATCTCATTCGCACGCGCCTAGGCATGGCCGTGGCGCTCGATGTCGCCAGCGTCTTCATCTACGATCAGGCGCGCGCCGCGACCGATGCCCAACCGCTGGTCTCGCTCGGCCGGCTCGACGGCTACGATCCCCGTCTGGCGCAAGCCATCCGGCTGATGGAAGCGCATGTCGACCAGCCGCTGACCATAGAGGCGGTCGCCAAGCGCGCCGGCGTGACCGCACGGACACTGGAAAGCATCTTTCGCAAGTCGATCGGCGAGACGCCGGGCGCTTACTATCTCAGGCTGCGCCTGGGTGCCGCACGACGGCTGGTGGTCGACACGCGGATCGCGATGGCAGACATTGCCGGGCGGACCGGCTTTTCGTCCGCAGCCGCATTTTCCAGGGCGTTTTCCAGGGCTTTCGGTGAAGCGCCGGTCAGGCTGCGGCGCGGCTGACAATGCATGTCGCCCAAAACTGCCCAGCGGTTTAGGGCGACATGCATCAAAACAAAACAAAGACTTAAAGCGCGTCGCCTGAATCCGTTTCAGCGCGGCGCGCTTTAAGTATCCAGTCTGTCGCGGCGGCGAGGTCGTCGACCAGTGCCGTCGGCGCCGGGTCGAAGCGCGTTTCGTCGCCAGGACGGTACTTGCCCGTTCGCACGAGCAGCGCCGCGCCAAGCCCGGCGCGCAGGGCGCCGGCGACATCACTCTCCGCATCGTCGCCAACCATGATCGCATCGGCGGCCGGGCAATTCAAGCCGGCAAGCGCCGAGAGGAAGAAATCGGGTGACGGTTTGCCGAGCACGACAGGACTTCGCCCGCTGGCGAATTCGAGGGCCGCGACGAAGGCCCCGGCATCGAGGCTGAGCAGGCCGTCGGCATCCTTGAAGGTGCGGTTGGTGGCAAGAGCCAGAAAATCGGCGCCGGCAACGAGTTCGCGAAACGCCCGGTTGAGGCTTGCATGGTCGAAGGCATCGCCGGCGTCACCGACGACGACAGCGCGGCCATTGCCGCCGTCCAGGCCTGAAAACTCGGCTTCGAGGTCTGGATGGACGAGCAGATGAGGCTGGCGGTCGTGCCTGCGCAACCATTCGACCGCGGCACGCGCCGGCGTCAGCAGTTCCTCGTCCTTCACGCGGACGCCCAGAGCGGCAAGCTGTGCGAGGATTCTGTCGCGCGGCGAACGTGTCGTGTTGCTGACAAAGCGAAGCGGCAGGCCAGCCTTGCGCAGGTGTTCGACGGCGGCCACGGCGCCCGCGATCTGGGTGTCGCCATCGTAGACGACACCCAGAATATCCAGGAGCACCGCGCGTATCATCGATGCAGGATGGAGAAAGCGTCTCCATTCGTCAAACCGCGGAAGAATCTGAAATAACCGAAGAATCAGGCGGCGTCGCGGCCTTCGCTGACGATGCGCGAGCGCATGCTCTTGGCCAGTGCCGTTTCGAGCCGCGCGGCGACCGCGCGATCCCATTCATTTGTCTCGCGGGCGCTGTCTTTCGAATGCGGCAGCGCCATCAGCCGATCGATGATCGAACCAGCCTCGCCAGGTGAGAGTAGGGCGTCGATTTCACGTTCGTGCTGCATATCGTTTCGCCTCCTTTCCTTCCCGCCACGAGCCACTCTTATACGAGATTCGTGACGACCATTTGAAGGCAGGAGCGGGGCGATTAAGGGGCGGTGCGGGGCAAAAGATTGTCCCTGATTTCGGCATGGCGCGCAGAAGATTTCCGCGCGCCAACTTTCGAACGGATCGGTTGCCGGCCTGGATTGCTGGCTGGCAAACGTCTCAAACGTAGCGGTTGACGATGTTCTCCAGCAGCTCCTGGCGGCCGGAGCGCGGCTGCGGCTCGATCTTCTTCTTCACCACACGCTCGGCGATGTCCTCAAGCGTGCGCTTTCCCGACAGCATCGCCTTGGCCTCGGCGCTGTTCCAGCCGGCGTAGCGTTCGGCCAACGGTCCCGACAATGCCTTGTCCTCGACCATGCGCGCCGCCGCCTTGAGGCCGCGCGCGCAGGCGTCCATGCCGCCAATATGAGCGATCAGCAGGTCCTGCGGCTCGAGCGACTGGCGACGCAGCTTGGCGTCGAAATTGGTGCCGCCGGTCTTGAAGCCGCCGCCTTGCAGAACCTGGTAGTAGGCAAGCGCCATCTCCGGCACGTTGTTGGGGAACTGGTCGGTGTCCCAGCCGGACTGGTAGTCGTTGCGGTTCATGTCGATCGAGCCGAAAATGCCGAGCGCGTTGGCCAGCGCCAGTTCGTGCTCGAAGGAATGGCCGGCAAGGATGGCATGGCCTTGCTCGATATTGACCTTGACCTCCTTCTCCAGGCCGAAGCGCTTGAGGAAGCCATAGACGGTCGCGACATCGTAATCATACTGATGTTTTGTCGGCTCCTGCGGCTTCGGCTCGATCAGGATGGTGCCCTTGAAGCCGATCTTGTGCTTGTAGTCGACAACGAGGTTGAGGAAGCGGCCGGCCTGTTCCTGCTCGCGGGCAAGGTCGGTGTTGAGCAGCGTCTCATAGCCTTCGCGGCCGCCCCACAGCACATAATTCTCGCCCTTCAGCCGCTTGGTGATGTCGATGCAGCTTTTCACCGTCGCGGCCGCATAGGCAAACACATCCGGATCGGGATTGGTGGCGGCACCAGACATGAAGCGGCGGTTGGAAAACAGGTTCGCCGTACCCCACAAGAGCTTGACGCCAGTCTGCTTCATCTTGGTGGCGAAATAATCGGCGATCTCATCCAGGCGGGCGGCGCTCTCGGAAAAATCCTTGCCCTCCGGCCGCACATCGGCGTCGTGGAAGCAGAAATAGGGGGTGCCGAGCAGCGAGAACATCTCGAAGGCGACGTCCGCCTTCAGTTTTGCCAATTCCATCGTGTCGATGCCGCCGGCCTTGGGGAACCAGGGGCGATCGAAGGTCTGGCCGCCGAACGGATCGCCGCCCGGCCAGGCGAAGGAATGCCAATAGGCGACGGCAAAGCGCAGATGATCCTCCAGCCGCTTGCCGGCCACCATTTCGTCCGGGTTGTAGAACCGGTAGGCCAGCGGATTGGTCGAATCCGGTCCCTCATATTTGATCTTCTGGATGTTGCCGAAAAATCCGCTGCTCATAATTCCTGTCCTCTCTCGAATAGTTCGCCCTGATTACCTCAGGCGTAATTGGTTTCGGTCCTGGGCTGGTCGAAAAGGCTGGTGTCAAAACCGTCAGACAAAGGAGACAGACCATGACCGACCTCAACAGAATAGCCGAGGGCTACATCACCGCCTGGAATGAAAGCGACGCCGGCCGCCGCGCCGAATTGCTCAAGGCGACCTTCACCGAAGATGTCAGCTATCGCGATCCGATCATGCAGGGCGACGGCCATGACGGCGTCGCGGCCCTGATCGACGGGGTGCAGCATCGTTTTGCCGGCTTCCGGTTCTCGCTGAAGGGCATGCCGGACGGCTATGCCGACAAGATCCGCTTCTCCTGGAACCTTGGCCCCGAAGGCACGGACTCCGTCGTCGAGGGTACCGATATCGGCGTCATCGAGAACGGTCGGCTGAGGAGCGTTACCGGCTTCCTCGACAAGGTGCCGGCGCAGTGAGGAAAGTCCGCGAATGTGCGGTGGAACGCACCAATCGCCAAGATGGGCGCTGCCCCTCATCGCCCTGCCGGGCACTTCTCCCCGTATAGTGACGGGGAGAAGGGGACTGTCCCCAACTCCGGCACCCTTCTTGAAACAATGGCGATTGGCGAAATCGGCGATGCTAGCGCCCCTCTCCCCGTCTCTATACGGGGAGAGGATGCCGGCAGGCAGGTGAGGGGCAGCGCCAGCGTGCGGAAAAGAATGGTTGGGTGGGCGCCAGCTCACGCGGTTACGGCCTTGATTGCCGGATAGAGCGCGCGGTAGCGGTGATAGGCATCCGCGTAAGCGCCGCCGAGAGCGGCGTGCGGCTCGATCGTGGCATCTGTCCTCGGCGCGGAGCAAACGGCCAGCGGATCGGCGCCGGTCGCGGCGATCAATCCAAGCCTGGCGGCGCCGAAGGCGGCGCCGAAATCACCGTCAGCGGGGATATCGACCGGCATCTGCAGCGCGGTGGCAATCGCCTTCAGCCAGTAGCGCGAGCGCGACCCGCCGCCGATCGCCGTCACCCGCGTCAGCGTGGTGCCAGCTTTCTTCAGGGCTTCGAGGCTGTCGCGGAAGGCAAAGGTGACGCCTTCGAGCACCGCCTGCGTCAGTACGGCGCGGCTGGATTCATGGGCCAGCCCGGTGAAGGAACCACGAATGGCGGAATCATTGTGCGGCGTGCGCTCGCCCGAGAGATAGGGCAGGAAGGACACGCCGCTCGGCGCCTTCAGGGCATCGCCGAGTTCCGATGTCAACTCGCCCGCCCCTTTGCCGGTAATTTCCGACAACCAGTTGAGTGAATCGGTCGCTGACAGGATGACGCCCATCTGATGCCAGGTGTTTGGCAGGGCATGGCAGAAGGTATGGACCGCGCTTGCCGGGTTCGGCAGATAGGATGCGTTGGCGGCGAACAGCACGCCCGACGTGCCGAGCGAGACGAAAGCATGGCCGGCACCGACCGTGCCCATGCCGCAAGCGGAAGCAGCATTGTCGCCGGCGCCTCCGGCAATGGGGATGCCAGCCTCCACGCCCCATTTCGATGCGAGTTCGGCGCGCAACGCGCCGGCCTTTCCGGTGCCCTCGACAAGAGACGGCATGTGCTTCTCGTCAAGAGAGGTGGCCGCGAGCAGGTCCGCGGACCAGCGGCGCTTGCCGACATCGAGCCAGGAGGTACCGGCAGAATCCGACATTTCCGAAATATGTTCGCCAGTGAGCCAAAGCCGCAGGAAATCCTTTGGCAGCAACACCTTCGCCACCTTGGCAAAGACGGCGGGCTCGTTGTTTTTCACCCAGGCGAGTTTCGGCGCGGTGAAGCCAGGGAAAACGATGTTGCCGGTGAGCTGGCGGAAGCGCGGATCGGCGTCGAGCGCTGCCGCCTCGACATGGCTGCGCGTGTCATTCCACAGGATGCAGGGGCGCAGCACCTTGTCGGCCGCATCGAGCAAGGTCGCGCCATGCATCTGGCCCGACAGGCCGATGCCCTTCGCCGCCGCCAATTGCTTAGGGTGGGATGCCTTGAGTTCGGCAATCGCGTTTTCGCAGGCGCGTATCCAGTGCGACGGGTCCTGCTCGGACCAGCCGGGATGCGGCCGCGAGACGTCAAGTGAACCATGGCCGGAGCCGATGACGGTCTGTCCGGCATCGATCAGCAGCGCCTTGACGCCCGACGTGCCCAGATCGATGCCGAGAAACATGTTTTCCTCCCACCATTATTTTTTTCGGAACTCGAAAAAACCCCGGCCGAGCCAGTTTCTAAGGCAAGATCCGCTCCGGGTCAATTCTCTGACAAATCGGCCGCGCGCCGCGAAAACAACGCCGCCAGCGGACTGTCCGGCCGCGCCATCGAACGCTCGGCCGTGAGCGCCGTGGCGAGCGCGCCGTCACCGGCCCTTAGCGCCGCTTCGATCAGCGTCAGGTCGATGACGTCGCGCTGCGCATGGCTGCCGCCGAAACGGTTGGCGATCGCCCGGATCGGCCGGATCAGGCCTATGGCCTCAGGGTAATTGCCTTCGCCGAACGCCTTGATTCCCAGCGTAAAGGGGTGGCCGACATCCCGGGTGAACGTGGCATTGTCGTCATTACCGGCCATGGCCTCGCGCTGCGCCTCGAGCAGGGTCCGGGCCGGCGCGTCGAGCCCGGCGCCTACAAAGGCCATCATCGCATGCGCGTCGTTGAAGGCGTAGTTGGCGGCGCCGGCCTTGGGAGCCCAATTGGCGGCCAGCGCTGCCCAGCGGTCACCGACATCGGCGCCGCCGAGATAAAGCCGCCACAGGATCGCCGAGGCATCGACCATGTTGAGCGCCAGCATCGATCGCGCGCCGTAGATAGGACCGTCATAGAGCGCCAGCACCTCATCGGTATCGCCGAGGTCATAGTGGAACAGCGCCAGGTGCCACCAATTGTGCACCTTGAGGAAGCTCTCCCTTGTCCATGCTTCCGGATTGGCGCGCATCCAGGCGATGCCATCCCTTTGCCGGCTTTGCATTTCCATGACATGCGCCACGGCGTGCTGCGCCCAGCCGTCGCGCGGCTCGATCTCGACCGCCGTGCGGCCGAGCTTTTCGGCCCGTATGTACTCGCCCATCTCCTCCAGCCCGAAGGCCTGCATGCCGAGAATGGCATGGTAACCCGGCATGTCGCTTTGCCATGACGGCAAGGCGCGCGCGATGCGATCACGCAGCATACGGGCGTTGCCGGTGAAGAAGTCGATCTGGTGCCCGACCTGCAGCGCCACCGCGTCGAGCGGGAAGTCGATGGCGATGTCATCAAGAATGCCCGCGGCCTCGTGCCAGCGCCCGTTTGCGAGGCGGCCGAGGGCCGAGACATGCGCCTGCTCGCGCTTTGTCGCGGCAAGTGGCAGCGCCGCCTCATGGCAGGCCCTTGCCACCGCCATCGCCTCGCGCTCGGTGGCAAGGCCAAAGAGATAGCCCTTGAAGACATGCGCCATCACAAAACCGGGATCCTGCGCGATGGCGCGGTCGACGGCAGCCACCGGATCGCCGATAAAGCATTGCAATTGGCGCACCGCCTGGCTGTAGAGCGTGAACCCCGCTTCCGTCGCGCCTGAAAATGCCAGGCCGAATGCATCCTTGACTGGCATGCCTCGTCTTCCAAGAGCCCTATAAGGTCCGATCCTAGAGCATGATCAGCGGCCACGCCAAGCCCAGCGTCGCGGCAGGCGGTCACCCGGTTGCTCGAACCTCTAATTGCCCGAACGCATCGCCATCGTGGCGATGCCGGCGCCGACCAGCAGCGTGCCGCCGGTGCGGTTGAAGATGCGGATCGCCTTGGGATTGCGCACAACGGCACGTGCCCGCGAAGCGACCAGCGCGTAGCCGAACGCATTGGTGAAGGCCAGCGCCAGGAAGGTCGTCTCGAAGGTCAGCATCTGAGGCCAGAAGTCGGCATGCCGGTCGAGGAACTGCGGCAGGAAGGCGACGAAAAAGGTGATGCTTTTCGGATTGAGCGCGGTGACTAGCCAGGCATGCGCCATCATCCTCGCGGAGGAAACCGCATCGCTTCGAGGCTCGGCCTTGAGCGCGCCGCCGGCGCGGAACAGTTTCACGCCGAGATAGATCAGATAGCCGGCGCCGATCAGCTTCAGGATGGTGAAGACACCAGCCGAAGCGGCCAGCAGGGCGCCAATGCCCAGCATCGACAAGGTCATGGCGGTGAAGTCACCCAGCGCCACGCCAACGGCCATCGGCAGGGCGGTGCGCCAACCCTGGCCCAGCGCATAGGACACGACCAGCAGGATGGTCGGGCCCGGAATGATGAGAAGGATCGTCGACGCGGCGGCGAAAGCGGCCCAGTTTTCGAAGGACATGTCTGTCTCCCTTGGGTTAAGGAAAAGGATAAATCCTGAGCCCTGGGAGAATGTAAAGAGGCCTGGTTTTTGTTTTACGCAAAATACGGGCGCAAAAGACCGCCATGCAGTTTTCCTGGAAATTGCCACACCATCAATTGCGCCAACGGCAGGTCGGCGTCAGCTCGCGACGCCCAGCCTGCTCACCATGTCGGCCAGGCTGACATTGGCACCGAGAACCATAGCCGCGATAATGGCAGGGGCAAAAAGCTTGATGTCGGTTTTTAACGTCTTGCACATGGAGACCCCTCACTGATCGGCCGGTCCTTAGGAAAGGCCGGCGCCGGCATTATGGCCTGACCTGGGTGTTTTTATGCAGGAACGCCCGGTCGGCCGCCGCCGGGTGTGGCCGGACGCCGCCAGGCGGCGCGCAAATGCAGGCGGTGCAAGGCATTCACGCTTTATCAACCATGAATGACGAAAATGCCTGACATTGGCCGGACCGTGCTTCCCGCCGACAGCGTAGGGTTGGGTATATGCGTGAGTTGCCGCAAGGTCCGACGCCATCACGAAACGGCGACGCGATCGAAACCGATATTCTTCTCTCCCGCCGCGCCATTTTGTCTGGCGCAGGCGCATTGGCTTTGCTCGGCGTCGCCGGCTGCTCGACCTCGGGCGGGGGTCTGCCGGCACTTCAGCTCGACGATACGGTCACCGGCGCGGTGCCTCCGATCCGCCCGGCGATCAGTGTCGACAAGAACATCACCAGCCCCGACGTCATGTATGCCGGTTTGACCGATGGCGGCTTCAACGTGCCCGACGTGCCTTACCTTAAGGTCAAGCCGGAATTCCGCCGCCAGATCGTCGTCGATCCTACCGGCGAGGCACCCGGCACCATCGTCGTGCGCCTGCAGGAGCGCAAGCTCTATCTCGTCCAGACTGGCGGCGACGCCATCCGCTACGGCGTCGGCATCGGCAAGGACGGCTTCCGCTGGTCGGGCCGCGCCAACATCCAGTACGGCCGGGAATGGCCGACCTGGACGCCGCCGCGCGAAATGATCGCCCGCAAGCCTGAACTGGTGAAATGGCAGGGCGGCCAGCCCGGCGGCCTCACCAATCCGCTCGGCGCCCGCGCGCTCTACATCTACCAGAACGGCAAGGATACGGGCTACCGCATCCACGGCTCGCCCGAGTGGTGGAGCATCGGCCAGGCGATGTCGTCGGGCTGCGTGCGCCTGATCAACCAGGACATCATCGACCTCTACAGCCGCGTTTCGAAGAAGAACCCGGTCGTCGTCGTCTGATCGTTTCAGGCGGCCGGCGGCCGCCTTCTGTTCTGGTTTGAGCATGATCTTTTCCGAAAACCGATCCCTATTTTTCGGGATCATGCTCCGGATTCTGCCGTTGCGCGACGCCGCAAGACAGGCGAAGGTGGCCTGAAAACCATCGCCTGGAGCCGGGTGATTTCAGGTCCATTCGACCTGGAATCTGAATCTGTCTC
This sequence comes from Mesorhizobium sp. B2-4-17, assembly GCF_006441275.1. Classification (NCBI taxonomy): domain Bacteria; kingdom Pseudomonadati; phylum Pseudomonadota; class Alphaproteobacteria; order Hyphomicrobiales; family Phyllobacteriaceae; genus Mesorhizobium; species Mesorhizobium sp. B2-4-17. Next base: position 127,604 of record NZ_VFUX01000009.1, on the reverse strand, counting down.
CAAATTCAGAAAATAGAACATGATGTCGTCCGAAAACTGCTTCACACTTTTCGGCATCGTGCTCTAGGCTCTAGGGAGAGATCAAGCATGGCCGGAACCTTCGTCATCGCGCAGGGCGGCGGCCCGACCGCCGTCATCAACCAGACGGTTGTGGGCGCCACGCTGGAGATCCGCAAAAGGCACCCCGGCGCCAAGGTGCTGGGCTCCATCCACGGTGTGCGCGGCATCCGAGACGGCAATTATGTCGACCTCTCCGCCATCCCGGAGGACCGGCTGCGGCTGATTGCCGGAACGCCAAGCGCGGCGCTGGGCTCGACGCGCGACAAGCCGGATGCCGCCTATTGCGAGGTCATCCTCAAAGGCCTGCAGAAGGCCGGCGCCGACGCCTTCATCTATATCGGCGGCAACGACACGTCGGGCACGCAGCAGATCCTGACCGACGCCGCCGGCGGCAAGATCGCCTTTGTCCATGCGCCCAAGACCATCGACAATGATCTCGAGGAGAACGACCATACGCCGGGCTTCATCTCGGCGGCCGAATTCGTTGCCGGCGCCTTCCTGTCCGTGGACCTCGATTTTCGCGCCCTGCCCGGCATCTATGTCGGCATCGTCATGGGCCGGCATGCCGGTTTCCTGACCGCGGCGGCCGCGGCCTGGCAGCTTGATCCCGACAGCGGCCCGCACCTTGTCTACGTGCCGGAGCGGGCGTTCTCGGCGGCCGGCTTCATCGACGATGTGCGCGCCACGCTCGACCGCCACAAGCGCTGCATCGTCGCCGTGTCGGAAGGCGTCAGCACCGCCGACGGCAAGGCATTGGTCGAAAGCCTGGTGCCCCCGGAGAAACTGGAACGGGACCAGCATGGCAACGTCAAGCTGTCGGGCAGCGACCTGCCGGCGGCGCTTGAAAGGGCCCTGGCCGACGGACTGCCAGGCAAGCGTGCCCGCGTCGATGCCCTTGGCTACATGCCGCGCGGCTATGTCGGCGCTATCAGCGCGGTCGATGCGCAGGAGGCTTTCGATGCCGGAGCCTTCGCCGTCTCTGTCGCCGAACAGGGCGGCGGCTCCGTGGCGCTGCAATATGACGGCACCAAAACGGTGTTGAAGAAGGTGCCGCTGAAGAATGTCGCCGGCAAGACCCGCCACATGCCGGATAATTTCATGAAAGCCGACGTCAACCAGCTGTCCGATGCCGGCATGGCCTACCTCAAGCGGCTGGTGCCGGAAAAATACAAGGTCGGGAAACCGTTCGTCTAATGCCCGGCTCACACTTGATGTCCGGCTCACACATGATGCCGGCAATGCCGGACTGGTTCAGCAAGAGTATCGTCGACGAGAAGACGACGATGCTGACCGAACCGTTCGTGCATGGCTATGTGCGCGCCAATATCTGGCATCTGCACGGCCGCGACGCCGACCTTCTGGTCGACACCGGCATGGGCATCTGTCCGCTGGCGCCGGAGATCGAGACGCCAAATGGCAAGCCGCTTCTGGTGGTCGCGACGCACATCCATCTCGACCATGTCGGCTCGCTGCACGAATTTCCGCTGCGGGCCGGGCCAAGGATGAGTGCGGCGCAGTTCGAAACCATGAATGACGCGGCGACCTACGCCTACATGTTCCACAACCTCGAAGGCGCCGTCTCGAAACTGCCGGCGCCAGGCTGGAGGTCGGCTGATTACAAGATACCGCCGGCGCCATTGACGCGGACGCTTGGCGAAGGCGACGTCGTCGATCTCGGCGACCGGCACTTCCGCGTCCTGCATCTGCCTGGACATTCGCCGGATTCGATCGCGCTGTTCGACGAGGCCGACGGCCTGTTCTTCAGCGGTGATGCCATCTACGACGACACGCTGATCGACGATCTGCCGGATTCCGACCGCGCCGCCTATATCAGCACCATGCGGCGCCTGCTCGACCTGCCGATCCGTATCGGCCATGGCGGCCATGGCCCGAGCTTCGACGGCAAACGCATGCGCGAGATCGCGTCGGCCTATCTTAATCGCCATGACGGTCCGTGAGCCCGTGCTGAATTAAATCTTCGTAAGGTCGGCCCAAAACCCTAAATCAGGCCGATCCACGCCCTAGATAACTGGTTGTCGATCCGGCCGGCCGCCATGTACGGCGAGGCAGGCGATCCCGGTGGTCGACACGCCGACAGGCGCGGCTCCCAAGTGCGCCTGCGGCGCCGGTTCAACGCTCGCCCGGACAGAACGACCATGTCACCCATGAGCATTCTTCGCAGACATCGCGTCGCGGCCCTGCTGGGCGCTGCGCTGATCATCTCCCCCGTCGTCGTCTCATTCGCCCAGAACACCGGCAACACCGGCTTGAGCACCGTCGCTGCGACGACCCAGACCCCCGTCGTGGGGACCAAGGCCCCTAATGGTTCGCTGGCGCCGGTCGTGGCCACCACCAAGCCGGCCGTCGTGACGGTCACAACGGTTATGAAGGCACAGGCACAAACCATGGGCGAACCCTCGCCCTTCGGCGGCAATTCGCCTTTCGATGACTATTTCCGCCAGTTCTTCGGTGATCAGGGCGCTCCGATGCCCAGAACGCCGCCCCAGCAGGTACCGCGCCAGGAAGCCCTCGGATCCGGCTTCATCGTGGGCGCGGATGGCACCATCGTGACCAACAACCACGTCGTCGACGGCGCCACTTCGATCAAGGTCACGCTCGACGACGGCACCGAGCTTCCCGCCACGCTGGTCGGGCACGATGCCAAGAACGATCTGGCGGTGCTCAAGATCAAGACCGACAAGCCGCTGCCCACCATAAAATGGGGCGATTCCGACAAGCTGATGACCGGCGACCAGGTGCTGGCGATCGGCAATCCGTTCGGCATCGGCACCACCGTCACCTCCGGCATCGTCTCGGCGCGAGGCCGCGACCTGCACAGCGGACCGTTCGACGATTTCATCCAGATCGATGCTCCGATCAACCACGGCAATTCCGGTGGCCCGCTGGTCGACGTGAACGGCAATGTCGTCGGCATCAACACGGCGATCTACTCACCCAACGGCGGCAGCGTCGGCGTCGGTTTCGCCATTCCGTCCGACCAGGCCCAGAAGGTGGTCGCCAAGCTGATGAAGGGCGGCAACATCGAATACGGCTATCTTGGCGTCGAGATCCAGCCTGTGACCCCGGATGTAGCCAGCGCCATCGGGCTCGATCATCCCGGCGGCGCACTGGTCTCTCAGGTCAATGATGGCTCGCCCGCGGCCAAGGCAGGCGTCGAGAGTGGCGATGTCATCACCGGCTTCGCCGGACAGGACGTGAAAGACCCCAAGGACCTGTCGCGGGCCGTCGCCGACGTCGCGCCGGGCGTCAAGGAAACGCTTCAGGTCTGGCGCAAGGGCAAGGCCATGCAGATTTCCGTCGATGTCGGGCGCAACCAGGACGAGGTGAAGACGGCATCGACTGGCAATTCCGGCGCGCCGAGCGCCGAGCAGGGCACGCGCGCGCCGGCGATCGGCCTCGGCCTGATGGACATCACACCCGATATCCGCCAGCAGATGAACCTCGCCGAGAATGAGCATGGGGCGGTGGTTGCGAGCGTCAATCCCGACAAGCCGGCGGCCGCCGCCGGCATCCAGCCTGGCGATATCATCGTCGCCGTCAATCAGGCGCCGGTGAAGAGCGTCAGACAAGTGACACAGGCGATCGCCCAGGCCAGCAAATCAGGCCGCAAATCGGTGTTGCTGCTGGTGGAACGCGACGGTGGCCAGATCTACGTCGCCGTGCCATTCGCCAATGGCTGAGCCGTGGCGCTGATTTGAACAGCGGCGTGGCGGGCTCGTCGGCGACGAGCCCGCCGTTACAGTTTGCGCAGCGCCACTTCCTCGACCAGATGGTCGGCGCCCTTGCGCAGGATCAGGTCGGCGCGGGCGCGCGTCGGCAGGATGTTTTCGCGCAGGTTCTTCAGATTGATGTTGGTCCACAGGCCCTCCGCGATCGCGCGGGCCGAATCCTCCGACAGCTGCGAATAGCGATGGAAGAAGGAGTCCGGATTGCGGAAAGCGGTCTCGCGCAGCCGCATGAAGCGCGAGATGTACCACTGATGGATCAGCTTCTCGTCGGCATCGATGTAGATGGCGAAATCGAAGAAGTCCGACAGAAAAGGCACGATCTTGCCGTCCTGCGGCAGCTTGCCCGGTTGCAGGACATTGATGCCCTCGAAGATCAGGATATCCGGGCGGTCGATGGTGACGAACTCGCCGGGAATGACGTCATAGGTGAGATGCGAATAGACCGGCGCCTGGACGCTGCTCTGCGCCGATTTGATGCCCGAGAGGAAACGCAGCAACGCGCCGACATCGTAGCTGTCGGGGAAACCCTTGCGTTCCATCAGGTTTTCGCGGCGCAGCACCTCATTGGGCAGCAGGAAGCCGTCGGTGGTGATGAGATCGACCTTGGGACTCGACGGCCAGCGTGCCAGAAGTTCCTTCAGCACGCGCGCCGTGGTCGATTTGCCGACCGCGACGGAACCGGCGACGCCAATGATGAACGGCGTCTTGACCACGTCGACGGCGTTGAAGAAGGCCTGGCGCTGCCGGAACAGAAGCTGGCTCGCCTCGACATGGGCGGACAGAAGCCGCGACAGCGACAGATAGATGCGCTTGACCTCTTCGAGGTCGACCGGATCGTTGAGCGAACGCAGGCGGCGGAATTCGTCCTCGCTCAGCGTCAGCGGCGTGTCGGCGCGGAATTGCGACCATTGCTCGGCCGAGAAGAAACGAAAGGGGGAATATTTCTCGGTTTGCGCGAGCTGATCCATCGAGTTTCCTGTCCCTTCCTCGCGATCAGCCCTTGGGCCGCGACGCCTTCTCGGCGATGCCCGAGCGCCCGGTGCGACTCTCAAGCTCCTTGAGCACGTCGCCCAACGGCACACCCGAAATGCCGAGAACGACAAGCCAATGATATAGGAGATCGGCACTTTCCGAAACGAGAGCCGGCTTGTCGCCGTGAACAGCGGCGATCACCGTCTCGACCGCCTCCTCGCCGAGCTTCTGTGCCGCCTTGTCGATGCCGCGCGCGAACAGTTTTGCCGTCCACGAGTCGGGATCGCCGGACTCGGCGCGCTCCCGGACGATTTTTTCCAGATCGGACAGAGAAAACTCGGCCATGCCTGCCTATCTTCTTGTTTAGGCCTGATCTTTCCCGAAAGCCGGCTTCGGGATCATGCTCTAAGACCTGTTGCCGAGGGAGTCCAGCCGCATCGGCAGGCCGGCCTCGGCCATATGCGCCTTGGCTTCGGCGATCGTATAGGTGCCGAAATGGAAGATAGATGCGGCGAGCACGGCACCGGCATGACCATCGCGAATGCCTTCAACCATGTGATCGAGCGTGCCGACACCGCCGGACGCGATGACCGGCGCGCGCACCGCATCCGCAATCGCGCGGGTGAGCGCAATATCATAGCCGGCCTTGGTGCCGTCGCGGTCCATGGAGGTCAGCAGGATCTCGCCGGCGCCGCGATCGACCATTTTCCGGGCGAATTCGACCGCGTCGATGCCTGTCTTCTCGCGCCCGCCATGGGTGAATATCTCCCAGCGGTCGATCTCGCCGGGGCCGGACACTTTCTTGGCGTCGATGGCGACGACGATGCACTGGTTGCCGAACTTGTCGGCGGCTTCGGCGACGAAATCCGGATTTTTCACCGCGGCCGTGTTGATCGACACCTTGTCGGCGCCGGCCAGAAGCAGTTTCCTGATATCGGCGACCTGGCGCACGCCGCCGCCGACGGTCAGCGGCATGAAGCATTGCTCGGCGGTGCGGGCAACGACATCGAAGATGGTCTCGCGGTTGTCCGACGACGCCGTAATGTCGAGAAAGCACAGCTCATCGGCGCCGGCGGCGTCATAGGCCTTGGCCGCCTCGACCGGATCGCCGGCGTCGACGAGATCGACGAAGTTGACGCCCTTGACGACACGGCCGTCCTTGACGTCGAGGCATGGGATGACGCGGGCTTTCAGCATCAGCGGCCCTCTATCGTGGCGATGAGATCGTTGAGCAACTGGCCGACCATCGGCGGCACATCGCCCTGGGCATCGAAGGCCGGATCGTAAGCGGAAACGGTGATGCCAACGACCGGCACCGAAAGCGCCATGGCACAGGTCGCGTCGCGCAACTGTTCCGGGTTCGGACCGCCGGGGGTGACGTAGCGGTTTACCTGCAGATCCTTCGGGTCATGCACGTCGAGATCGATATGCATGTGCACCTTTTCGGCGCCGGCGGCCTTCAGCTTTTCCGTCGCCTGCGCCCAGCCAGGACATTCCGTCTGGATGACGGGCAAAGTCTCGAGAAGTTTTTTCTCCGCCGGATCGAGATCGCGCGCGTTGACGAGCACGCAACGCGGGGGATCGATCGGCTTGAAGCCTGGGATGGACCCCGCCATCGCGCGCCAGCACAGGCCAAGCACGGTCGCCAGCGCCATGCCGTCGAGAAAGCCGTACATGGAGGTCTCGGGCGTGTTGAGGTCGCCATGCTGGTCGGCCCAGATGATCGCATCGGCGCCTTCGCCGGCTACGGCACCGGCTGATGTCAGGCAGTTGCCGGCAAGCACGATGGGAAACCGTCCCCTGTCGATGGCAATGCGGACCTCGCCGGAGACGGCGTTGCAGACGGCAAAGCCGGTGGCGATCTCGCGTTCCTGGTCATCGCCGACCTTGCCGATATCCTCGACGACGACGTCGTGACCGGCCATGGTCAGCGCGTCGACCAACCCGCCCGATATCAGCGCATCCGGCCCTTGGCCCATGCCGCCGTGATAGTGCCCGCTATCATAAGAGGCGAGAATGATGGAGATTTTCACAACCGCGTCTCCACCGCCGCCTTGCCTTGCAGGATCGCCAGCGCCTCGGCCGGGTCGATACGGCCGTCATAGAGCGCGCGCCCGGAAATGGCGCCCTCGAGCTTCTGTGCATCGGGCATGGTCATGCGCACGATGTCGGCGATCGAGGCCAGCCCGCCGGAGGCGATGACCGGAATCGATACGGCATCGGCGAGGTCGATGGTGGCGTTCCAGTTGATGCCGGTGAGCACGCCGTCGCGGTCGATATCGGTGTAGATGATGGCGGCCACACCCACACCCTCGAATTTCCTGGCGAGTTCGATGACGCCGAGGCTGGAGGCTTCCGCCCAGCCCTCGACCGCAACCTTGCCGCCCTTGGCGTCGATGCCGACGGCGATCTTGCCCGGAAAGGCTTTGCAGGCCTGCTTGACCAGATCTGGATCGCGCACGGCGACCGTGCCAAGGATGACGCGGGCAAGGCCACGATCGAGCCAGTCCTCGATCTGGTCCAGCGTGCGGATGCCGCCGCCAAGCTGCACCGGGTTCTTCGTCGCCTTGAGAATGGCGCCGACAGCGGCGCTGTTGACGCTCTGGCCCTTGAAAGCGCCGTTGAGGTCGACGACGTGCAGCCATTCGAAGCCCTGTTCCTCGAAGGCTCTCGCCTGCGCGGCAGGATCATCGTTGTAGATGGTCGCGGTCGCCATGTCGCCGTGCTTGAGGCGCACGCATTGGCCGTCCTTGAGGTCGATGGCTGGAAACAGGATCATCCGTTCAAGCGCCTTCAACGATGACGAAATGACCGGTCGAGGCGGCAAGCCGGAACTTCGAAGCATGCTGATATTCGGGCGAATGATAGCATTCGACCGCCTTGTCGAAGGAATCGAACTCGACCAGTACATGGCGGTTGCCGGTCGGCCCTTCCGGATTTTCATGGCGGCCGGCCCGCACAGCGAATTTCGCGCCATATTTCGCAAAGGCCGCGGCATTGGCCTCGATGTACTGTTTGTACAATTCGGGATCGCGAACATCGATCATCGCCATCCAATAGCCCTTCTTGCTCATGGTCTAGGGCCTCCAGCGCAGGAAATTGGCGATCAGCGCCAGGCCGAGCGCCTGGCTCTTTTCAGGATGGAACTGCGTGCCGACGAGATTGTCGCGGGCGACTGTCGCTGTCACCGGGCCACCATAGTCGGCCACAGCCAGCACTTCGTCCGGCTTTTGTGCATCGAGATGATAGGAATGGACGAAATAGGCATGCAGCCCGTGCGGCCCTGTTGGAATGCCGGCAAACAGCGGATGCTGGCGCGTGAGTTCGATCGTGTTCCAGCCGATCTGCGGGATCTTCAGCGCCGGATCGGCCGGCGTGATTTCCTTGACATCGCCCGATATCCAGCCAAAGCCGTTCGTCACGGTCTTTTCCAGGCCGCGCTCCGACATCAGTTGCATGCCGACGCAGATGCCAAGGAACGGCCGCCCCTTGGCAATCGCCACCTCTTCCACCGCTTCCCACATGCCGGGGACAGCACGCAAGCCAGCCGCGCAGTCGGCATAGGCGCCGACGCCGGGCAGGACGATGCGGTCGGCGCTGCGCACCCGTTCGGCATCGGCCGTCAGGCCGATCTCAGTCGCAATGCCAGCTTCACGCGCGGCACGCTCGAAGGCCTTGGTGGCCGAGCGCAGATTGCCCGAACCATAATCGATGATCGCAACCCGCATGTCAGCGCCGTCCCGGAATGTGGGTCAGCCCCAGTGCCATCCCGGGCTGCGCCGGGCGCGCCAGGGCGGCATCCGGAATCATTCGCGGTGCTGGTGGTGCTTCCTCCGGATGCTTCTCGACCTCCAGCGCATAACGCGTGTCGGCGTCGTCCAACCAGCCGGCCTCAACGACGCCCCACTCGTGCCAGCCGCGCCGGCGGAGTGCCGCAATGCGCAGTCCCTGCCCCTCCAGGCCGACATAGAGCGAGACGAGCAGCGACAGCAGCGAGCCGGCCCATCCAAGGCCAAGTCCTTGGCCAAGCATCGAAAGCACAGCCATGACGACGAAAGTGAACGCCGCTTCGATCCACAGCCGGTTCCAGGCAAACCACAGCGGTGGCACCAGGAGACCGAGCCAGGTGAAGCCATCGCGGATGAAGGCCGTTGTGTCGGCCTTTTCGCCGCGGCTGGGCGGTTCCATCACGACATAGGTGGCCATGAGGCTATCCCTTCAAAGATCCCTTGGTGGAGGGAACCGCGTCCGGCTGGCGCGGGTCGCGCTCCAGTGCCGCACGCAACGCACGCGCCACCGCCTTGAAACAGGTCTCGGCGATATGGTGGTTGTTGGCGCCATAATGATTGGTGACATGCAGCGTGATGCCTGCATTCTGCGCCAGCGCCTGGAAGAACTCGCGCACCAGTTCGGTGTCGAAGGTGCCGATCTTCGGCGACGAGAACGACACATTCCAGACCAGGAACGGACGGCCGGACACGTCGATCGCCGCGCGCGTCAGCGTTTCGTCCATGGCAAGGTCGATCGAGGCATAGCGCATGATGCCGCGCCGCTCGCCCAGCGCCTTGGTCAAGGCCTGGCCGAGCGCGATGCCGGTATCCTCGACCGTGTGGTGATCGTCGATATGCAGGTCGCCCTTGGCCTTGACGGTCATGTCGATCAGGGAATGGCGCGAGAGCTGGTCCAGCATGTGGTCGAAGAAGCCGACGCCCGTCGCAATGTCCGCCTTGCCCGAACCGTCGACATGGACCGACACGGAGATGTCGGTTTCCCTGGTCTTGCGGCTTGCTTCGGCGGATCGGGGCGCCATCACTCTATCCTTGTCCCAGCGGTGCACATCGTGACCGGTTCACGGGCCTCAAGCGCTCGCGGGCTTGAAAACGAAAGCCTTCTACCAGCATGATCCGGCGATTGCCAGTTGCCTTGCGTAGAGGTATCGGCCCTGCCGGAGAGGCGATTTGCAATCGTTCTCCCTATGCATACATATGGCCGATCAAAGTTACTCGTACCGCGCCAATCGCCTTTTTTGGGATCGCGCGAATCGGAGCCAGGACATGTCTGATAATCTGACCATGCATGCCACGACCATCGTGACGGTGCGCAAGGGCAACAAGGTGGTGATCGCCGGCGACGGCCAGGTCAGCCTCGGCCAAACCATCATGAAGGGCAATGCCCGCAAGGTGCGCCGCATTGGCAAGGGCGGCAATGTGATTGCCGGTTTCGCAGGCGCCACGGCCGATGCCTTCACGCTTCTGGAACGGCTGGAAGCCAAACTTGAACAATATCCCGACCAGCTGACGCGCGCCTGCGTCGAGCTCGCCAAGGACTGGCGCACCGACCGCTATCTGCGCCGGCTGGAGGCGATGATGCTGGTGGCCGACAAGTCGGTGTCGCTGGCGCTGACCGGCACGGGCGACGTGCTGGAGCCCGAATTTGGCGTCATGGCCATCGGTTCCGGCGGCAATTACGCGCTGGCGGCTGCACGCGCCCTGATGGACACCGACAAGGACGCCGAGGAGATCGCCCGCAAGGCGATGCAGATCGCCTCCGACATCTGCGTCTACACCAACAATAATTTCGTTGTCGAAACGCTCGACGCCGCCTAAGAAGGCGGGCCATGATCCCCGAACCGCAGGACCACGTAAGCGAAAAGTGGCAACCGGTTTTCGGACAAGATCATGATCAAACAAGACCATAGCTATGATTTTCGGCCGGTGACCAAGAAGGACCTGCCGATGATCGCCGGCTGGCTGGCCGAACCGCATGTCGCGGAGTGGTGGGACGATCCGGAGACCGAACTCGCCGAGATCCGCGATCATATCGATTCGATTTCCGTCGAACCGCTGATCGTCGAGCTCGACGGCAAGCCGATCGCCTATCTGCAGAGCTACGATCCGCATATGGAAGACGACCATCCCTATGCCGACCAGCCGTTCGGCACGCTGGGCATCGACCTTTCGATCGGCCCGCCGGAACTGGTCGGCATCGGCCACGGCTCGGCCATCGTGCGTCAGTTCATCGAGGCGTTGTTCGAGGAAGGCGTGCCGCGCGTCATCATCGACCCCGATCCGGCCAATATCCGGGCCATCCGCGCCTATGAAAAGGCCGGATTCAGGCCTATCGACCGCAGGCGATCCGAATATGGCGACGTCGTGCTGATGGCGATCGACGCTGAAGAGGGGCAGTAGGGCATGATCATTTCCGAGGACAAGAGTCTTTCGGCCTATGAAAACAGCTGGCGGATGGGCCTGCTGATCGTCGCCGGCCTGATTGCCGTCCAGGCCGTCACGCTCTACCTGATGGGCCATCCGCCGATCTGCACCTGCGGCTATGTGAAACTATGGCATGGCGTGGTGAACAGTTCCGAGAATTCCCAGCATATTTCGGACTGGTACACCTTCTCGCATATCATCCACGGCTTCCTGTTCTACGCGCTGGCACGGCTCCTGTTCCCGGGCTCGCCGATCGGCTTGCGGCTGGCATTCGCCGTCCTGATCGAAGGCGGCTGGGAGTTGCTGGAGAACAGCCCCTTCATCATCGAGCGCTACCGCGCCGGCACCATATCGCTCGACTATTACGGCGACAGCATCATCAATTCGGTGTCCGACACACTGGCCATGGTGCTGGGATTTGTCATGGCGCGAAGGCTACCTATATGGGTGATCGTCAGCCTCGCCATCCTCTTTGAATTAAGTACCGGCTACCTCATCCGCGACAACCTGACACTCAACGTGATCATGCTGCTGCATCCGTTCGAGGCCATCAAGCAGTGGCAAAGTGGAATTTAGTGATATGAGCACATTTTCTCCCCGCGAAATCGTTTCGGAACTCGACCGCTTCATCATCGGCCAGAAGGACGCCAAGCGCGCCGTGGCCATTGCGCTCCGCAACCGCTGGCGCCGCCAGCAGTTGGAAGGGCAGATGCGCGAAGAGGTGATGCCCAAGAACATCCTGATGATCGGGCCGACCGGCGTCGGCAAGACCGAGATCTCGCGCCGCCTGGCGCGGTTGGCCGGGGCGCCCTTCGTCAAGGTCGAGGCGACCAAGTTCACCGAGGTCGGCTATGTCGGCCGGGATGTCGAGCAGATCGTGCGCGACCTTGTCGAGATCGCCATCGGCCTGGTGCGCGAGAAGATGCGCGAGGACGTCAAGGCGCGCGCCCACATCAACGCCGAGGAACGGGTGCTGGAGGCGCTGGTCGGCAAGACGGCAAGCCCGGCGACGCGTGACTCCTTCCGCAAGAAGCTGCGCGAAGGCGAGCTCGACGACAAGGAAATCGAGATCGAAGTGGCGGACACCGGCAATGGCGGCATGCCCGGCTTCGAGATCCCCGGCATGCCGGGCGCCAATATCGGGGTGCTCAACATCAACGACATGCTGTCGAAGGCGATGGGCGGCAAGAAGACCAAGCTGCGCAAGACGACGGTGAAGGAATCCTACGACCTGCTGGTCAATGACGAGTCCGACAAGCTGCTCGACCAGGACGAGGTGGTGCGCCGGGCGCTCGATGCGACGGAAAACGATGGCATCGTCTTCCTCGACGAGATCGATAAGATCGCGGCGAGATCCGACATTTCCGGTGGCCCTTCCCGCGAAGGCGTGCAACGTGATCTGCTGCCGCTGGTCGAAGGCACGACGGTGGCGACCAAGTATGGGCCGGTGAAGACCGATCATATCCTGTTCATCGCATCGGGTGCGTTCCACGTCTCGAAGCCGTCCGACCTTTTGCCGGAACTGCAGGGCCGCCTGCCGATCCGCGTCGAATTGCGTGCGCTGGAGAAGGAGGATTTCGTCCGTATCCTGACCGAGACCGAGGCCAGCCTGATAAAGCAGTATATCGCGCTGATGAAGACCGAGGGTGTCGACCTGACCTTCACCGACGACGCCATCGATTCGCTTGCCGGTGTGGCTGTCGACCTCAACGCCAGCATCGAGAATATCGGTGCCAGGCGGCTGCAGACGGTGATGGAGCGGGTGCTGGACGACATTTCCTACGACGCGCCGGACCGCCACGGCACGGCCGTCACCATCGACGCCGCCTACGTCGAGAAGCATGTGGGCGACCTGTCGCGAAACACAGATTTGTCGCGATTCATCCTTTAAACGCCAGCGCCGGAATGTTCCGGCGCCGGGATTGGAGCGCCGCGCGTCCTCTGGACGCGCAAAGGGCGCTCCAACAACTTTGACCGATGCTTCGGCACCGTTTCCGGCAAGAATCAATGTGTGGCCAGATGGTACCATCTGGCCACCTTTCGTCTCGCCGACCGAAGGGGCGCTCTCGACTCGACCAAGAGCGATACCCTAGTTTGCGCGGCAATACCTGTAGGCGGCGGCGCATGAAAAAATTGATCCTGTTCATTCTCGGCTTGACGCTGGCGGCGACGCTTTTCGCCGCCGACGCGGCGACGCTGGTGCCGCCGGGAAACCGAAATGCCGAGCAGCCCGATATTCCCGGCGCCTCCAGCCGGCGCACGCAAGCGACCAACACCACCTTCCAGGCGAAGTATCGCAAGGTCTATGCGCTGCTGCAGAACGACGCCGATCTGCGCGGCAAGATCAAGAAGGCAGCAAGCGCCTATGGCATCGATCCTATGCATATTGTCGGCGCCATCGTCGGCGAGCACACCTATAATGTCGACGCCTATGACCGGCTGCAGACCTACTACGTCAAGGCGATCTCCTACCTCTCCAGCAAACTGTCCTTCGCCTATGACGGCGAGGATGTCAGCGATTTCGTACAGCGGCCGGAATTCAAAAAATGCGGTGCAATCTCGGACAGCTACGATCTGTGGGAATGCCGTGAACAGGTCTGGAACCATTCGTTTCGCGGCAAGACCGTCGGCGGCGAGGATTTCCCCGACAACCGCTTCGGCGCCACTTTCTTCCAGCCCTACTATGCGGGCCAGACCTTCGGCCTCGGCCAACTCAATCCGCTGACCGCCTTGCAGATGAGCGATCTCGTGCACAAGGTTTCGGGCCTGCCGAAGCTCGACGTCGGCGATCCCAACTCGGTCTACAAGACCATCATGGATCCGGACCTGACGCTGCCTTATGTCGCCGCGACGATCAAGAAATCGATCGATGCCTACAAGAGCATTGCCGGCTTCGACATTTCGGGCAATCCGGGGCTGACCGCCACGCTCTACAATGTCGGCAATCCGGAGCAGCGCGCCTATGCGCTGAAGGCGGAAAACGACAAACGCCGCGCCGCGGGCGAGCCGGAAAAGCTGCCGGAAGAGAATTATTATGGCTGGCTGGTCAACGACAAATTGTACGAGCTTAGGGCGTTGTTTTAGAGTCCAGTGAAGTTCAGTGCTGCGGGGGATCGGTGTCGCGCGGCTTCCAGCGTTTACGCCGCCCCTCATCTGCCTGCCGGCATCTTCTCCCCGTATAGTGACGGGGAGAAGGGCACTGTCATTGCCGGTTTCGCCAATCATCAGCGTTGCAAGAGGCGCCGAGAGGTTGCGGCCAGCTACTTTCTCCCCGTCACTATACGGGGAGTTGAGAAGTGGTCCGCGCAGCGGACGAAAAGCCAATTGCTTGGCTTTTCGAACGACGAACGCCCGGCAGGGCAATGAGAGGCGGCGCCGACTTCCACAATTAGCCCTGCGCCCCTACGCCGCCAGCAACGACTTCAGCTTGACGGCCTGCGATCCCAATGACTCCGGCGCGGGCTTGGCCTGCCTGCCGATCAGCATTTCGGCCAGCCTGATGTCGCGGGCGACCGCATTGCCGGGGCCGATGCCGCTGGCCGCCACCAGCCTGCCGTCCTGCGCCAAATGGAAGAGGATGAAGGCGCCGTCGCCGAGATCGCGGCGGACGACAGAACGGCCTTCGTCCGCTAGACCAGCGATCTGCAGGGACAGGCCATACTGATCCGACCAGAACCACGGCACCGCCGCATGCGCCTCGCCGGCACCCAGCATGTTTCTTGCAGCAAGCGCGCCCTGTTCCTGTGCATTGCGCCAGGCTTCCAGCCGCACGCGCCGACCGCCATAGACGGCGAGCGGGAATGAACAGCAGTCGCCGGCGGCGAAGATGTCGGGGTCGCTCGTGCGCAATTCAGCGTCGACGGCAATGCCGTTGTCTATGGTGAGGCCTGCTTCGGCCGCGAGCCCGGTCACCGGCACGGCGCCGATGCCGATGATGGCGAGATCGGCTGCGATTTCCCGTCCGCCCGCAAGCGACACGCGCACTTCCTTGCCGTCATCGGCGATGGCCGCAATGCCGTCACCGCACAGGATTTTGACGTCCTCGGCAATGTGCGCCTGGTGAATGATTTCGGCAATCTCGGTCGGCACGCCGCGCATCAGAATGCGCGGCTGTGCCTCGATGACAGTGACCGAGGCGCCGAGCTTGCGGGCGGCAGCGGCGAGTTCAAGGCCGATGAAGCCGCCGCCGACGATGGCGATGCGGTTGCCGGCACTGAGATGGGCGCGAATGGCCAGCGCGTCGGCGAAGGTCCTGAGATAGACGCAGCGCGCGCCGAGACCGGGCATCGGCAGTTTGCGCGGCGTCGAGCCGGTAGCCAGCAGCAGCTTGTCGTAAGGCAGGACCGAACCGTCCGACAGACGCACCGTATGCGCCGCGCGATCGATCGCCACCGCCTGGATGGAATGGATATGTCGGATCGACTTTTCGGCCAGCATCCCATCGCTGGCGATCGCCTTGACGGCAAGCGCGTCGCTGGCCATCGCATCCTTGGACAGAGGCGGACGCTCGTAGGGCAGATGCGGTTCGTCGCCGGCCAGCGTCACCGGCCCGTCATAGCCGAGATCGCGCAATCCAAGGGCGGCCCGCCCGCCGCATTCGCCGGCACCGATGATGACCATTCCCCGCGCCATGTCCGTCACCCGATCTGAACGAGGACTTTGCCGGCGTCGACCTTGACCGGGTAGGTCCTGAGGTTGACGCAGACCGGCGCGCCCCTGGCCGCACCCGTCTTGTAGTTGAAGCGGCCATTGTGCTTGGGACATTCGATGATGTCGTCCATCACCAGGCCGTCGGCCAGATGCACCTTCTCATGCGTGCAGAGGCCGTCGGTGGCGAAATATTCGTCGTCCGGGCTGCGATAGATGGCGAAGGTACGTCCGCCGTGATCGAAGCGCATCACGTCCTCTTCATCGATATCATCAGCAGCACAGGCCTCGACCCAGTCGCTCATTCAGTCCTCCCGGCAAATTTCGATCGCACCATCACTCCGCCGCGACGGCGACGGCATCGTTGTGGAATTCCTCGCGGTACGGCCTTGCGGTCGGCGGCAATTCGCGCTTCAGGAAATAATCCTCATTGCGCAACTGGCGCAGGAAGACCGGGATCATCTCGCGATAGCCCGCCAGGATCGACGGGGTCGGCGCCGGCAGGTCGTGTTTGATCAGCGCATGCAGCTTCGGCAGCGCATGGTAAGGCACCATCGGGAACATGTGATGCTCTACATGATAGTTCATGTTCCAGTAGATGAAGCGGCTGATCGGGTTCATGTAGACGGTGCGGCTGTTCAGCCGATGGTCGGTGACGTTGTCGGCAAGGCCGCCATGCTGCAGCAGGCCGACCATGACGTGATGCCAGGCGCCATAGAGCCTCGGCAGGCCGACCAGCATCAAGGGCAGGAACGAGCCGAAATACAGCGCCAGCGCGATGGTCGCGGCATAGATCGCCGTCCAGATGCGGGCAATGCGGATCGCCTTCTTCTGCTCCTGCTCCGGAATGAAGGTCTTTTCGGCCGCGCTGATGTTGCCGGCGGCGTTGCGCAGCATGTCGCTCATCGCATGCCAGGCATCGAGCACGCCGACAAAGCCGAGAATGGCGCGCACCAGGTCCGGCGGCCGCATGACCGAGATTTCCGGGTCGCGGCCGACGATGATGGTGTCGGTGTGATGACGCGTGTGGCTCCAGCGCCAGGTCACCGGATTGCGCATGATCATGAAGCAGGCGATCTGATAGACCGCATCATTCATCCATTGCGTCCGGAACGCCGTGCCGTGGCCGCATTCGTGCCAGCGTGAATCGGTGGACGAACCATAGAGGACGCCATAGACGAAAAAGAACGGCACGCACCACCAGGTGCCCCATAACCAGGCGCCGCCGGCGCCGCTGACGACCAGCGCGGCAATCCAGATCGCGGTGTCGCGGATGGCCGGGCCGTCGGAGCGCTGCATCAGCTCCTTCATCTGCTTGCGGGGAATATCGGTGTGATACCATTCGGCCGCCGACAGGCCGCTTTCCACGGCGAGCTTGGCGTCGCGGCCGATCAGGCTGTAGTCACGCCGGGACGGCGTTGCGGTCATGATTGCCTCCTGGTCATGATTGCCTCCTTGGGCAAGGGCACTCGCCCGAGCGAATGCCAATCACCTGTTGCTTTTGGCACCAATCTGGCTTCGATCCTGAAAAATACCGCCGACCCGTGATAGACTCAATATCACAAAGATAGTTTCTATCATTTCCTATCAAAATAGCGTATCGATGTTGGAAATCGAACGAGGGCGATCATGGCGAAACGACCGACCATATCAGATCTGGCGCGCGTCTCGGGCGTCAGCGTCGCCACGGTGGACCGCGTGCTCAACAACCGCCTGCCGGTGCGCGAGGAGACCGCGCGCCGCGTCTATGAGACCGCGACCGAGATCGGCTACCACGCGGCCGGCCTGATCAAGCAGCGGATGCGCCACGAACTGCCGGAGTACCGGCTCGGCTTTCTGCTTTTGAGAGGCAATGATGTCTTCTACACGGAGTTCGCGCGGCAGCTCGAACTCGCGGTGTCGCAATCGCGGCGCTTCCGCGGCGTCGCGGTCATCGATTTCGCCAGTTCGCTGACGCCGGACGAGATCGTCGAGCGCACGCGCAAGCTGGCGGCCAAATGCAGGGCCGTCGCCCTGGTCGGGCCTGATCACCCGACGCTGACGGTCACGGTCGAGCAGATGAAGGCCAGGGGACTGCCGGTCTTTTCGTTGCTGTCCGACTTCGCCGCCGGTATCCGCGAGGGCTATGTCGGCCTCGACAATCGCAAGGTCGGCCGCACCGCTGCCTGGATGATTTCGAAGGCGGCGAGGCGGCCGGGCAAGGTCGCGCTGTTCGTCGGCAGCCACCGTTTTCATGGGCATGAACTGCGCGAGATCGGCTTTCGCTCTTTCTTCCGCGAACAGGCGCCGGACTTCACCCTGCTGGAAACGCTGGTCAATCTCGAGGCCAACCAGATCACACAGGACACGCTGCTCGAGCTTCTTGGCCGCCACCCCGATCTGGTCGGCTGCTACGTCGCCGGCGGCGGCATGGAAGGCGCGGTCGCGGCACTGAGGCAGGCAAAGCCGGCCGAGATGCCGGCGGTCGTCTGCAACGAGATCACGGCGGTCTCGCGTTCGGCCCTGGCCGACGGGATCCTGACGATGGTTATCTCCACGCCGCTGGCCGCACTTTGCCGCGAATTGCTCGACCTCATGGCGCATGCTATCGAAACCGGCGCGGCGAACGCGCCAGGACAGACATTCCTGCCGTTCGATATCTATCTGCCCGAAAATATCTAGCGATTACCTCGACACCCGGCGCATCCCGCCGGCAGGATGAAAGAATCCATCACGGTTGATAGGAGCCGCATCGTCGCGCGGCCGACCGCTTGGCACATGGCTTCCCGCATCGACATCAAAATCCCGCGTCCAGATTTGGAATCGCCCTTGACGCCTCGATGCGAAATGGAATAAATATTTCACCAACTGCGCATTTTGGTTCTTTCGTTCCGGAACATCTGTTTCAAACGGAGGTTTGGCGTTCCAGCCCGTGCAGGGGAACGCCCTGCGGAACGAAACGATATCAGGGAGAGATTCCCCGGGGAGATCGGGGATTCCGGATAGATCGGTGCAACCGGACACCAAAAGTGGAGGAGAAACACAATGAAGAAACTGCTTTTGGGCGTCGCCTTCGCGGCGCTGATGAGTTCATCCGCCATGGCCGCCAAGATCGGCGTATCGATGGCCAAGTTCGACGACAATTTCCTGACCGTGTTGCGCAACGGCATGATCGCGCAGGCCAAGGGCATGAGCGGTGTCGAACTGCAGGTCGAGGACGCGCAGAACGACGTCGCCAAGCAGCTCGACCAGATCAAGAACTTCGCCGCCTCGGGCGTCGACGCCATCATCGTCAACCCGGTCGACACCTCGGCCACCCAGGCGATGTCGGACGCCGCCGCCGCCGCCAAGGTCCCGCTGGTCTATGTCAATCGCGAGCCGGTCAATGTGAACACGCTGCCGGACAACCAGGCCTTCGTCGCTTCGAACGAAGCCGATTCCGGCACGCTGGAAACCAAGGAAGTCTGCCGCCTGTTCAAGGCAGCCGGCAAGAAGGAAGCCAATGTCTATGTGATCATGGGCGAGCTTTCCAACCAGGCCGCCGTGCAGCGTACCAAGGACATCGAGGAAGTCATCGCCACCCCGGAGTGCAACTTCATCAAGATCATCGACAAGCAGACGTCGAACTGGGATCGCGACCAGGCCCAGAACCTGATGACCAACTGGCTGTCGACAGGCAAGAAGTTCGACGGCGTCATCGCCAACAATGACGAAAGCGCCATCGGCGCAATCCAGGCGATGAAAGCCGGCAACATCGACATGAAAACCGTGATCGTCGGTGGGGTGGACGCCACCCAGGACGCGCTTGTGGCGATGCAGGCGGGCGACCTTGCCGTGACCGTGTTCCAGGACGCTGCCGGCCAGGGCGCTGGCGCGCTGGACGCGGCGCTGAAGCTCGCCAAGGGCGAGAAGGTGGAGCACAAGGTCTACGTCCCGTTCCAGCTGGTTACACCGGCCAACATCGACAAGTTCCTGAAGAAGAACTGAGCGGCGGACATACGGAGCGGCGCTCCCAGGCTAAAGGTAGCGCCGCTCTCTTTCTCAGCGTCTGAAAGACGTGAGGACGGCCGTGGCTGACGGAGGATAGAGGATTGGCACAGACATCTCATGGCGTCGGCGGGCTCAGCTATGACGCGAAGAAGCGCACATGGCCGGCCGAATTCAACGTTTTCCTGGCGCTCGTCATTCTCGTCGTCATCTTCGAGGCGATCGGCCGGATCTTTCTCGGCGACAGCTTCCTGTTCAACACGCGCAGCGACGTCAGCGGCATCTTCAACGAGGCGCGCCTGCAGATCATCATCCTGCAAGTGTCGATCGTCGGCATCATCGCCATCGGCGTCACGCAGGTGATCATAACAGGCGGCATCGACCTGTCCTCGGGCTCGATCGTCGGCGCCACCGCAATGATCGCCATGAGCTTCGCCCAGGTGGCGACCGTCAACGGCAACCCCAATCCCAAGGCGATGTTCCTCGCGGAGGGCTGGACCGACCTGCCGGTCATCGTGCCGGTGCTGGTGGCGATCGGCTGCGGCCTGCTTGCCGGCCTGGTCAACGGCGCCTTGATCGCCTACACGCGCATTCCGCCCTTCATCGCCACGCTCGGCATGATGGTGACGGCGCGCGGCATTGCCAAATGGTGGTCCAAGGGCCAGCCGATCTCGTTTCCGACCGACAGTTTCGCGGCAATCGGCAAGGGCTTGATGCCGGTCATCATCTTCATCTCGCTGGCGATCCTGTTCCAGCTC
Organism: Mesorhizobium sp. B2-4-17; assembly: GCF_006441275.1. Taxonomy (NCBI): domain Bacteria; kingdom Pseudomonadati; phylum Pseudomonadota; class Alphaproteobacteria; order Hyphomicrobiales; family Phyllobacteriaceae; genus Mesorhizobium; species Mesorhizobium sp. B2-4-17. The sequence goes on along the minus strand of NZ_VFUX01000009.1, from coordinate 107,240 downwards.
ATCTTGACCTACACAAGATACGGCAAGCACTGTTACGCCATCGGCTCCAACGAGGACGCCGCGCGCATGTCCGGCATCAAGATCGCCAACCACAAGATCCTGGTCTATGTCATTGCCGGGATCCTGGCCTCGCTCGCCGCCGTGGTGCTCTCCTCCAAGAATCTCACCGCCCAGTCCGGCATGGGCGTGATGTATGAACTCGACGCCATCGCCATGGCGGTCATCGGCGGCGTTTCGCTGTCGGGCGGGCGCGGCTCCATCATCGGCACCGTGATCGGATCGCTGATCTTTGGCGTCATCATCTCCGGCTTCACCTTCCTGCGCCTCGACGCCTACTATCAGGAGATGGTCAAGGGCGTGATCATCGTCGGAGCGGTCGTTCTCGACCAGTGGCGCCAACGTATGCGTGCATTGAGGGCTTGACCATGTCAGACATTGTCCTGAAGACCGAAAACCTGACCAAGCGCTATGGCGGCGTGCATGCGCTCGAGGGCGCGAACTTCGAGCTGCGCAAGGGCGAACATGTCGCCATCATGGGCGACAATGGCGCCGGCAAGTCGACTTTCGTGCGCCAGATCACGGCGGTCGAACAGCGCACCAGCGGCAAGATCTGGTTCGACGGCAAGGAAGTGAATTTTACAGGTCCCATCGCGGCACGCGAGGCGGGCATCGAGACCGTGTTCCAGAACCTGGCACTGGCCGACGACCTCGACGTGCCGTCGAACCTGTTTCTCGGCCGCGAAAAGGTGCTGTTCAATCTCGGGCCATTCTCGATCCTCGACCGCAAATATATGCGCAAGGCGACCGAGGCGGCACTGGTGCGCACCGCGGTGAAAATACCCAACCTCTCCAACACCATCCGCCACATGTCGGGCGGCCAGCGCCAGTGCGTGGCGATCGCCAGGACAGCGACCTTCGCTTCCAAGCTGATCATCATGGACGAGCCGACGGCGGCCCTTGGCGTGCAGGAGACGGCGCAGGTCGAAAACATCATCCGGACGCTGAAGGACAATGGCGAGCCGCTGATCCTGATCAGCCACAATATGCGCCAGGTGTTCGACCTTTGCGACCGCATCGTCGTGTTCCGGCGCGGCCGTATCGTGGCCAATCTGCGCAAGGAGAACACCGACGGCCAGGACATCGTCTCCTACATCACTGGCGCCAAGACCGGGGAAGCCGAACTCGCGGCCTAGGGCCGGGCGCGGAGGCGGCGGTCATCGCCTCCCCGTCGATATATCCGGACCGCAAACTCTACGCCCGTGACAGGCGCCCCTGCTTCGAACCACCCCCAGAGGAAATTTCCATGACTCTCCGCTTCGCCCTCCTCGGTGCCGGCCGCATCGGCAAGGTCCACGCCCGCGCGGTTGGCTCCAATCCACAGGCCAAACTGGTTGCCGTCGCCGATGCCTTCGAGAAGGCGGCGACCGAATTGGCGACCGCCTATGGCGCGGAGGTGCGCACCATCGATGCCATCGAAAAATCCGGCGATATCGACGCCATCGTCATCTGCACGCCGACCGATACCCATGCCGACCTGATCGAACGCTTCGCCAAGGCCGGCAAGGCGATCTTCTGCGAAAAACCGATCGACCTCGACGTCAAGCGGGTGGAAAAGTGCCTGGCCGTGGTGGACAAGGCCAAGGCGACGCTGATGGTCGGCTTCAACAGGCGCTTCGATCCGCATTTCGCCGCCGTGCGCAAGGCGATCGATGACGGCGCCATCGGCACCGTCGAGATGGTCACGATCACCTCGCGTGACCCCGGCGCGCCGCCCATCGATTACATCAAGCGCTCGGGCGGCATTTTTCGCGATATGACCATCCACGATTTCGACATGGCGCGCTTCCTGCTCGGCGAGGAACCTGTTGCGGTCAGCGCCCACGCCTCGGTGCTCGTGGACAAGAAAATCGGCGAGGCCGGCGATTTCGACTCGGTCAGCGTCATCCTCGAGACGGCGTCAGGCAAGCAGGCCATCATCTCCAACTCGCGCCGCGCCACCTATGGCTACGACCAGCGCATCGAGGTGCATGGTTCGAAGGGCATGGTCGCGGCCGAGAACCAGCGGCCGGTGTCGATCGAGTTGGCCAACGACAAGGGCTATACCCGCCCGCCGCTGCACGACTTCTTCATGACGCGCTATCTCGACGCCTATGCCAATGAGATTGCAGCATTCATCACCGCTGCGACATCGGGCAAGAAAGCGGCTCCGAGCGGAGCGGATGGGCTTGTGGCCTTGAGGCTCGCCGATGCGGCGTTGAAATCGGCGACGTCAGGCAAGACCGTCCGTCTCGATTGACTCGGCGAGGCGAATTTTTTGGGGCGATCAGCTTGTCAGTCTACAAGGCTTTGCGATTAGCCGGAGCACCCATTACGTCGTCATCCACGGGCGGAGCAAGGAGCGAAGCGACGCGGCGCAGACCCGAGGATCCATGCCGTTACGTCGGAGCGATGTGAACGGTGCAGAAATCTGCTCCGCCACGTTCTTCGGCCGGGGTCACGGTATGGATCCTAGGGTCTCCGCGACGGAGCTTCGCTCCTGCTTCGCCCTAGGATGACGAGGTTGAGGACGCCTAGGCCAAGTTTTCAATGTACCGGAAAACCGATCGGAACCTCGATGAATCTCGAAAAACCATTGGTAATCAAAATCATAGGAGCAAGACGATGAGCGGATCAATTGATCGCAATTCAGAAACACGCGCCATCGTCACCGGCGGCGCGCAAGGCATTGGCTTCGCCGTCGCGGAGGCGCTTGCCGATGAAGGCTGCCGGGCGCTGGCGCTCATCGGCCGCTCGCAGGAGAAGGGCGACAAGGCCGTCGCCAGCCTCAAGAAATCCGGCGTCGACGCCATCTTCATCAGCGCCGACGTTGCGAAAGTGGCGGACTGCAAGCGCGCGGTGGCGACCGCGATTTCGCATTTCGGCACAATCAACGCGCTGGTCAACGCCGCCGCCACATCGGCGCGCGGTTCGCTGGTCGAGACTTCAGAGGAGCTTTTCGACCAGATATTCGACACCAACGTGCGGGGACCCTTCTTCCTCATGCAGGGGCTGGTCGCACATCTGCTGGAACGCAAGGCGCCGGGCTCGATCGTCAACGTGCTGTCGATGTCGGCGCATGCCGGTCAGTCCTTCCTGACGCCCTATTCGACCAGCAAGGGCGCGCTGATGACGCTGACCAAGAATGTCGCCAGCTCCTACCGGAAGAACCGCATCCGCTGCAACGCCGTGCTGCCCGGCTGGATGGACACCGAAGGTGAGGCGATCGTGCAGAAAAAATGGCACGACGCGCCGGACGACTGGCTGGAAAAGGCCGAGGCCGCGCAGCCGATGGGCCAGTTGGTGAAGCCGGCCCAGCTTGCCCAGCTGATCACCTATATGCTGAGCCCGCAGGCCGGCGTCATGACCGGCTCGCTGGTCGACTACGACCAGAACATAGCCGGCGTGGTTGGGGAGTAACGGCAATTGAGCCGCTGCACGCCGTCTGGGTTCAGCATAACGGTGCGGGGCCCCATGAGCCGCATGCCTAACTATTGCCGCAGCATTACCTTTCCCTCATAGTCATAAGTCCGAACAATCATGGGGGTGGAATGATGTCTGCGCCCGAACATACCAGCTGGACTGTCGCCGAGGCAAAAGCCCGGTTCGCCGAGATTATCGAGCGGGCGCGGTACGCGCCCCAAACGATCATCGAAAACAGCAAACCGAGCGTGCTTGTAGTATCGGCCGAAGAATGGCTTCGAAAGACCGGGCGAAAGGGTACGCTTGCGGAATTCCTGTTGGAATCACCACTGCGTGGTGCCGATTTGGACCTTGAACGTCAACACGACGAACCGCGTGACCTGCCGCTATGAATCGCTACTCACTTCGTCATCCACGGGCGGAGCAAGGAGCGAAGCGATGCGCGCAGACCCGAGGATCCATGCCATTACTTTGAAGCGGCGCAGCGGCGCAGAATTTTGCTCGGGTGCATTCCTCGGCCAAGGTCACGGAATGGATCCCAGGGTCTCCGCGACGGAGCTTCGCTCCTGCTTCGCCCTGGGATGACGAAATCGCGAGATTCGGCCATTCCGAATTGGCTCTCATCACCCACGTGACAAACACCCCCGCATCGACTATATGACCCGCATGATCAACCTGTCCGCCACGTATTGGTACTTTAGCAGCTCGCTGGCGGCGGGAGGATTGCGCTCGATCTGAAGATTGCAGCATCAAAATCCGAACAGCCGCCAGACCTGGCGGCTTTTTTGTTTCAGCCGGCAGGTCTCCCAACCAGGAGCAGAAAGCCGTGTTGACCACCACAGATGACCTTCGGGTCACCGAAATCAGGACACTGAGCACGCCGGACGAGGTGATGCGCGAAATACCGCGCACGCTGACGGCGACGCGTACCGTTGCCACCGCGCGCAATTCCATCCATTCCATCCTCACAGGGGCCGACGATCGACTTGTTGTCATCGTCGGCCCTTGTTCCATCCACGATCCGGTCGCCGCCGTTGACTATGCCAGCCGTCTGGCGGCGCTGCGCGAAGCCCTGGCCGACCGGCTCGAGATCGTCATGCGCGTCTATTTCGAGAAGCCGCGCACGACCGTCGGCTGGAAGGGGCTGATCAACGATCCGGACCTCGACGGCAGCTTCAACATCGAAAAGGGGTTGCGCATGGCGCGCAACGTGCTGTCGGCCGTCAACAATCTCGGCCTGCCGGCGGCGACCGAATTCCTCGACATGACCATACCGCAATACATCGCCGACCTCGTCGCCTGGGGCGCGATCGGCGCGCGCACGACCGAGAGCCAGATCCATCGCGAGCTGGCATCGGGCCTCTCCTGCCCGGTCGGCTTCAAGAACGGCACCGACGGCAATCTCAAGATCGCCGGCGAGGCGGTGAAATCGGCCGCGCAGCCGCATCATTTCATGGCGGTGACCAAGGGTGGACGCAGCGCCATAGCGGCGACCACCGGCAATGAGGACTGCCATGTCATCCTGCGTGGCGGCGTTCAGCCCAATTATGACGCGGCGAGCGTCGCGGCCGCCGCCGCGGAACTCGCCCGCATTGGTGTCGCGCCGCGGCTGATGATCGATGTCAGCCACGCCAACTCAGCCAAGAAGCCCGAGAACCAGCCCAAAGTGGCGGCTGACGTGGCGGGCCAGGTGGCGGCAGGCGACGAGCGCATCATCGGCGTCATGATCGAGAGCAATCTCGTCGCCGGTCGGCAGGATGTGGTGGCCGGCAAGCCGCTCGTCTATGGCCAGAGCATCACCGATGGCTGCATCGACTGGGCGACCACCGAGACCGTGCTGCACGGCCTTGCCGGCGCCGTCGAGTGGCGCCGATCGGCACGGCGCGCGATGATGGAGAGGCAAGGAGCCGCCTGATCTGGCAGGCCATGTCTGTATGGAAGGGCGGCGGTCTCCGGATTCGGACCGGGCTCACGCCGCCTTCAGCCTTGCAATGCCTGGGTTTCGCGGCACCTCGGCCGGAGCGACCGACCTGGCGCCGGTGCGCCGCGCAATCCTCAACGAGCAGAAGCTCGGCCGACAAGCCTGACCGCGCCTGCAGGCGCCTGATCCGCCCGACCCCGCTCAACTCCTACGCTGAAACCGCCAACATCGTCGCCTGGTGTGAACTCCGCCAGGCGATCTGCAATTCCGCAACGATCGCATCGAGGATGCCCCGACCGAGCCGTGGTTCAAAGGCAAAGGCGACGGCTTGCGGCAGGTCTGGGTGAACGGGTGGGAGACGAATACCACCGCTGGTAACTGAGACGTTTGCCGCCGTTCGCGAGTAGCACCGACCGGTGTGCCCCGCGATCAGCACCAACTGATTGATTTGAAATGTCGGCGCTGCCCCTCATCTGCCTGCCGGCATCTTCTCCCCCTGTAGTGACGGGGAGAAGGGAGCGGTTTCGGCCTTGGCGCTTGCCCTGCAGTGCGGGAAACTGGCGAAATCCGTGGCGAAGGCCCGGCAGGGCAATGAGGGACGGCGCCGACGTTAAAGCTAGCAGCGGGCGTGGCATCATATGTGTTCCCCGCTGGATAGCGCTCGATCGGCGGCCAAGCCGCCGCTACCGCACATCGACCCAGCGCTTCTCCTCGAACGAGCGCGCCATGGCGTGCACGGTGCGCTCGATCTCCAGGCCTTGCGCGAATTCGATGAGCCGCGCCGGCTTGCCGGCGAGCCGCGTCAGCAATTCGCGGCACTCGATGATCTTGAGATCGTTGAAGCCGAGGCCATGACCGGGCGCCGGCACAAAGGCGTCGTACGGCTTGTGGTGCGGCGCCACCAGGATGGTGCGATAACCCTGTTCGGTCGGGCGGTCCGATGTGAGGTAAAGCTGGAATTCGTTCATCCGCTCCTGATCGAAGAGTATCGAGCCCTTGGAGCCAAAAATCTGGACGGCGATGCGGCCCTTGCGGCCCCAGGCCGAGCGGTTGACCTGGAGCGTGCCGGCAATGCCGTTTTCCAGATGCATCAGCACGCTGGCGATGTCGTAGGTTTCGACCGCGCGGCGCCCGCCGGCCGCCAGCTTGCGGTCGGCATAGGGCTTGGCCATGTCGCAGATGACGCTGGTGACGCGTCCGAACAGCACAGAGACCAGCGACAGCGGATGCACGGCGAAATCGTCGAGCGCGCCATAGCCCGAAGCGGCCTCGTGCTTCCAGAAGAACAGCGCCTCGGGATCGGCCATGAAATCCTCATCCATCTCGATGCGCAGATGGTTGACCTCGCCGATGATTTTCTCGTCGAGCAGCGCGCCGATGTGGCGGATGGCCGGGCTCTGGATGTAGTTGTAGCCAAGAGCCGCGACCTTGCCTGATTTCTTGGCCGCAGCGGCCATCGCCTCGGCTTCGGCAAAGCTCGGCGCCATCGGCTTTTCGCACCACAGATGCTTGCCGGCTTCAAGGATGGCGATGGCCATCTCCGGATGGAACTGGTTGGGCGTGGTCAGCGAGACGATATCGACCTCCGGGTCGTTGACGACGGCGCGCCAGTCGCCGGACGCCCTGGCGAAGCCGAATTCGCCGGCCTTGCGCCTGGCGAGATCCTCGTTGACCTCGCCGAGATGGACCAGCCGCGGCTTGGCAACGTCGGGAAAGACTGCGCCGACAGCGCTCCACGCGATGGCGTGGCATTTGCCCATGAAGCCCGTGCCGATAAGACCTACGCCGACCATCCGCGATTTCTCCACTGCTTGAAGCGCCGATTGGATGAATTAATCCATTTTCTTCGGGAATGGAATGTCTGCCTCATTTTTTATGGCGTTCTTGCACAAGCTCGCTATGATGAGGCAGAGAGGACGCTTCACGGATGAGCTTGAACGGGCCGACGATGGACGAACTGGTACCTCGCGACTTCGAGACGCTGCGCGCCACTATCCTGGATCGGCGCGAGAGCCTGCCGAAGCGTATCGCCCAGATCGCCGCCTATGCGCTCGACAATCCGGACGACATCGCCTTTGGCACCGCTGCAAGCATCGCCGCCTCGGCCGGCGTACAGCCTTCGACCCTGATCCGCTTTGCCCAGCAGCTTGGCTTCGACGGCTTCACCAGCCTGCAGCAGGTGTTTCGCGAGCGGCTGCGTGAGCGCAACTCCTCCTATGACGAACGGCTGCAGGCGCTGCGCGCCAAGGCCGATACCGGCGCCGGCCACCGGGCGATCTTTGACGGGTTCGTCGCCGCCGCCAGCACTTCGCTTAACGACATTTCGCGCACACTGGATGACGCGCATCTGGAAGACGCGATTTCCCTGCTGGCGAAGGCGCAGACCATCTATGTGCTGGCCAAGCGGCGCTCCTACCCGGTGGCGACCTACATCGCCTACGCGCTGGGCAAGTTGAAGATCCGCAACCAGCTGATCGAATCGGCCGCCGGCCTGAACGCCGAGATGGTCGGCTTCGCGACGCCGGCGGACGCCGTCATCGCCATCAGCTTCTCACCCTATGCGCCTGCGACGATCGAGGAAGCGCGCAGCATTTCGGAACAGGGCGTGCCGATCGTCGCCATCACCGACAGCTCTTTTTCGCCGCTTGCCCAGTTCGCCAGGGTCTGGTTCGAGGTTGCCGAGGCGGACTTCGCTGGCTTCCGCTCGCTGTCGGCAACGATGGCGCTGGCCATGGCTCTGACCGTCGGGGTCGGCGAGAAGCGGCGCGACGCAAGCCGCAAGCGAAGAACCTGAATTTGACCCCGAGAAGGCTTGGGCGAGACCGGAAATCGGACACCGCCCATCGCTTCCCGCCTTCGGTCCGGGATCATGGCCGCGCAGTTTTCAGTACGGGAATGCTCATTCCATATTGACTATGGATTGGAATTATTATTTCATATTGCCGGCGCCACGCTGCCGCTCGCGCGTGTTGCCCAAACAATGTTGTTCATGACAACAGACCGACGGGAGGTTCCAATGAGCGAAGCCGTGGACGCGAAACAGGCGCCGCTCGACGTCATCACCATCGGTCGTGCTTCCGTCGACCTCTATGGCCAGCAGATCGGCTCGCGGCTGGAAGACATCACTTCGTTCGCCAAGTCGGTCGGCGGCTGCCCGGCCAACATTTCGGTCGGCACGGCGAGGCTCGGCCTGCGTTCGGCGCTGCTGACGCGCGTCGGCGACGAGCAGATGGGCCGCTTCATCCGCGAACAGCTCAAGCGCGAAGGCGTCAACGTCGACGGTCTGAAGACCGACAAGGAACGGCTGACCGCCCTGGTGCTGCTCTCGGTCGAGAGCGAAGGCGTTTCGCCGATGATCTTCTACCGCACCGACTGCGCCGACATGGCGTTGGCGCCGGAAGACATCGACGAGGCTTTCATCGCCTCGGCGCGCTCGATAGTGGTCACCGGCACGCATTTTTCGCGCCCCAACAGCGACGCCGCCCAGCGCAAGGCGATCCGCATCATGAAGGCCAAGGGCGGCAAGGTTGTCTTCGACATCGACTATCGCCCGAATTTATGGGGCCTCGCCGGCCATGCCGAGGGCTTCGAGCGCTATGTGAAGTCGGACCGGGTCTCGGCCCAGTTGAAGACGGTGCTGCCCGATTGCGACCTCATCGTCGGCACTGAGGAAGAGATCATGATCGCCTCTGGCGCCGACGACTGCCTGAGCGCGCTGAAGACGATCCGCTCACTGTCCTCCGCCACCATCGTGCTCAAGCGCGGCGCCATGGGCTGCATCGTCTATGACGGGCCGATCAGCGACGATCTCGAGGACGGCGTCGTCGGCAAGGGTTTCCCGATCGAGATCTACAATGTGCTGGGCGCAGGCGACGCCTTCATGTCCGGCTTGCTGCGCGGCTGGCTCGGCGGCGAAAACCTGGAAACAGCGGCGACCTGGGCCAATGCCTGCGGCGCCTTCGCCGTTTCGCGGCTGCTTTGCGCACCGGAATATCCAACCTTCGAGGAGCTGCAGTTCTTTCTGAAGAACGGCAGCAGGCACCGGGCTCTGCGCAAGGACGAGGCGATCAACCACATCCATTGGGCGACCACGCGCCGGCGCGAGATCCCTTCGCTGATGGCGCTCGCCTGCGACCATCGCGTGCAGCTCGAGGACGTCGCGGCCAAGGCCGGCGCCGATCCTGCGCGCATCCGCGATTTCAAGGTGCTGGCTGTCAGGGCGGCGGCAAAGGTCGCCGCCGGCCGTGATGGCTACGGCATGCTGATCGACGAGAAACATGGCCGCGAGGCGATGTTCGAGTTCGCCCGCCATCCCTTCGCCTGGCTTGGCCGCCCGGTGGAACTTCCGGGATCACGACCGCTGCGCTTCGAGTTTTCGCAGGACATCGGCTCGCAGCTTGCCGAATGGCCTGTCGATCACTGCATCAAGTGCCTGTGCTTCTACCATCCCGACGATCCGGCGGCCTTGAAGGAAGAACAACAGCAGAAGCTGCGCGCGCTGTTCGAGGCCGCGCGCAAGGTCGGCCGCGAATTGCTGGTCGAAATCATTGCCGGGAAGCACGGCAAGCTCGACGACACGACCATCCCGCGCGCGTTGGAGGAGCTTTACGCGCTCGGTATCAAGCCTGACTGGTGGAAGCTCGAGCCGCAGGCCTCGGCCGGCGCCTGGGCCAGGATCGAGGCTGTCATCCTGAAACATGATCCCTGGTGCCGGGGCATCGTGCTGCTTGGGCTCGAGGCGCCGCAGGACGAGCTGGAAGCCGCTTTCGCCGCCACGGCCAAGGCACCGATCGTCAAGGGTTTTGCCGTTGGCCGCACAATCTTCGTCCACGCCGCCGAAGAGTGGCTCGCCGGCAGGATGTCCGATGACGAGGCCGTCGCCGACATGGCGTCGCGCTTCGAGCAACTGACCGAAGCGTGGCTTGCCGCGCGCGGCCGCAAGGCAGCATAACAGGCGCGGCACAAGGACTGCGAAGGAAAAGACCATGAGCAAGACAATCCGCCTGACGATGGCGCAGGCGTTGACCCGCTTCCTGTCCCACCAGATGACCGAGATCGACGGAAAAAAAATGCCGATCTTCGGCGGTGTCTGGGCGATCTTCGGCCATGGCAATGTCGCCGGCATCGGCGAGGCGCTCTACCAGGTGCGCGACGACTTGCCGACTTTTCGCGCCCACAACGAACAGGCGATGGCGCATGCGGCGATCGCTTATGCCAAGGCCAATTTCCGCCGCCGCTTCATGGCCGCGACCTCTTCGATCGGGCCGGGCGCGCTCAACATGGTGACGGCTGCCGCACTCGCCCATGTCAACCGCTTGCCGGTTCTGTTCCTGCCTGGCGATGTCTTCGCCAACCGCATTCCCGATCCGGTGCTGCAGCAGGCCGAGGATTTTTCCGACGGCACCGCGACCGTCAACGACTGTTTCCGTCCGGTCTCGCGCTATTTCGACCGCATCACGCGGCCAGAGCAGATCATCCCGGCGTTGAGCCGCGCGATGCAGGTGCTGACCGATCCGGCCGATTGCGGGCCGGTGACGCTGTCGCTGTGCCAGGATGTGCAGGCCGAGGCCTATGACTATCCGGAGAGCTTCTTCGTCGAACGGGTCTGGCATCAGCGCCGGCCGCGTCCGGATCGCGGCGAGCTTGCCGCGGCCGTCGCAACACTCAAGGGCGCGAAGAAGCCGCTGATCATCGCCGGCGGCGGCGTCCTCTATTCGCAGGCATCGGATGAGTTGGCCAGATTCGCCGGGGGTGCCGGCATTCCGGTCTGCGAGACGCAAGGCGGCAAGTCCTCGCTGCCGGACGGTCATCCGCTCAATATGGCGGCGGTCGGCGTCACCGGCACTTCGGCCGCCAACCGGCTGGCTGAGGAAGCCGATGTGGTGCTGGCCATCGGCACGCGGCTGCAGGATTTCACCACCGGCTCTTGGGCGCTGTTCAAGAACTCCGGCAAGACCATCATCGGGCTCAACGTGCAGCCTTTCGATGCCGGCAAGCACCGCGCGCTGCCGCTGGTCGCCGATGCGGCCGAGGGTCTCGCCGAACTCGGCGCCGCGCTGAAGGGCTGGAAGGCGCCCGCCGTCTGGACCGAGAATGCGGCCAAGGGCAAGAAGATCTGGCAGTCCGACGCGGCCAAGGTGACGGCGTCGACCAACGTCGCTTTCCCCTCCGACGCGCAGGTGATCGGCGCCGTGCAGCGGGCCATGGGCTCCGGCGTGACCCTGCTGCATGCGGCCGGCGGCCTGCCGGGAGAACTGCACAAGCTCTGGCAGGCCGGCACGCCCGGCTCCTACCATGCCGAATACGGCTTCTCGACCATGGGCTACGAGATAGCCGGCGGGCTTGGCGCCAAGATGGCGAAGCCGGACGAAGAGGTCGTCGTCATGATCGGCGACGGCTCCTACCTGATGCTCAATTCCGAGATCGCCACCTCGGTGATGCTCGGTTTGAAGCTGACCATCGTGCTGCTCGACAACAGGGGTTTCGGCTGCATCAACCGGCTGCAGATGGCAACCGGCGGCGCCAACTTCAACAATCTGCTGAAAGACTCGCGCCACGAGATCCTGCCCGATGTTGACTTTGCCGCGCATGCGGCGAGCATGGGGGCGATTGCCGAGAAGGTGCCGTCGATCGCCGAGCTGGAAAACGCGCTGCGGAAGGCGAAGACAAACGACCGCACCACCGTGCTGGTCATCGACACCGACCCGCTGGTCTCGACCGATGCCGGCGGCCACTGGTGGGACGTGGCGGTGCCGGAAGTCTCCGCGCGGCCACAAGTGAACGCGGCACGCAAGGCCTATGACGAGAAGCGGCAGATGCAGAGTGTCGGTGACTAATGTCAGCGCCGCCCCTCACCCTTACCCTCTCCCCGTAAGAACGGGGAGAGGGGTCGCCAGCGTCGTGATCAGCCCCTTACCCGTCCCTATACGGGGAGAAGGTGCCGGCAGGCGGATGAGGGGCGGCACTGACGGCCAAAGAATGACCTGTTTTGAAACTGGAGTGACGACTTGAAAGCCAAACTGGGCATGTCCCCCATTGCATGGTGGAACGACGATCTTGCCGAACTCAGCGATGATGTGTCGCTGGAGGAGTGCCTGCGCCAGTCGCGTTCGGCTGGCTTCACCGGCATGGAGATGGGCCGGCGTTTTCCCAACGATCCCGCTGTCATGCTGCCGATCCTGAAGGCGGCCGACGTGACGCTGTGCGGCGGCTGGTTCTCGGGCACGCTGGTCGATGAGGACATGGCCAAGAACAAGGATCGCATCCAGCCGATGATCGACTTGTTCAAGGCGGTCAACGCGCCCTGCATCGTCTATGGCGAGGTCGGCCGCTCGATCCAGGGCGACCGTTCCAAGCCGCTTGCCACTAAGCCGAAACTCACCAGCGACGAGATGAGGGCGTATGGCCGGCGCCTGACCGAGTTCGGCGAATGGTGTGCCGAACAGGGCATGCCGCTGTCCTACCACCATCATATGGCGGCGGTGGTCGAGACCGAGCCGGAACTCGATGCCTTCATGCGCCATTCCGGCGAAGGTATTCCGCTGCTGCTCGATGCCGGCCACCTGGCCTTCGCTGGCGGCGATGTGCTGCGCGCCATCGACAACCACCACAGGCGCATCAACCATGTCCACGTGAAGGATGTGCGCATGGGCGTGATCGACAAGCTCGACCGTACGAAGCAATCCTTCCTCGATGCCGTGGCGCTCGGCGCCTTCACGGTACCGGGCGACGGCTCGCTGGATTTCGGCGCCATCGTGCAGCGCTTCGCCGATCATGGTTATGAGGGCTGGTTCGTGGTGGAGGCCGAGCAGGATCCGAAAGAGAACCCGCCGCTCAGGATGGCGCAGGTCGGCTACAAGGAACTGATGCGGGTGATGACGGCCGCCGGCTACACGGTCGAAACGCAAGGTTTTCCGCATGCCTGACGCGAGGGTTCCCCGCGAGGCGGGTTGCTATAGATTGGGCTGATGAAAGATTCCGAACATCCCTTCTTCCGACCACTTTGGCGGCGCGTCGCCGTCGTCGCGGTCTGCGTCCTCTGGTCGGTCATCGAGTTCGCCACCGGCACGCCGTTCTGGGGCGTCATCGCGCTCGGCTTTGCCGGCTATGGCGTCTGGCAGTTTTTTTACCTCTACAAGCCGGCCGACGAGAGCAAGGCAACGGCCGAGCCCGAAGCGAAGGAGTGACTGATCCTATGCGTTGGCGATTAGCATGGCCTTCGCAAATCTTCGGCCGGCGCCCTTCCAACTTCGTCATCCTAGGGCGAAGCAGGAGCGAAGCTCCGTCGCGGAGACCCTGGGATCCATGCCGTTACCTCGGCCGAAGGGCACAGCGGAGCGGAATTCTGCACCGTCACACCAGCTTCAAAGTCTTGGCATGGATCCTAGGGTCTGCGCTGCGTCGCTACGCTCCTTGCTGCGCCCTAGGATGACGAAGTTAGAAGCACTGCACCCTTTCAAACAGGCGGCTTGGCTTCAGGGAATCCTTCAAGCCAACGGAATAGGAGACAAAAATGTCGAAACTGCTGGTGAAGGCCGACAAGGGCCATGGCCGCGTTGCCCATGTGACGCCGAAAAGCGCCGGCTGGACGTATGTCGGTTTCGACCTGCATCGGCTGAAGCCGGGCGAAAGTGCCTCGGGCCAAACGGCCGATCGCGAGGTCTGCCTGGTGTTCGTGACCGGCAAGGGCACCGCCACCACCGGAGGCAAGGATCTTGGGGTGCTCGGCGAGCGAATGTCGCCCTTCGATGGCAAGCCGTGGTCGGTCTATGTTCCCGAGGGATCGGACTGGTCGGTAACAGCCGATACCGAGCTGGAACTGGCGGTCTGCTCGGCGCCGGGCCTGGGCGGCGGGTTGCCGGTTCGGGTGATCGGGCCGGACGATCTCGGCCAGGAGGTGCGCGGCAAGGGCACCAATACGCGCTACGTCACCAACATCCTGCCGGAAGGCGAGCCGGCCGATTCCTTGCTTGTGGTCGAGGTCATCACGCCGGGCGGCCATACGTCGAGCTATCCGCCGCACAAGCATGACCAGGACAATCTGCCCGCCGAATCCTATCTCGAGGAAACCTACTATCACCGCCTCAACCCGCCGCAGGGCTTCGCCTTCCAACGCGTCTATACCGACGCCGACAAGGATGGCCATCGCGCGCTGGACGAGGCCATGGCGATCGAGGATGGCGACGTGGTGCTGGTGCCCAAGGGCTATCACCCCTGCGCCGCCTGCCACGGCTACGACCTCTACTATCTCAACGTCATGGCCGGACCCAAGCGGACGTGGAAATTCCACAATGCCCCCGAGCACGAATGGTTGATGAAGGCCTGAGAATCGGGGCGGGACCGGTGAAGCTATTGGTCCAGCTCGGAAAAATCGTCGGCTAAGGAACTGAGGAGCGATTTGCCTTCGAAAACCCTTCAAAGCTTCGTCAATCCGTCATGGAAATCACCTATGGCAACGGATCTGATGAGGACTTGCCATGCGTTATGCCATCTATTTCGCCCCCCGGCAGGACGAACCGCTGGCGCGGATCGCCGCCAACTGGCTGGGCCGCGACCCGTTCGGCGCGGCGACAAAGCCGGTTGAGGCCGTGGCCGACCTTGCGGCGGCGGAAGTTGCCTTCCACACCGCTTCGGCGCGCCGCTATGGCTTCCACGCGACGCTGAAAGCTCCGTTCCGTCTTGCGGTGAACGAGACAGAGAGTTCGCTGCGCGCGGCACTCGACCAATTCGCCGAGGCGACGCCGGTGGTGACGATCCCGCGTCTCGTCGTCAGCCAGATCGACAGCTTTTTCGCGCTGGTGCCGGACGGTCCGCTGCCGCCGCTCAACCGCTTCGCCGACGACGTCGTGCGCGATTTCGACCGGTTCCGTGCGCCGCTGACCGAAGCCGAGATCGAACGGCGCAGTCCGGATTCGCTGAAGCCGGCCGAGTTCCGCAATCTCTGCCAGTGGGGTTACCCCTATGTCTTCGAGACGTTCCGCTTTCATATGACGCTGTCCGGGCGGGCAGGGCCACAGGAAAGCCCTCGTCTGCGCGCGGCAATCGACAGCCTGTTCGCGGATGTGCTTCGGCAGCCGGTGCTGGTGGATGGACTGACGCTGTTCGTCGAACCCGAACCAGGCGCGCCATTCCTGGTGCTTTCGCAGCACGCGCTGGGACGGCGCCCGACCAGAAAAACCGCCTGACCGCCTGCCGGAATAGCTCCGGCCGGAGATAACCGAGGACTGCCCGAAATGACCGCCGAGACTGTTCTTTCCAACGCCCGCATCGTGCTTGCCGACGAGATCGTCGAGGGTTCGCTGGTGCTGCGTGACGGCTTAATCACCGGCATCGATCCAGGTGCTGCCCGAACCGGCGACGACATGGGCGGCGACTATATAATTCCGGGACTGGTCGAACTGCATACCGACCATCTCGAAGGCCATTACGCGCCGCGGCCGAAGGTGCGCTGGAACCCTATCGCGGCCGTGCTCGCCCATGACGCGCAGGTCGCGACCGCCGGCATCACCACCGTGCTCGACGCCTTGCGGGTCGGCATGGATGAAGACGCCGACCTGACCTCGGACGACATCCGCAAGCTCGCCGATGCGATCGAGGACAGCGTGCGGGAAGACCGGCTGCGCGCCGACCACTTTATCCATCTGCGCTGCGAAGTTTCGGCGCCGGACTGCCTGCGGGCCTTTGCCAATTTCGAGACTGACGACCGGGTGAAATTGGCGTCGCTGATGGACCATGCGCCGGGCCAGCGCCAGTTCGTCAATCTCGAGACCTATGCCTATTATTACCAGCGCAAGCTGAAGCTGAGCGACCAGGACTTCCAGAAATTCTGCGAGAAGCGAATGGGCGAATCGGCAAGCAATTCCGGCCCAAACCGGGTCTTCATCGCGGCGGCCTGCCATGAGCGCGGCATCGTTCTGGCGAGCCATGACGATGCGACGACAAGCCATGTCGACGAGGCGATCGAGCAAGGCGTCCGGGTCGCCGAGTTTCCGACCACCGAGGAAGCGGCGCGGGCTTCGAAAGCCGCCGGACTCGGCGTGCTGATGGGCGCGCCCAACGTCATGCGCGGCGGCTCGCATTCGGGCAATGTCTCGGCACGCACGCTGGCCGGCAACGGCCTGCTCGACATTCTGTCATCCGACTATATCCCCTTCAGCCTGATCCAGTCCGCCTTCTTCCTCGGCGACATGGTCGAAGGCATTTCGCTGCCGCAGGCGGTCGCCATGGTTTCGAAAAACCCGGCCGAAGCCGTTGGCCTGACCGACCGCGGCATCATCGAACAGGGCCGCCGCGCCGATCTGGTGCGCGTGCGCGTCGACGATCATGTTCCGGTCGTGCGCACCGTATGGCGGCAGGGGCGCCGGGTCGCATGATGGTGTCGGCCTTGATCGAGCGTGAGTTGTCCGCCGAAACGTTCCCGATCCGCCATGGCGTGTTTGTAGCGGTCGTAGGCCCAAGCGGTGCCGGCAAGGACACGGTGATCGGCTACGCCCGCGCGCTTTTTGCCGACGAGAGCCGGCTGGAATTCGTGCGCCGCGTCATCACCAGGCCGAGCGATGCGGCGAGCGAGGATCACGACACGCTGGCCGATGCCGCCTTTGTCGAGGCCGAGGCTGACGGCGCCTTCGCCATCTCCTGGGAGGCGCATGGGTTGCGCTATGGCCTGCCCGCCGATGTCGACTGGTCGGTCGCCAATGGCCATGTCGCGGTGGCGAACGTGTCGCGTTCGATCATACCCTCCTTGCGCGAGCGCTACGCCAATCTGGCCATTGTCGAGATCACTGCTTCGCCTGACGTGCTGGCCGAGCGACTGGCAATGCGCGGCCGGGAATCGCGCGGCGAAGTGCTGGCCCGGCTGGCGCGCAGCGCCAATGTGACCTTGTCCGGTCCCGGCGTCACCACGATCGACAACAGCGGTCCGCGCGAGGCGGCTGGCGAGCGCTTCGCCGAACTGCTGCGCAAGGCAATGGCCTTTTCCGACATGTCGGGCATGATCTAGGCCCTCCGCCCTACAGCTCGATTTTCGCACCTCACGAGGCAACGGCCGCCGCTTCCGGCGGTTTGCGGCCGCTCGTCTTTCGGCAGGCAGACATGTTCGCCTGGGCCGACCGCCATTGTCACATCCTTGTAATAGACATTTCGGATGGTGGCGCCCGTTGCAATTGCTACAGCCAGAAAAATGACCGCCCGACATGACATATGATGCCTCGAAAGATCGGAAGGCGACGGTCGATGCCCGGGTCCAGGCGGCGCTCGAAAATCTGCCGCCCGCCGAGCAGCGCATGGCGCGGTTCTTCGTCGACCAGAAGCAGTCCGTCCTGCTGGGATCGGCGGCCGAGATCGCCGAATTGGCCGGCACAAGCGACGCCACCGTCGTTAGGACGGCGCGCTCGCTTGGCTTCGAAAGCCTCTCGGCGCTTCGCCAGATGCTGCTGTCGGACCTGACCGGCACGCCATCCCCCGGCAAGCGCCTGGCGCGCACCTTGCAGGAGACCGGCGACGACAGCGCTGGCGCATTGCGACATGTGATCGACATCCACGAGAGCGTGCTCGACGTGCTGAAGCGTCCGGAGATGGCGGCCGCGTTCGAGCGCAGCATCGACATTCTGGCGCAGGCCAATCGCCGCCATGTCTTCGGCATCGGTCCATCGGGCGTCATGGCCGACTATGCCAGTTTGCAATTCAACCGGATTGGCCTGCCGACCAGCGCGCTGTCGGTATCGGGAATTGCGCTCGCCGACCGCCTGCTGTGGCTCGCCAAGGGCGACGCCGTGCTGATGATGGCCTATGCGCCGCTCTACCGCGAGGTCGAGATCATTCTCGAACAAGCCAGGCAGGTCGATGTCCCGGTCGTGCTCATCAGCGACAATCTGGCTCCACTGGTGTCCGGCAAGGTGGCCGAGACGCTGCCAATACCGCGCGGCAAGGCCGATCACCTGGCCATGCATGGCGGCACGATCGTGCTCATCGAAGCGATGATCATCGGGCTGGCGAAACGAAACAGCGAAGCCGCCTTTGATGCCCTCGAGCGGCTGAGCACGGTTCGTGGGGCGATCGACAAGGCATGGACAAAGCGCGGCGTCCGCAAGAATAATAACAATAAAAGCTAGAAACTCCTGCGCGTGACACAAAACATTCAATTTGTTCGTACATGATACAATGGGGCTTACTATGCCCATGGGAAATCCACTGGAGAACAAGATGAACGCCCGTACCATTTTCTGCTTCGCAATTGGCTTGAGCGCGCTGACCGCCGCAGCACCTGCTTCGGCATCAGACCTCGTGCTTTATGATGCGCTCGATTTCGCTGGCCCGGTGGCCAAGGCCTTCCAGGCCAAGACCGGTCTCACGGTCGACGTCGTCGAGCCTGGCAGCACCGGCGAGACGCTGGGCAAGATCGCTGCCGAAGGCAGCAACCCGCAGTTCGATATCGTCTGGCTCGACGGCTCCGCCGTCATGGAGCGCATGGCGGCCGACCACGTGCTGCAGGCGATTCCCGCTGCCGCCTACGATAAGGTGGCATTCACCGATCTCGGCAAGTCGCTGATCCCGCAGAGCCACGCTTTCCTGCCGACCGGCACCAGCACCACGGCCATCGAGGTCAACACCAAGAAAGTACCCGCCGACAAGCTGCCCAAGTCGTGGGCCGATCTTCAGTCCTTCGCAGGCAAGGTCGCGGCCAAGGATCCCAATCTGTCGGGCCCTGCCTATCAATGGCTGGCCGGCTTCTTTCAGACCAACGGCCTCGACGCCGGCAAGGCCCTGTTGACCAAGACGCTGACCAACAAGTCCCTGTCGGGCCTGTCGAGCGGCGGCAAGGTGAACAAGGCGGTGCTGACCGGCGATGCCTCGGTCGGCATCAATCAAGACAGCGCCATCTTCTCGAAGATCGCCGCCGGCGAACCCGTCGTCGCGGTCTATCCAAGCGAAGGTTCGGTGTCGCTGCCGCAGGGCCTCGGCATCAGCGCCAAGACCCAGCACATGGATGCGGCGCGGAAATTCATCGACTTCGTCACCAGCGCCGAAGGCCAGGCCGCCATGCAGAATGGCGACGATACCGACTTCTTCTACATCCCGATCATCAAGGGCATCAACGCCAAGCCGGGCCGTGAAACGAACATCACCTACACGCATCTCGACGATGCCGTGGCCTCCGCTCACGAGACCGAGTGGAAGCAGTGGTATAAGGCCAATTTCGTCCAGTGACCCGGCTGTTCGGGAAATGACGATCGTCCAGCATTCCGGCGCCGCGGCTTTTGCCCGCGGCGCCGGCGCCAGAAAACCGCCGCTGGGCCGTCTGTCGTCGCTCGCCCGCTATGGCGGTCCACTTGCGGTTTACGCCGTGTTTGGCCTGCTGATCGGATTGCCGCTTGCCCTGGTGCTGGTTCAGGCGGTCATGCCCGGCCTGTTTGCCGCGCAAGATGCCAGCAGCGGCCTGAGTTTCGAGCCGCTGGCCCGCGTCTTCAACTCGCCCTATGTCGCGGGCTCTGTCCTGCATTCGCTTGAACTCGGCATGCTCGTCGCCTGCACCACGACGGCGCTGGGTGGCGCCTTCGCGGTCCTGGTCCAGCGCTGCGACATTCCGGGGCGGACAGCGATTTCAATCGTGCCGTGGCTGGTTTTCCTGACGCCGTCCTATCTCAAGGCGCTCGCCTGGGTGCTGCTGATGTCCTCCGGCGGTTACCTGGCGCAGTTCGGGCTGCTGCCTGCCGCGCTGAGCTCGGCTTTTTTCGGCCTGGCCGGCCTGGTGTTTGTCCACACGCTCAGCCTGTTTCCGCTGGCCGCCTTCATCATCGGCAGCGCGCTCGCCGGCCTGGGCAGCGAACTGGAGGATGCCGCGCGGCTCTCCGGTGCCACGCCACTCAGGATCTGGCTCCGCATCAACGGCCCCTTGCTGGCGCCGGCCATCGCCTTGAGCTTCATCGCCACCTTCGCCGAGGTGCTGTCCGACTTCGGCCTGGCCTCGACCATCGCCAGAATGTCGAATTTCGGCGTGCTGACCTACGGCATCTACGCCGCCGCCAGCGACTACCCCGTCGACTTTCCCGCCGCCGGCGCCCAGGCGCTCATCCTGCTCAGCCTTGTGCTGCTCGTCGTGGTGGCGGACAGGCTGCTGCGCCGCCGCGCCGATCCGCGCCTGATCTCCGGCCGCGCAAGGCCCGCCCGGCTTTACAATCTCGGGGCGTGGCGCTGGCTTGCCATGGCGGCGGCCCTGGCCATCGCTTTCCTCGCACTGGCATTGCCGCTTGCCGCGATCGCGGCACGCGCCCTGACGCAGACGCTGGGTCACGGGCTCATCTGGAGCAACTTCACCAGTGCCAATGTGGTGGCGGCGCTCAGCCTGAACACCGCGGCCAATGACGGCCTGTTGCGCAGCCTCTTTTACGCCGGGCTGACGGCGCTTATCGCCAGTTCGCTTGCCCTACTCCTGTCGGCGCAACTCGATCGCGCGGGCCCGGTGCTGCGCAGCGCCGTCGTCGGCCTGTCGCTGGGATCGGTGGCGATACCGGGCATCGTGCTCGGCTTCGGCTATATCCTGGTCTGGAATCGCCTGCCGGGGTTCCGCGACTGGCCGTTTCCCCACTATGGCGACGGCTCGCTGCTGGTTATGGGCTATGTCGCGGCAGCACTTCCCTACTGTCTGGTGGTGATCCTTTCAGCCATCGGCCAGTTGGCACCGAGCCTGACGGACGCGGCGCGCCTGCATGGCGTCGGGACAATCCGGCGACTGCTGGCGATCACCTTGCCGCTGGTGCTGCTGAGCGTGGTGACGGCCTTTCTGCTGACGTTCATCCGCACCGTATTCGAGTTGCCCATCTCGCAGATGCTCATTCCGCAGAGCGGGCCGCCGGCGCCGACGCTCATCCTGAAACTGTTCAGCCACGATCGTGATGGGCTGGCATCGGCGATCGCGCTGGTCGCCATGGCGGCCGCCGGCATCGGTGCCGCGCTGGTCTGGTACCCGCTTCGGCGGTTCGTCAAACCGCGTCGAAGTGTGGGCTATACCGGCGTGGGCAGCGGTCAAGCCGCGAGAACGGGAACCTTGTCATGACCGCCTCCCTGCATTGTGCCGGCATCTGCAAATCGCTCGGTGGACGTCCGGTCCTGAGCGACCTCAATCTCAAGATCGATGCCGGCGAAGTGGTGTCGCTTCTTGGCGCCAGCGGCTCCGGCAAGACCACGCTCCTGCGCATCATCGCTGGGCTGGTCGAACCCGAAAGCGGATCGATCACGCTGGACGGGCGTGTCGTGTGGAGCGAAACGTCGGTCATCCCCGCCGAGAAGCGGCGGATCGGCATGGTTTTCCAGGACTATGCGCTGTGGCCGCACATGACGGTCGCCAACAATCTGGCCTTCGGGCTGCGCTCACAGCGGCTTTCGGATCGCGACATCGCCCAGCGGCTCGCCCACGCGCTCGACGTCACCCGCCTTGCTCCCTACAGGGATCGTTACCCGACCGAACTGTCCGGCGGCCAGCAGCAGCGGGTCGCCATCGCGCGTTGCCTTGCGGCGCGTCCAGCGCTGATGCTGTTCGATGAGCCGCTGAGCAATCTCGACGCGGCCCTGCGCGAGGATATGCGCATCGAGATGATGGAACTGGTGCGCCGCGAGGCCATCACCGTCGTCTATGTGACGCATGACCAGGCGGAGGCGATGGCGGTCTCCGACCGCATCGCCATCATGCGGGCAGGCGAGATCGTCCAGTTCGATACACCACGTGCGATCTACGAGGCGCCCGCCGATTCCTTCGTGGCCAGCTTCATCGGCGGCTTTTCGATCGTTCACGGACAGGTCCGTGACGAACGCTTCACAATCGCCGAGAGCGACGCCGAAACCGTGCGCACGCCGGGCGCACGCCCTGGCGCCGGCATGCTCGTCATCCGTCCCGAAGACGCACGCCCGGCCAACGCCTATCCGGACAACCGTCTGCAGGGCAAGGTTCTGTCGAGCGCCTTCCAGGGCCGATGCTGGCGGCTGGCGGTCGACCTCGGCCCCCACCGCGTGCGGCTCGATTGGCCCGAAGCGCCGCCGGTTGGCGCTTCGCTTGCTTTTTCGCTGCCGCCGGAGCGCTGTGTGGTGCTGACCGCATAGTGATGCTAACCACGATGCCGAATGTGGAAACGGCCTTTCAAAAGTTCATGATCAAACGAAGACACAGGGCGCCTTCATGCAGACACTGACACCCATTCTCTCGACGGTCACGGCGGCATTTCTCGCCTCCTTGGTCGAGGTCGTCGAGGCCTTCACCATCGTGCTCGCGGTCGGGGTGACACGCAGCTGGCGCCCGGCCCTGACCGGCGCCGCCCTGGCGCTGGCGGTGCTGGCGGCCCTGGTACTGGCGTTCGGCCCGCTGCTGGCGCTGGTGCCGATCTCCACGCTGCAGTTCGTTGTTGGGGTGCTGCTGATCCTGTTCGGCATGCGCTGGCTGCGAAAGGCCATCCTGCGCAGTGTCGGCGTGATCGCCCTGCATGACGAGGAGGCGGCCTTTGCCAAGGAAACCGCCGCCCTGAACCGGCAGGCCAATGACCGCCGCGCCGACTATCTTGCCGGTCTGGCGTCGTTCAAGGCGGTGCTGCTCGAAGGCGTCGAGGTGGTGTTCATCGTCATTGCCGTCGGTGCCGCGCACGGGCAGACGCTCTACGCCAGCCTGGGTGCGCTGGCGGCCTTCGTCCTGGTGATGCTTGTCGGCCTTGCCGTGCACCGGCCGCTGGCGCGCGTTCCGGAGAATGCACTCAAATTCGTGGTCGGTCTGATGCTGACCAGCTTCGGCATCTTCTGGACCGGCGAAGGCATCGGCGCCGACTGGCCAGGCGCCGATCTCGCCCTGCTCGCCATCTTCGCCATCATCGCGGTGGCGTCCTTCGCCATGGTGCGCTGGTTGCGCATTACCCACCCCGCAGCCGCTGGAGGGCTCGTCCGATGAACGTCATTCGTCTTATCGCCAAGGAATTCTTCGGCATGTTCGTCGATGACGGCAATCTGGCGCTGCTGGCGCTGGTGCTGGTGGCCGCCGTGCTTGCGGCGGTGAAGCTGCTGGCACTGCCGCCGTTGCTCGGCGGCGCGTTGCTGCTGGTCGGCTGTCTCGCCATCCTGTTGCAAAGCGTTCGCCGCGCCGCAAGCGCGACCAACCGGTAGCTCCGACAGGCACGCGCTGAAGCCTGACGGGCTCAGCCGCGCAAGGTGCGGGCAAGCGCGGCGCAGAGTGGCAGGGATGTTACTCAGCGGCCGCGCCAGCTATGGTCTTGCGGCTGGCGTCGATCATGCGCCGCCGGGCCCGGAACACGCCCCATTGCTGGTCGACGAGCACGCCGATGAGGATAACGCCACCCATCACCGCGAAGTTGAGGGAGGACGGAATGCCGAGCAGGTTGACGAGGTTCTGCAACTCCTGCAGCAGCACGGTGCCGAGGAGGACGCCGATCAGCGAGCCCTCGCCGCCACGCAACGAGAAGCCGCCAAGCACCGCCGCGGCGATGGCGTAAAGCTCGTAGAACTGGCCGTGGCTGGCCGGCGAGATCGAGCGCGTGTACATGGCGAAATAGATCGCCGACAGCGCCGTCAGCACGCCGCAGATGACATAGGCCGCCATGACGATGCGCCCGGTGCGGATGCCCGAATATTTCGCCGCCTCCTCGTTCTTGCCGATGGCGTAGAGATAACGGCCGAACACCGAGCGGTGCAGCACCACCCACATGACGATGGCGATGACGATCAAGGCGAAGAAGGAGTTCGGCACGCCCCAGGAGCGGCCGGCAGAGAGGAATTCGAGCTCCGGAAAGTTCTGGCCGAAGGCGAAGCCGGCGGTGCCGTCGGCGGTGTAGAAGCGGGCGACGCCGCGATATATCAACAGGCCGCACAGCGTGACGACGAAGGGCTGCAGCTTGAGCCGCGTGATCAGCCAGCCATGCACCAGGCCGATAATGGCCCCCAATGCGATGATCAGCACGAAGGCCAGCGGCCAGTCGAGTTCGCGCACGGCGATGAAGTCGATGAACAGCGTGCCCAGCAACGCCACCAGCGAACCGACCGACAGCTCGATGCCGCCGGTGATGATGACAAAGGCCTGGCCGATGGAAAGGATGCCGAACAGGCCGATCAGGTTCGAGGTGTTGGCAAGGTTGATCGGCAACAGGAAGCGCGGGTTGATGATGGCAACGATGGCCCCGACCACCAGGATCAGGATCAGCAGGCCGAGATCTTTCTTGCTCATCGTCTTCTCCCCAATGCTTGCCCGAGCAGCTCGCGCTTCCGCGACCCCGAGGCAAAAACTATTTCGGCTGCTTGCCCACCGCCAGCAGCAGCACGTTTTCCTGGCTGAACCGGTCCTTGTCGAGAATGCCCGAGATCTGGCCCTCATGCATGACGGCGATGCGGTCGGACACGCCGATCACCTCTTCCATGTCGCTGGAGATCATCAGCACGGCGACCCCGGCATCGGCGAGCGCGCGCATCAGCCCGTAAATCTCCGCCTTGGCGCCGATGTCGATACCACGCGTCGGCTCGTCGAGGATCATCACCTTCGGGTTCATAGCCAGCCATTTGCCGAGGACGACCTTCTGCTGGTTGCCGCCCGACAGCGTGCCGGTGCGGGTCTGCACCGAGGGCGCCTTGATGCCGAGATTCTTCTTCTGCTTTTCGGCGGTTGCCGTTTCGGCGCCTGCGGACACGAGCGATCGCTTCGCATGGGCCGGCAGATTGGGCAGCGAAATATTCTGCGCGATCGACAAATCGAGCAGGATGCCGGTGAGCTTGCGGTCTTCCGGCACCAGGAAGATGCCATGCGCGACGGCGTCGGCGGCCGAGCGCAGGACAAGCGGCGTGCCGTTGAGTTCGAGCGTGCCGCCGAGGCAGCCGTCGATGCCGAAGAACACGCGTGCCAGTTCGGTGCGGCCGGAGCCGACAAGGCCGGCAAGGCCGAGGATTTCGCCGCGCCTGACGTCGAGTTCGACCGGCCGGCCGGGATAGGTGGGGGTGCGGACGGCCTTGGCCGACAGGGCGACGGCGCCCGGCGCACGCGCGGCCTCGGAAGCCTTCTCGCGCTCCTTCAGCATGCGGCCGATCATCAGCTTGACCATCTGGTCATGGTTTATATCGCGCTTGCCCAGCGTGCCGGCCAGCATGCCGTCGCGCAGCACGACGACGCGATCGGCGACACGCTCGACCTCGTGCAGGCGGTGCGAAATGAAGATGACGCTGATGCCGTCGGCCTTCAGCCCCTTGATGACGTCGAGCAGCTTGTCGGTCTCGGCGATCGGCAGGCTCGAGGTCGGCTCGTCGAGGATGACCAGCCTTGCCTTGATCGACAGCGCCTTGGCGATCTCGACCATCTGCTGCTGGGCGAGCGACAGGTCGGCGACCTGCGTGTCGGCGGAGAAATTGGCGCCGACGCGCTTGAGCAACGGCGCCACCATCTCGCGCAGCCTGGCGCGGTCGACGAGCCTGAGCGGCCCGGCGCGCAGCGGCTCGCGGCCGAAGAAGATGTTGGCGGCGACGTCGAGGTTCTCGAACAGGTTGAGCTCCTGGTGGACGAAGGCAATGCCCGAGCCAAGGCTGCCTTCGACGCTCAGGCCCTTGTGGGCGGTGCCGTCGACGGTGATGGTGCCGGTGTCCGGCGTGGTGACGCCGCCGAGGATCTTCATCAGGGTCGACTTGCCGGCGCCGTTCTCGCCGACGAGGCCGATGACCTCGCCAGGCCTCACCTCCATCGAAAAGCCATCGAGCGCGACGACGCCCGGATAGGTCTTGCGCACGTTCTCGAGGCTGAGGAACGGGGTGATTGCCGAGATGGATGTGTCGGAATAATTCATCATGCCTGACAGCAGCCGGTGGGCCATTTTGGTCCATCTTCAGACTGACGATCCTCGCGGTGTTCGTCAATGCGAGCAGCCGGCTCAAGGCTAGCTTGAGCCGGCTGAACTGCCTGTGGCCTTATTTTCCAGCCATCGCCTTCAGGTTGGCGGCATATGCGTCGACATCATCCTTGCCGATGATCTTGGTCGGGATGATGATCAGATTGCCGGCCGGGATGCCCGACTTGTCGCCCTTGAGGTAGGCTGCCATCAGCTTCATGCCCTGATAGGCCCATTCGAAGGGCTGCTGCACGACGGTGGCGGCAATGGTGCCTTCCTTGACGCCGCCCAGCGTGATCGGATCATCGTCGAAGCCGACGACGGTGATCGAGCCGAGCTTGCCGGCGTCGCGCAGCGCTTCATAGATGCGCGGCGTGTTGTAGGAATAGAAGCCGACCATGCAGGTGACGTCGGGGCTGGCGACCAGCGCGTCCTCGACATTCTTCTTGGCGCGGGCCTGGTCGATGTCGTCGCCGCGCACGTCGACGAGCTCGATTTTGGTACCGGCGAGACCATCCTTCATGCCCTGGATGCGCTCCTTGGCGTTGTCGGCGCCGAGAAGGCCGACGAAGCCCAGGCATTTGCCGCCGTTCGGCATCGCCTTCTTGGCGATTTCGGCCGCCTGCTTGCCGGCATCGACATTGGAGGAACCGATATAGGCGACACGCTTGGTCTGCGGGGCGTCGCTGTCGGTGGTGAACAACGCGGTTTGCGAGGCGATCTTGTTCAGGCCATCGGTCGAGGTCTTGGGATCGACGGCCGAGACCATGATGCCCTTGACGCCGGCCGTCACCAGATCGTCCATCAGCCGCTGCTGGATGGCGACCGAGGATTGTTCCGGATATTTGAGCTCAAGCGTGTAGTCGGGCAGTTCGCCCTGCGCTTTCTTGACGCCGGCTTCGGCGGCTTTCCAGAAATCGGACGCGCCGTTGACGACGAAGGCCAGCGTCGGCTTGTCGTCGGCGCGCGCGATGGCGGTCGCCGCCAGGCCGACGGCGAGAGCCGCGGCGGCCACGGATGCATTGCGTATCAAAGACTTCATGTTCAACCTCCCGTTTTGGTCCAGCCATCGGCCGACCGGTCTTGCTCACTGAGAATTTGCCTTGCTCACCTGAATTTGCCTTTTGCGGCTTGGATGCCCCTCCTCCTCAGGGGTTCCCGGCACTGAAAGAATGGCGTCGTTCCAGCCACGGCCAGGGACTTTAGAGACTCATCCTTCGTTCGTAAATAGTCCGATTTGTCTGACATATCATATGTCCGAGACAAAGCTCGCGGAGCCCAAGTCCGCTCGCCATCGGGCCAGCCACGCTCGCTTTCCGCCGCCCCCCGGAACCGATGGGCCGGATGCGACGGATTGACGTTACAGCGCATTTTTGTATTAGTAAACAGTATTAGTTCCGAACCTCGACCTGACCCTGCCACTGCGGTCCCGCAGTCGACGCGCCGGCTAGCCAAGACTTTGGTCGCGCGGCGCTTAATGCCGCTTTGCCGTTGCATTTCTGGTGTGCGGAGCCGCATGAGCAATGGACCGCGAGATTGCTAATAGATATAAGTCATGGGGCAGTTTCTATAAATCGATGCCACCGCGCCATCTTGTCGATCCGGCAGGCTGCCGCTAGACAGCACCGGGGATTGGGACAGGAATGCAATGAGCGAAACGACGGATCGGGAGACAGCGAGGCGCCGTAAGGCGCCGGCAAAACCCAAGGGCCGGGTCACCATGACCGACATCGCAAGGGCTGCTGGCTGCTCGCAAGCGACCGTTTCCTTCGTGCTGAACAATTCGCCAGGGATACGGCTGTCGCGGCAGACGCGCGAGCGGGTGATCGAGGCCGCCAGGGCGCTGGGCTACAGCGCGCCGGCCTTCTCCGCGCTGAAGACGCCGGTTGCGGCCTTTGAAGGTCTTGACGGGGTCATCGGCTTTGCCGTCGACCAGCTCGCCACCAGCCCGGAGGCCGTGGTGGCCATCGAGGGCGCGCGCCAGGCCTCGTGGAATGCCGGCAACGTGCTGCTGGTGGCGCAGACCATGGGCGATGCCGTGATGGAGCCCCGCGCCATACAGGCGCTGACCCGGCGGGGCATTTCGGCGCTGATCTACATGACCATCTTCACCCGCGAGATCACGGCGCCCGACTTTCTCTACAGCCTCGACATTCCGGTGATCCTGCTCAACTGCTACACGTCGGACTATGCCTTCCCCGCCGTGGTTCCCTCCGAGATCGCCGGCGGCCAGAGTTCGACCCGGCACCTGATCAGCCACGGCCACCGCCGTATCGCCACCATCACCGGCGAACCCTGGATGCAAGCGGCGCAGGACCGGCTGAAAGGCTACCGCCGCGCGCTCGCCACGGCCGACATCCCCTTCGACCCCGAACTGGTGGTCGAAGGCGACTGGTCGGCCAGCGCGGGCTATGCCGCAACGGTGAAGCTGCTGGCGCTGAAAGACCGCCCGACCGCCATCTTCTGCCAGAACGACCGCACGGCGATCGGCTGCTACGAGGCGCTGAAGGAAGCCGGCCTGCACATCCCGCAGGACATCTCCGTGGTCGGCTACGACGACGAGGAAATCGCCCGTCACCTGTTCCCGCCGCTGACCACCTCGATCCTGCCGCATATGGCGATGGGCCAATGGGCAATCGAACAGCTCGAGGCGCCCTCGCCGCCCGGGCGGGGGCGCTATCCCATCACCAAGCTGGAATGCCCGCTGGTGGAACGCGAGAGCGTGCGGGCCATGGCGGCAGGCTGAGGCGAGGCGACGGGCTGACACAGCGCCTTGTCCGCCAGCGGGCCGCGAGGGTGTATTCCGGCGGTCCGCCGGCAGATCCGACAACCCAGCTCACCCTTTTGCGGCAGCGCCCTTGCCTGCGACCACCCTGTGGGCCCATCGATCGCGGTCACCATCATGCCGTCTGTTGCCAGTAGGCGGCCGGGCAATTGTCGTCCATACTTGAGCCATGATGGGTCGAGGCTTGCGCTGTGTGCAGGTGTGTGCGGCTTTGCTGGCCGCGGACTGCCCACGCGCCGAAGCCGACGGGACCAAACTCTTCCAGGCGGGCGCCTACTCGTTCTCGGACGAACTCGGCGGCTTCAGGATCCTTTCGGCCACCGGCGCCGGAACGCGCACCGACCCGATCGTGGTCACCGAGGAACTGGAGACCGCGGACCCGGTGACGCTGACCATACGCGCCGCCATGCCGATCCAGCCGTTCGGAACGGCAGGCAATTACGCGACCGGCTTCCTGCCGCTGAAGATCGTCGCCCGCAACAACAGCGGCGACGCCTGGATCGAATTCGAATTCGAGCTGCAGCCGATCATGAACCGGCCGAGCGACTATGGCGACGGGCTGTCCTTCGACCAGGCGCAGCGCGAGGACAAAATGATCAAATCCGACAGCTTCGCCGAATTCAAACGCGACTTCGAGCCCTATGACAGGCTGCTGTTCCGCAAAGGCAAGGTCGACCCGCTGAAGACAGCCTCGTTTTCATTTCTGATCACGGACTTTTCGCCGAAGGATAGGTTTTATCTGGTGGAGGAGCCAAGGGTTCCTTCGTCGTAGGGGCTGGTGTTAGGGACGAGGATTGGTTCTTCGGTTGGGTGGCTGAGCATCTTCACGATCGGGGCTCTACGGCTCATTGCACTGCGAAAGATCGCTGCCATCCTCCGACGAGCGGTTAGGCGCATTGCGAGATGTCGATTCTGGAAATCCGGACGACGTCCAATCCGACAAGCCAGCAGGCCTTCCGAAATCCCGCATCATTTGTAGCCATCCCCGTAGAAAAATCCTACGGGGAATAGGAAATTACCTACGGGGACGTCTTGACCCCGCCCGGTCGGGTATGCTCCAAAAGAAAATGCCGGCGAGGTTTCTGCCCTCACCGGCATCATTCAACCAAGCACCATGGAGAACACCGTGCTTAATTCTACTCAACTTACCATCCGCATTGCGGCCGTTCAAGGCGCCTACGGTCATCGGCTCGCAACCTATGCTACCCAAATCTCGCCGCGCTCGCTGGAGGCATTCCTTGGGCACGATCCGCGTTCGCGCTTCTGGAAGAAGCTCGATCCGGAGCTCGAGCAAATCTACGTCCAACTCCAGCGCACCACCACCAGTGATCGTCTCCGTGCCATTCAGGCCTACATCCGGAAGCGGTTCTCCCAGTTAGCGGTAATCCTCGGTGCCTTCCCTGCGATTTCCGTCGCCGTTAAAAGACATCTCCGGTTCGATCCGTTCAATGAGAGCGGCGTGGAGGGGGCCGGCACCCTTCACCTCGACATGTCGAAGTCGAACGGGAGGATCGTCCTCGATGGTCTCGCTCGTGTGTCTGGAGTTATTGAGCTTGTGGAATTGGCCAACGATGAAGCACTGAGCATTGATGAACGCAGGGCCCTCAACGAATTGATCGACCAGTTCACTCTCCCGCTTGTGATCTTTGCGCCGCGGCAGGCCGACAAGCCTCTCGATCTCAAGGAGTTGAGGCAGTTATTTGCGGACTTCAACTTCAAACAGACGTCGATCAGTCCCACCATGGCTATGAACTACGATTCGAGCGACATCTATGTTGAGGCTACCCGTCGCCTCGCTGATCGTGCCGTTATCAAGTCGAACGGGGGCATGGAGACGAAGGCCGCGTCACTCGGTGCCAAGTCGACGGCCCTCGTAGTCCTGCAGCACCTCGTCCGCTTCGTGCGCGGCGCCGCCGAGGGCGATGCGTTCACCGAGGCCAAGACCAACGTGGACAAGGCGGAGGGGCAGCGCCGTCTGTCCGAGGACAGTATTGATGAATTTGTCACCCAGGCCAATCGCTTCCTGAGCGGCATGACCGAAATGATGGGCGCTGAGCGTTTCTCGGATACCAAGAACAGCATCCATCTGACAGGCCCAGGCTGGGGGGCACTAGGGACCATCTTCCACGACCTCGACGTGACGTTGGAGGTCGACGACATCGCGGCCATGGGCAGGAGGCTAGGAGAGCTCGACTGGAGGCGCGACGCCGAGTTCTGGTCCGATGTTATGCGTGAGAGGGAGGTTCGTGGGAAGATGATGCTGACTTTTGTCGGCGGAGGCTACGAGAGCCGGCAGGCCATCCGCCGCAAGGCTCATCAATATCTTGGGACATGGGATCGGCTCCAAGCCAAAACAGCTCCCTCCGAAGTTGGCGCGCCGACCGAGAGCAACGCTGCCGCTGCGTGATGCTGCGTAGATCTGGCCGGGCTTAGCCTATGAGCCCGGTCAGATTCTACTTGGAGCTGATCTTGGGGTATTCTAGTCCTCTGATCGATGACCGAAACTTCGACGGCAACGACGTGATCGCTGGCAATATCTTGTGCGTTAAATGGGCGGGCAAGAGCAACCATTGGTCAGATCGACCAGCCAGGTTGACGGTTCACGGTGCGTGGCGGCCGCACGCGATATGATATGATGGCTCTGCGATTTAAATAGATGGTACTCGACGAAAAGCCCCATCTCGCAGGGCAATGAAGACACCACTTTGAACGAACTGCATTACTTCGAAGGCGACAGCAGTGTATTCGCGGACATGATCGGCGCTCGGCACCCGCAGAGCATCACCGTGTGCGATGGCATTGCGCACGCCAAGCAACCGATCGATGGTGCCGCGATGCCGATCGATTGCTGGATAGTCGAGGCCAAGCTGGTATAAGTTCCGTTTCAGCACGACTGAATTCAGATTGGCTTTCGTGTCGATTACCCGATCGGGGATCTCGACCGTGCGGCTGAGGATTCCTTCGTAGGCTTCGACGAACGTTCGTTCCCTCCACAGCATATGGAGCTCTTGGTCGTCCGGCAGGCCAGTACGAAATTCTGGTGCCTTGCTGTTCGGATTGCGGAGTGCCGCGAAAATATCGCCAAGGCTGGCAGCCAGTACTGGGAAGGCTGCGTCGCGGCAAGACAAGGCCAAAGCATTGACTGCACCCGCGTAGGCCAGCAGAGCGAACTTGCAGAAGCCTTCCAGATGAGCATAGGTCAAGAGGGTCAACGAGCGGAACAGCATGTTGCGCTCAGCCTCGACCTCGGTCCGCGAGGCGATGTTCTCGATCAGGCGGAGTTCGGCCTCGCGCTGAAGCCGATCTGATTCGAGATCCTGAAAGACGTCATCCGGGGAACGCATCTACCAGCCGTCGTTCTACAAAGCCGATGCGATCGTTCAGCGGGCCAGGCGAATTCTTGCCGCCTCCAGTGGTCATTTCAATGAAGGCCGGGTCAAGCTTGGTGGCAATAAGAGTGTCCTTCAGGCGCTCGATCACAACATCATCGTTTAGATCCAGACGGTCGAGCACCGGCTGAAGACCGATGGTTATCGCCTCATAATGATAGGCACCAAACCCGGCCGTCAGCTTGTCACGCGTCTTATAGGCGATAGCGAAGGACATATCTCCTAGCGCCTTACGTAGAGCTAGGAAAGTCCGCCGAAAAACGCTCTCCTCAACCTCATAGTCGAAAGTTTCCGCCTCCATAGGATCGGCCACCTCTTCCATATATTCGGTCAGGAAGTCCGTAACCTCGTGTTTGAACCGCGCGCGCCTGTTCTTCAAGGCGAAGAACCTGAGGACCAGCTCCTGATCAAAGGCCGACAACTTGCGCGCCGGGGTCATGCCACTGGTGCATTCCTTGAAGTTGTCGACCTCGCTCATACGAATGAGGAAATCGGGAAAGTCCGCACCCAGCAGGCGGATAGTACAGTTGCGTAGCTGCTGCGCCGACAGCAACTCCCCGCCTGTGTTGAGCCGCTTGAACATATGATACTTGAAACGAGGATCGGTCTCCTTGCGGACCACCTCGACGCGGATAAAAGCCCGCTTTAGTCGGATCTGCAGGGCGGTCGGAAAGTCGTTATAGGTCAAGCCATTCAGGGCTGGAACAATGTCGCAATCCGACAAGATCAGGAACTCACCAGGGGCAACCGGCGGGTCCAAATGCGCTGCCGAGAGCTTAGCGCGCATATGTAGGTACGACGAGATACGTTGTAGTCCATCGATCAATTGATACGTTCCGTCCGGTTCCTCGATAACAAAGATGGGCGGCACCGGCATCTCAAGAAGCAAAGACTCGATGAAACGGGATCGTTGTCCCTCACTCCAACGAAACAGGCGCTGGTAATCTGGTGTTATGTTGAGTTCACCGTTCTCACTCATGTCCAAAAGTTCGTTGAACGACAGATCCAAGGATTGAGTGCTCGCCTGCTTCAACGTTGCGGCAATAGACTCAATCAAGGGGGACGCATTTGTCATTGCTGGATCGCCTCTCGACTCTTCTCGAAGCAGAGTACTGCCTCGATGGCCCCAGCGGCGCGCTTATAGGTTCGAGTGTGGGGGTTTATACCGGCCATGGAGCGCTTGAACTCGAAGTCATGGCGCCGTCTTAACTGAAGGCCCGCAGCCGCACCCATCTCCGTCACTATGCCGGGAAGATCGTTGTGGATGTCCTTATAATAAGAGTCTTGGACCACGAGGATTGCAGCCCCGGCAGGCTTAAGTCCCTTAGCAAGATGGGTGAGCGAGAGGGCCATCTTTTCGAAGTAGTCGAGATGAGTTTTGTAGTAGTAACCGGCTGAAGCCTTTGACGGATGTGCCTTCAGATCCCCAAGAAACCGGCCACAGATCGGTCCCCAGGCGGCGTCTACTGCAATGTCGTGATCCGGCACTCGAGTCGAGCCGATCATCTGACGACCGAGATCCTCCATCTTCACCTCAACCAGGGGATGCATCACGGCGAGCTCTATGCGTGTCGCCGCGCTGTAATCTATTCGTGTGCAATAGGGCGGCGAAGTCAGCACCATGTCGACGCTGGCTTCGGTCAGAGCGGTCAAGGTGGTGTTCGCCAGTTGTAGCTCCGCTACTGCATGGTCGGTATGCTGTTCGGTAGCGCGCTGAGCTAGGGCGGCGGCCATGTTCTTGACGTTCGCCGCAAACGACGAGAGGATAGCTTCTCGATCTCCTGTGATGAGACTCTCGTCGATCTTAGGCTTGCGGAACCAAGTAGGATTGGATGAGCGAAAATGCCCAGCCATCTGTCGGCAAACGGAAAACAGCGCCACATAGAAGGCGGCCGCTAAACCGGATATATGATCCAGTTTAACGCCGTTGGCCGTCAACGTATACTCGCCAACCAACTGGCCGCGAATGCGACGCTCGAGCGCCCGGATGAGCGCAGCTGTAGACAGTTCGAACCACCAGAGCAGCGGATCGTCAGGCCGCAGGATTCGTGGATCGGCTCGAACGCCTTTTATGGTGTCCCGAGCCAGCGCTTCGAGACTATCGGCCTCGGAAGGCGATAGCAGACGTGCCCGCGCGATCACGATCATCACTGGATTCAGATCGAATCCACGCGAGACAAGGCCAAGTTGCGACGCAGAAAATGTGGTCGTACCACTTCCATTCCAAGGGTCGAGAACGACCGCCCCCTTCGGAAGGAGTGCGCTCTTTAGCAGTGCCCGAGCGAAGCTTTCTGGATAGCCCGCGTAGTAGGGGAAGAATCCATCCCAACCCCGCTGGGTTTGGGGCGACCGCTTAGGTGATTGTATGTTAAGGGACTCGAACGCGACCACTTCTCTCTTCCTGTAACTTAGTGGCGCGGACGGGCGACCGGCGGCGCGGCCGACTCAGGCCAACCGGATTCTGCCCCATCTAGACACATTCGCACAAGTCAGCCTTAGACACCTGCAGGCAACGAATCCAGGTTAACAAAGTTTACCTTGGTGCCTTTTGCCACGACCCTCGGTTGAGTTTTGATGGAACGAGGACTCGCATGACGGGCTTAGGCAGCGCTCTCCGTCGCAAAAACATGCGAACTGTGGTTCGTCCATGCAATGCAACCGACACTTCGCAGCTTTTTGTTAACCTGAGTTCGGCGCCATGAGACGCCTGGGGTTGGAATGTCTCACTTTCTGCGTGATGCCACGTGCATTTATCACCCAAGACTGTTCACACGAACTGCTAGCCGAATAGCTGACTCCTACCTTCCTAGGCAACGCGCGATCGGTGCTGGGGGTTTATGAACGGCTGTCTCTGCAGAGAATGGTGATACGAGCCCGACTATACTGCGTCGATCGGCATCGGTCGGCCAACGAAGAAAGCGAGTTACTTCGGTGGTTTTTGCTTCGACGCAAGCTGCATCACTTTGTGGGTGCAACCAGCTGAAATGCAGAGCGAAATCTGGCGCACCCGACAAGATTCGAACTTGTGACCTCTGCCTTCGGAGGGCAGCGCTCTATCCAGCTGAGCTACGGGTGCTTTCCGGCGATGCGGAAAACGAACCAGCCGGTGAACCGGCAAGTCACGGCTTCTTAGCGGAAGCGGGCGCGGGCTTCAACGGGCAATTGGCGATTGTGCGGCGCCCCGTGAT
Organism: Mesorhizobium sp. B2-4-17; assembly: GCF_006441275.1. Lineage (NCBI taxonomy): Bacteria > Pseudomonadati > Pseudomonadota > Alphaproteobacteria > Hyphomicrobiales > Phyllobacteriaceae > Mesorhizobium > Mesorhizobium sp. B2-4-17. The sequence continues at coordinate 71,649 of NZ_VFUX01000009.1, read as the reverse complement.
GGGATGCGAGGCGCCCCTGCCACTGGTGTCGACTATTTGTATATGGCGCTCCCCTCTCCGTCTCGGCTTCGCCGAGCCCCTTGCCGGGGCGAGCCACGGGTCTCGCCCGTCCTTCGAATCCCCTTCAATCAGGGCGAGGAACCCAAGCTTACTGCCCCTCACCCCCCACCTCGCTCTTCACCGTCCTTCTTCTCGCGCCGCGCACTTCCCGTTTCTGCTTCTTGGCGCCGGCCAGCTCGTGCATGGCGTCGAGCTGCATCTGCTGCATTTCGGCCAGCCGCGTCCATTGGCGCGAGATGAGGTAGTCGAGTTTTTCATGCAGGTGGCGCACTTCGAGCTCGGCCTTGAGGTTGACGCGGTAGTCGTTGAAGGAGCGCAGGCGGTCTTTCACTTCCTGGCGCTTCTGGCTCATCATGATGACAGGCGCCTGGATGGCGGCGATGCAGGAGAGCAGCAGGTTGAGCAGGATGAAGGGGTAGGGATCGAAGGCGCCGGCCATGCCCTCGAACAGATTGATGCCGATCCACACCAGAAGCACGCTTGCAAACGAGATCAGGAACCACCAGCTGCCGCCGAAGGCGGCCATGTTGTCGGAGATGCGGTCAGCGAAAGAGCGGTGCTCCTCGAACTCCTCTTCCGAGTTTTCGGAGATCGTGTCCTGCCGGGCGATCGATTCCACCACTTGGCGGTCGAGTTCGGAGAATTCGCCGTGCTCCTGCTGCAGCAGCTCTTCCATGTAGCGCATGCGGTAGCGGCCGAGCTCCTCGCGGCTGATGCGGGCGCCCCTGGGCAGGTCAGGATGGTCGGAGCGGATGCGGTCGGCGAGGCTCGGCCTGAGATCGTCGATGCGCACCAGGTCGCGCTTGCGGAATTTGCGGCCCGAGATCGCCGATGGCTTTTTCTTAGGCTTTATCCGCGACGCGCCTGGGCCAGCCGGTTCGGAGTCCGGCACTTCGGGCGTGTCGAAATGCTCGTCCGAAACCCCGTGCAAATCCTCCTGCGTGGTCGGCGCCTCGAGATATTCGCCGCCGCTGTCGTTCTGATTGTCGGCGCCTTGCTGCTCGGATGCCTTGGGAGTGGTGCTCATGATGGGCTCCTGCTGTCGCGCTGCACGGGAGGATACGCCGAGGTGGCGGGACATATCCACTGTCGGTTTCCGCAGCCTATGCCATGTCTTCCGCACGATTGCGTGACAGCTGCAAGACGATAGCCGGCTGCGGGTCTTTGGCGGCTCTTGGCGGGCTGAAGGCGGCGCATCATCTAGACATTCGAGATTAGCCGAAGCCTCTCGAACTTCGTCATCCACGAGCGGAGCAAGGAGCGCAGCGACGCGGCGCAGACCCGAGGATCCATGCCGCGACTTCCAAAATGCCGCTGCGGTGCGGAACTCCGCTCTGCTGCACTCCGTGGCAAGGTCGCGGCATGGATCCCAAGGTCTCCGCGACGCCGCTGCGCGGCTGCTTCGCCCTGGGATGACGAAATCAAGGGCGGCGCCGATGCCCCTCTCTTGCTATTGCTGTTCGGCGAACATCAGCCTTGCCTTGCTGTCGGCCATCGCGGGCGACAGGCTGCGCTGGATCAGCGCCTCGACATGGTCGTTGCGCTGGCGGGCACTGTCGGCGCCCATCACCACCACGATCAGCTGGCGGCCATCGGCATTGTAGGAGGTGACGATGTTGAAGCCGGAAGCTCTGATGTAGCCGGTCTTGATGCCGTCTACGCCGCGCACGCGGCCGAGCATGTCGTTGTGGCCGCGCACCAGCCTGCCGCGGAACATGAAATCGCTTTCGGAGAAATAGTGGAAATGCTGCGAAAAGCGCTGGCGCAGCGCCATGCCGAGCACCGCCATGTCGCGCGCCGTCGTCATTTGGCCATTGTCGGGCAGGCCGGATGCGTTGCGGAAGGTGGTGCCGGTCATGCCGAGCGCGCGCGCCTTGGATGTCATCATGGCGGCGAACTGGTCCTCCGAGCCGCCGAGATATTCGCCGACCGCCACCGCCACGTCATTGGCCGATTTGACGACGATGGCGCGAATGGCGGAATCGACATCGATGGACTCGCCGCGCCGGAAGCGCAGCTTGGTCGGCGGCTGCGAGGCGGCGTGGCCGGACACCGGAATCTGCGTTTCCTTGTTGACGCGGCCGGACTCCATCGCCTCGAACAGGAGATAGAGCGTCATCATCTTGGTTAGCGACGCCGGATAGCGCTGCGCCGTCGAGTTGACCTCGAACAGCTGCTTGCCGGTCCTGGCGTCGACGACGATCGCTGCGTATTTCTGCGGTGGCGCGGGCACGGCCAGCACCGAGTCCGGCGGGGTCGTGGTCGAGCAGCCGGCAACAAGCAGCAACAGGCCAAGAGCGACGAAAAGTCTCTGGACAAACGGGAAGGAACGCAAATTGGACAAGGCAGGTCTGTTCTGGCGATGGTGTTGCTGAGATGAGGCGAAGCTAACGTAACGCGATTGATGCGTCCATTTGGTTAATGGTGGTTAGCCCCAGGATTGTCCGCCTTCGCAGGCACCGCTGATGCAAAATGCCGGTTGCGGCGCTTGCGCGAAGGGCGCCGAAAGAGTTCTGCTTGCGCCTTCAGAATCGGGTGAGCACGCTATGGATACCTGCACGATCACGGCCAAGGGCATTTCGGTTTCGCTCGATCTCACCGTCGGCCATATCGCCGACATGACCGTCGAGAGCGGCGGCCGCCTGATAAAACCGCTGCACCGCGCGCCATGGGTCGATGCGGGCGAGCCGCTGCCCAGGGACCTGCCGCAAGGCACGGTTCGGCTGTCCGGCGACTTCCTGTGCGCGCCGTTTTCACGCAGCGATGTCGAGGAGGCGCCGCTGCATGGCTGGCCGGCCAACAGCGCCTGGGACGTGGTCGACAGCGGCGCGACGGAGGGCGGCTGGCGGGCTGTGTTCCGGCTGCGGCACAGGGTCATGGGCGCCAGCGTTGACAAGACCCTCACGCTCGTCGACGACCATCCTTTCCTCTATCAGGAACATGTGTTTTCCGGCGGGTCCGGCGCGATTTCCGTCGCCCATCATCCAATGACGGTGATGACGGGCGGCGGCAGGCTGGCCTTTTCGCCGAAGCGCTTTGCCGCGACGCCGGCCGATCCGCTGGAGCCGGACCCCGCGCGCGGCCGCTTCATGCTGGCCTATCCGGCGCGGTCGGCGGACCTCAGCCATTTTCCCGCCGCCGGCGGCGGCACGCTCGACCTGACGCAGTACCGCATGGAGGACCGGCGCGAGGATTTCGTCACCCTTGTCGAGGCTGACCATGGCGGGCCGGGCTGGACGGCGCTGGCGCGCCGTGCCGAGGAGGACCTTGTGCTGGTGCTGAAGAACCCGGCCGAACTGCCGGTCACCATGCTGTGGCTCAGCAATGGCGGGCGCGATTACGCGCCCTGGAGCGGCCGTCACCTGGGCGTGCTCGGCATCGAGGATGGGCGCACGGCTGTCGGCCATGCCGCCTCGATCGGCGACAACTGGCTGAAGCGCGAAGGGGTGGCGACAGCGTTTACGCTCGGTGAAGGGCACAGTTTTTCCTTTCGCCATGTCATCGGCGCTTTGCCCTTGTCAGGCGGCACGCCGCCCCGGGCGATCGCCACGGCCAACGGCCAGATGCGGCTCGCGGCCGGCGACACCCAATGGAACGTCCCCTTCGACGACGATTTCCTGCGCATTGGCCAGCCCGTCCCTGTTTGAGCCGGGCTGCGCAACACGGGGTTTGAAATTTCCAGCGAGTGCCGCCAAAATGCGGCGGAAACACCGTGCCGATCATCCAGGCAAGTGAGGCTCCCATGTCCGAAATCGCCCACCTGGCCGCCACCATCTTCAAGCGCGCCGGCAAGGCAAAGCGCTTCATCGTCGCCATTGCCGGGCCGCCCGGCGCAGGCAAGTCGACGCTGTCGGCCGGCCTGCATGACCTGCTGCCGGAAGGGGCCGTGAAAGTCGTGCCTATGGATGGCTTCCACTACGACGACGTCGTGCTCGACCAGCGCGGCCTGCGCGCGCGCAAGGGCGCGCCGGAAACCTTCGATTTCGCCGGCTTCGAAACCTTGCTGAAACGCATTCGTGCCGGCGAACCCGACATCGCCATCCCGGTCTTCGACCGCAGCATGGAACTGTCGCGTGCCGCGGCGGCGATCATCGGCACCGAGACCAAATTCATCCTGGTCGAAGGCAATTATCTCTTGCTCGATGAGGAGCCGTGGTCGCGGCTGGCGCCGCTGTTCGATTACTCGATCTTCGTCGAGGTGCCGCGCAACGAACTCGAACGCCGCCTGATGGAGCGCTGGCACGGCCATGGGCGTTCCGACGAGGATGCGCGCGCATGGATCGCCTCCAACGACATGCCCAACATCGAACGGGTGCTGGCACGGCGCCGGGTCGCCGATCTGGTCATTGGTTAACTCGCTTAATTTTCGATATTTTTTGACGGGAACCTTAAGACTTTCGCGCCGTTATGGCCGAGAACCCGATTGTTTGGCGTAAGGGATTTTCCAATGGCAACCAAGGCAAGAAAACCCGCAGCCGCCAAGACCAGGTCCGCGAAGGCCAGTCAGGCGAAGGCCGGTGCCGGTCCAGCGCTTGCCGAGCGCTCGAAAGACGCGAAGGCCGCTTTCGGCAAGGCCGCGCCGAGAAAGGTCGTGCCGGCCGCCGCGAAGACAGCCAGCCCGCGTAAACCGGCGCCAGCCAAGACCGGTGCCGTTCGCACAGCGGCGAACATCGCGGCCGGCGCGGTGGTGGCAACCGCGCGCGGCGCTGCCTCGCTCGCGGCCTCCGTGATTGGCAAGGGCGGCCCGAAAGCAAAGACCAAGTAGCTGAGCGGCCCGGTCATCCGCGGCCAGGCAGCCAGTCTATTGGACAGGCCGCGTCAGTTCTTTGCCGGAATGGTCAGGCCCTTCCGCACCGCCGGTCGGGCCAAGCCGCGCTCCAGCCATGCCACCACATTGGCGAAGTCATCAAAACCGACAAGGTCGCGCGCTTCATAGAAGCCGATCAGGTTGCGCACCCAGCCGAGCAGCGAGATGTCAGCGATGGTGTAGTCGTTGCCCATGATCCATTTTCGACCCTTCAACCTGCCGTCCAGCACGCCGATCAGCCGCCGCGATTCATCGCGATAGCGCTCCAGCGGGCGCTTGTCGGCGATCTCGCGGCCGGCGAATTTGTGGAAGAAACCGACCTGGCCGAAGATCGGACCGATTGAGGACATCTGGAAGAACACCCATTGGATCGTCTCATAGCGCCGGGCTGCGTCCGCCGGGACGAGCAGGCCGGTCTTGTCGGCGAGGTAGAGCAGGATGGCGCCGGATTCGAACAGGCCGATCGGTTTGCCGTCCGGGCCGTTGGGATCGATGATCGCCGGGATCTTGCCATTGGGATTGAGCGACAGGAACTCCGGCGTCCAGCTTTCATCCTTGCCGATGTTGATCAGGTGCGGCTCATAGGGCAGGCCGATCTCTTCCAGGGCGATCGAGATCTTCACTCCGTTCGGCGTCGTTGCCGAATAGAGCTGGATCTGGTCCGGATGTTTGGCCGGCCAACGGGTGGTGATCGGAAAGGCGGACAAATCGGCCATCGGGAACTCCTGCGGGGGATTTGCGCCAAGGGCGCGGTGTGGCGGGATAGGCCAAGAGTTATGCTGCGACCCGGCATGATCAACATGCGGCGACAGTTCGCCGCGCACGGACAGTCCACTCAATCGGACGGCCCGAGACAGATGTTGGCCCGGGATCAGATGGCCTTGAACGCCAGCACCGCGTTGGTGCCGCCGAAGGCAAAGCCGTTGCTGATCGCGGCGCGCACCTTGCGCTCGCGCGCGACATTGGGCGTCACGTCGAGATCGCAATCGGGATCGGGTTCGCGGTAATTCGCGGTCGGCGGAACGACGCCCTCGCGGATAGCCATGACACAGGCGATCATCTCCAGCCCGCCCGATGCGCCCAGGCAATGCGCATGCATCGATTTGGTCGAGGAAACCGACAGTGAGCGCGCATGCTCGCCAAAGACGCGCTTGATCGCGTTGGTCTCGATCTGGTCGTTGGCCTTGGTTCCGGTGCCGTGGGCGTTGAGGTAATCGATGTCCTCTGGATTGAGCCCGGCATCGGCAAGGCAGAACCGCATTGCCGCCTCCGGCCCCTCGACTGTCGGAGCGACGATGTCGGAGGCGTCGGCCGAGAGGCCGGCACCGGCGATTTCGGCGAGGATGGTGGCGCCACGCGCCATGGCATGATCGTAGCTTTCAAGAACCGCCATGCCGGCGCCTTCGCCCAGCACCAGCCCCTGGCGATCAGCCGAGAACGGCCGGCACGTGTCGGGCGACAGCACGCGCAACGCCTCCCAACCCTTGAGCACGCCCCAGACGAGCGGCGCCTCGGTGCCGCCGGCGACCATGACATCGGCGCGGCCGAGCCTGATCTGGTCGACCGCCGAGGCGATGGCATGGTTGGCCGAAGAGCAGGCCGAGGTGACGCCGAACACCGGCCCGCGCAGGCCAAGATGCATGCTGACCTGGCCGGCGGCAGCGCCAGGCATGACCCTGGGCACGGTGAAAATGCCGGCGCGGTTCTTACCCTCGATCAGGATCGCCCGGTAGTTCTCCTCGATCGTCTCGAACCCGCAGACGCCGATCCCGATGACCGTGCCCATCCGGTAAGTGTTGTCCGCATGCGGGGCCAGGCCGGACTGCTGCATGGCTTCCTTCGCCGCGATCACAGCCAGCAGGCTGAAGCGGTCCATCGACACCAGTTGCCTGCGCTCGATGCCGTGATCGGGCAGCGCCTTGATCTCGCAGCCGGTCTTGACCTTCAAATCGTGCAGGAAAGGATTGTCGATCGGGCCTATCGCCGAACGGCCGGCCCGCATCTCGGCCCAGATTGCCTGCGCATCGGGGCCTAGTCCGCACAGCCCACCAATGCCGGTAATGACGACGCGCTTCAGCATTCGGTCAGGCTTTTTTCGCGATCAGCGCGCGAACGGCCTCGACCATGTCGCCAACATTCTTGAGATTGCTCCAGGCATCGACGGTGTTCATCTCGATCTCGATGCCATACTGCTCCTCGAGATCGAAGATGATCTCCGTCAGCTCCAGAGAATGGATGCCGAGCGCCGTCAATTCGGTGCTGGTGGTGATTTCTTCACCGCCCGGCTCGGCATGGGCCTTGATCTTCTCGATGATTTCCGTTGCCAGCTGGTCAGCCATACGGTTTCTTCCCCACTTTGTCGTTTCCCGACGCCAACTGAACAGCGCCTTGTTGTCCTCGATATCAGGCCGCGACCGTCGCCTTACACCCCCGCCAGGCATCGCGTGACCGCACCAAGGTGGCTCCCTCTATAGAAACGGAAACGCCATCAAGCAACAAGCTATATATCGACAAAACCGCCGCAGTGCTTAACCTGACGGCGTGGACACCATCGAATATACGAGGTTTTCGGCCCCTCGCGCCCAGCGCGCCGCGGGCCTGGCACAGCTGGGCTGCGCCAGCGCAGGCGGCTGCACGCGGCTGCGGCGCCTCTATCAGGACGGCTCCGCCAAGATCAGGCTGCCGGCCGTTTCGGTCGAGCCGCTGGAAGCGGTCCTGATCAACACCGCCGGCGGACTGACCGGCGGCGATCGCCTCGAATGGGATGTGGATGTCGGCGCGGATGCCAGCGCCACGATAACGACCCAGGCCTGCGAGAAGGTCTATCGCGCCGCATCCGACCATGCCGAAGTGCGGGTCAAGCTGACTGTCGGCGAAAACGGCCGCATCGCCTGGCTGCCGCAGGAAACCATCGTCTTCAACCGGGCGGCCTTCGCCCGCACGCTCGATGTCGAACTTGCCGCCGGAGCCGAGGCGCTGGTGCTGGAAGCGACGGTCTTCGGCCGGCTGGCGATGGGCGAACGCGCCACGCTGGGCACTTTCCGGGACCGCTGGCGAGTTCGCCAGAACGGTTTTCTCATCCATGCCGAGGATTTCCGCATCGGCCCTGACATCGCAGCAAGCATGGCCCGTCCGGCAGTCGCCGGAGGCGCAATCGCCATGGCCACGCTGTTGATGGTGTCGGCGCGGGCCGAGGATTTGCTCGATCCGGTGCGGGAAATCATCGGCGACCGGGGCGGTGCGAGCGCCTGGAGCGTGAAGAGATCTGGCAAGCTTCTTGCGAGGCTCTACGCCGAGGACGGCTACCAGCTGCGCCAGCGGCTGGTTCCGCTCGTCGGATTGCTCAATGGAAGGGCGGGGCTGCCCAAATTATGGTCAATGTGATTCAGGAAACCGCATGAACCTGACGCCGCGAGAGAAGGACAAGCTGCTGATCGCCATGGCGGCGATCGTGGCACGCAAACGGCTGGAGCGCGGCGTCAAGCTCAACCATCCGGAAGCGATCGCGCTGATTACCGATTTCGTCGTCGAGGGCGCCCGCGACGGCCGCCCGGTCGCCGAACTGATGGAGGCCGGCGCCCACGTCGTCAGCCGCGCACAGGTGATGGAAGGAATCGCCGAGATGATCCATGACGTGCAGGTGGAGGCGACCTTCCCCGACGGCACCAAGCTGGTGACCGTGCACCAACCCATCCGGTGAGGAGAGAAAAATGCTTGAACTGCGCCCGAACTGCGAATGCTGCGACAAGGACCTGCCGCCCGAGGCGGCGGATGCGTTGATCTGCACCTTCGAATGCACCTTCTGTGCCGATTGTGTGGAACATGTGCTGGATGGCGTCTGCCCGAACTGCGGCGGCAATTTTTCGGCCCGACCGATCCGACCTGCCGCGATGCTGAAGAAATATCCCGCTTCGACGAAGCGCATCCTCAAGGCCGAAGGCTGCGGCCCCCGCAAGGCCGCGTGACCACTGCGGCACCGCAATCATGAAAGGCAAGTAGAATGATCCCTGCCAAACGCCTCTGCCTCTCTGCGATCCTGTTGATGGCCGCCGCTATGCCGGCCTATGCCCATGTCGGTGTCGGCACCACCTCCTCCCTGATGGCCGGCTTCATGCATCCGCTTTCCGGCCTCGACCACATGACCGCCATGATCGCGGTCGGACTGTGGGCGGCACTCAAGGGCGGCCGAGCGATCTGGGCCTGGCCGCTCGCCTTTATCGGCGTCTTGCTGGGCGGCGCGGCGCTTGGCATGGCCCATGTGCCGATGCCGTTCGTGGAGCCGGGCATACTGGCCTCCGTGGTGGCGCTCGGGCTGCTGGTGGCGCTGGCGGTCGATCTGCCCGTCTCGGCCGGGGTCGCCATCATCGGCCTGTTCGCACTGTTCCACGGGCACGCCCATGGCACCGAAGTGCCGGAAAATGCTGGCGGGCTTGAATACATGGCCGGCTTTGCCATCGCCACCGCGCTGCTCCATGCCGTCGGCATTGCCGACGGCCTGAGCCTTGGCCAGAGGTTGCGTGGCCTGGCTCGCGTTGCGGGCGCGGCCTGTGCGGCGATCGGCGTCGGCCTCGCCTTCGGCGTTGTGTGATATCAGATGATCCCCGGCGAAATCATCCCCGCACAAGGCGACATCGAACTCAACAAGGGCCTGCCGACCGTCACCCTGAAAGTCGCCAACAGCGGCGACCGGCCGATCCAGGTCGGCAGCCACTACCATTTCTTCGAAACCAATGACGGACTGAAATTCGACCGCGAACAGTCGCGCGGCATGCGCCTCGACATTGCCGCCGGCACCGCGATGCGCTTCGAGCCAGGCCAGGAGCGCGACGTCACGCTGGTGCCGCTTGGCGGCAAGCGCGAGGTCTATGGATTCCAGCAGAAGGTGATGGGCAAGCTGTGAGTTTTGTGGCGTCTCATGCGCGGCGCGCACAGCTTCCCAAGGGAAAGCGCCATGCGCTTTTCCCGCGAAACCCGCTTCACATTTCTCCCGGAATCGCTCTAGTCCGACGGCTTGGCGGCCGCATAGATGACGATCTTCCCGGGATCGTCGAACTCCACGGCGAGAACGTCCTCGGCAAGCACGCGCCGCGAATCGATGGCATTGTAAAGCAAGGCGTTGGCCTCGATCTCCTTGCGCAGTTCGGCGACATCCTCCTGATGCTGCCGGACCTTGTTTTCGATGGCCGGCGGCGGACCGCCCTCGCTGCGCGCGGCGTCGGTCAGGAACACGATGTCGACCTTGTCGAGCTTGGACGTCTTGCGCACCGTGCTGATGTTTTCACGCGTGCGGTCGATCGCCGAACTCACTTTATCGATTTCAGCTGTTGTCTTGGCTTCTTTCTGATTGACCTGCGAGCCGACGATCCGGTCGACGGTTTCCGGGCTTTCGAGGCCCTGCGCGTTCAGCGCGGCCTGGGGAAGGCTCGCGGCCAGAAACGCAGCCGCCGCGATAGCATGCAGCCATCGGGAATCGGGCAAGGTGATGATGGTCATCGTTGGCTTTCGGGGTTTGTTTCACTCAGGAAACGAAACGACTCCGGCCCTGCCACGGTTCCCTTCTTGAAGCGATCGGCGGACCGGTTACCGGCCCGCCGCGCCGATTCGTCAGCTGGCTTTCTTGGTGATCAGGGTCAGCGCGCCATTGGGCTCCATGCTGGCCGCGACCACCTGCGCCGAGGTCATTCCCTTGGCCTGAAGGGCGGACTTGACCTTGGGGGTGGCGTCGATCGAACTGCGCAGTTTCTGCAAGCCAGCATCGCCACGCTGGGCGATCACCTGATTGACCTGCGTCTGGGTGTCCTTTGGCAGTTCGGTGATGTCGACAATGTTGACGCTCTGGATCGCCGGCGCGGCCTGCTGGCCGCCGGGCGCCGGCGTTTTGGCCGCAGGGGCGGGCGTGGCCGGGGCGGGCTGTTGCTGGGCACTGGCGGCACCGGCCAGCATCAGGCTGGCGGCGGCTGCAAGAACTATCGATTTGCGCATGGATTTTCCTTCCATCGATTTGGCAAACGGTCGTTTTGGGGTGACCTGCCAACCTCAACCGCCAAATGGGATGAGAAGGTGTCGCCCAGCGGGTCATTGCGTGACCATTGGATGGCGGCAATGTGCAGCCCGGCTTCAACCACAGCGCATTTCGGGAGCAATCGCCGATGGCCAGAATAACCCGTGCCGCCTACGCCCAGATGTATGGTCCGACGGTCGGCGACAAGGTCCGGCTGGCCGACACCGAACTCATCATCGAGGTCGAGAGAGATCTCACCGTTCACGGCGAGGAGGTGAAATTCGGCGGCGGCAAGGTGATCCGCGACGGCATGGGCCAGAGCCAGGTGCCGCGGGCGCAGGGCGCGGTCGACACCGTCATCACCAATGCGCTGGTGATCGATGCCGGCGCCGGCATCTTCAAGGCCGATATCGGCCTCAGGGGCGGACAAATCGCGGCCATAGGCAAGGCCGGCAATCCAGACACGCAAGACGGTGTCACCATCATCATCGGCCCCGGCACCGAGATCATCGCCGGCGAAGGCAAGATCCTGACCGCGGGTGGTTTCGACGCGCATATCCACTTCATCTGTCCGCAGCAGATCGAGGAAGCGCTGATGAGCGGCATCACCACCATGCTTGGCGGCGGCACCGGTCCGGCGCATGGCACGCTGGCCACCACCTGCACGCCGGGACCATGGCATATGGCCCGCATGATCCAGTCCTTCGACGCCTTCCCGATGAATATCGGCCTGTCGGGCAAGGGCAACGCCTCGCTGCCGGCGTCGCTCGAGGAAATGGTGCTGGGCGGCGCCTGTTCGCTGAAGCTGCATGAAGACTGGGGCACGACGCCGGCGGCGATCGACTGCTGCCTGTCGGTCGCCGACACCTATGACGTACAGGTGATGATCCACACCGACACATTGAATGAATCCGGCTTTGTCGAAAACACCGTGGCGGCGATCAAGGGACGAACCATCCACGCCTTCCACACCGAGGGCGCCGGCGGCGGCCATGCGCCCGACATCATCAAGGTCTGTGGCCTGCCCAACATCATCCCGTCCTCGACAAATCCGACGCGGCCCTACACGGTCAACACGCTGGCCGAGCATCTCGACATGCTGATGGTCTGCCACCATCTGTCGCCGTCGATCCCCGAGGACATCGCCTTTGCCGAAAGCCGCATCCGCAAGGAGACGATCGCGGCGGAGGACATCCTGCACGACATCGGCGCTTTCTCGATCATCTCGTCGGACAGCCAGGCGATGGGCCGGGTCGGCGAGGTGGCGATCCGCACCTGGCAGACCGCCGACAAGATGAAGCGCCAGCGCGGCGCGCTGCCGCAGGAAACCGGCGACAACGACAATTTCCGCGTCCGCCGCTACATCGCCAAATACACGATCAACCCGGCAATCGCGCATGGGCTGTCGAAGGAGATCGGCTCGATCGCGGTGGGCAAGCGCGCCGATCTGGTGCTGTGGAACCCGGCCTTCTTCGGCGTCAAGCCGGACATGGTGCTGATCGGCGGCATGATCGCCGCCGCCCCGATGGGCGACCCCAACGCCTCGATCCCGACGCCGCAGCCGATGCATTACCGGCCGATGTTCGGCGCCTATGGCAAGGCCAGAACCAATTCATCGGTGACCTTCGTCTCGAAAGCCGCGCTCGAATCCGGTTTGCATGGCCGTCTTGGCGTCGACAAGCAGTTCGTCGCCGTCGAAAACACCCGCGGCGGCATCGGCAAACATTCGATGGTCCTCAACGACGCCACGCCGCATGTCGAGGTCGATCCCGAAACCTACGAGGTGCGCGCGGATGGCGAGTTGTTGACCTGCGAACCGGCAACGGTGCTTCCGATGGCGCAGCGGTATTTTCTGTTTTAAGGCAAAAACGGCGATTGCGACAGGTGCTGCAAAATCCGTTGCAGCAGAGGATTCGACACCGCAATATGCGGCCTCGAAAAGCCGCATCGTGATCACGCATGGCAACTGAACTAGCCTCACCCCACGACATCTTCCCGCATATCCGCATCGTCATGGGCATGGTGATCGGGCTCGGCGTCGCCCGCCTGCTGTCAGGGGTGGCGCGCATCGTCCAGCATCCCGGCCAATACCGGCTCTATCCCGTGCACTTGGCCTGGGTGGCCTCGGTGCTGTTGACGCTGGTGCATTTCTGGTGGTGGGAGTTTGGCCTCTACGCCATCGAGACATGGACCTTCGGCAAGTACCTTTTCATCATCTTCTACGCCATCACGCTGTTCCTGCTCTGTGCGCTGCTGTTTCCGGACTCGATGCTGGACTACACCGGCTACGAGGACTTCTTCTATTCGCGCCGCGCCTGGTTCTTCGGCCTGCTGGCCGCGACCTACCTGCTCGATGTGATCGACACGCTGCTGAAAGGACCGGAGCATTTCGCCCGCTTCGGCAACGAATACCTGTTCCGCACGCCGGTCTTCGTCGCGCTCTGCATCGCCGCGATCCTGGTGCGCGACCGCCGCTTCCACATCGCTTTCGTCGCGGCAGCGCTCATCTACCAGATATCATTCATCCTGCGGCTCTTCGACACGATCGTATGACTATAGCGGATGGTCTAGAGTCCGGGGAAAAGGCAGGTTCTCATGTACAAGGCCATCGGATCGCGCGGATCGCGGGTCAGCCGCGTCCTCTGGATGCTCGAGGAACTCGGGCAATCCTATGAATTCACCGAGGTCAAACTGCGCTCGCCGGAGGCCTATGCACTCAACCCGTCGGGCAAGGTGCCAATCCTCATCGACGGCGAGCTGACGGTAACGGATTCGGCGGCGATCTGCGTCTATCTGGCCGACAAGCACGCCGACAAGGAGATGGGCGCCAATCCGGGCGTTGCCGGCCGCGCCGAGATGGATTCCTGGATGCATTTTGCCCAGAGCGAGTTCGAGGCGCCGCTGTGGAACAAGCTGCGCCACCGCTTCCTGCTGCCCAAGGAAGTGCGCGTCGATGTCGGCCCCGCCGCGACGTACGACTTTGCCTCGGAGGTCAAGGCCTTGCACCGCCGGCTTGGCGACAAGCCGTTCGCGCTCGGCGACCGCTTTTCGGCTGTCGATATCCTGCTCGGCGACATGGGCGCCTGGGCGCGCGCCGGCCGCTTCCCGATCGACTCCGAGCGTGTCAACGCCTATTTCGACCGGGTGCTGGCGCGGCCCGCCCGTGCACGAGCACAAGCTAATGGGGGAGCCATGACATGAAGCTCGATATCAAGACCGATTTCACCAAATTCCCGCGCGCCGTTTCGGTGCTGACAGGAAACGAGGCCGGGACCACGGCGCCGGCGGGCCGCGCGGTTCTTGCTCATGATGAGCGGCATCTGCGCCGCCGCGCCATCGAACTCGCCGACGGCAGCAAGGTGCTGGTCGACCTGCCCGAGCCCGTTGCCCTGAACGACGGCGACCGGCTGGTGCTGGAGGATGGCCGCCACATCGAGATCGCCGCCGCGCCGGAAGAAGTCCATGACATCCGCGCCCGCGACGCCGTGCATCTGGCCGAGCTTGCCTGGCACATCGGCAACCGCCATCTGGCGGCGGCGATCGAGGCGCACCGCATCCTCATCCTGCGCGACCACGTCATCAAGGCGATGCTGCAGGGGCTGGGCGCCACGGTGACCGACGTCTCCGAGCCGTTCAAGCCGGTGCGCGGCGCCTATTCCGGCCATGGCGGCGCGCATGGACATGATCACGGCCACGCTCATGCCCACGCCGAAGCGCACAGTCATGGCCACAGTCACAGCGAGGCGCATTCACACAGCCATTCGCACGACCATCACGATCATGACTGACCAACCTTCGAACATGGCGCTGCTGCGGCTGATGGCGTGGCTGTCGCCAGCCTTTCCGGTCGGCGGCTTTGCCTATAGCCACGGCCTGGAGCGGGCGATGCATGATGGGCTAATTGCCGATGCCGGGAGCCTCGCCCAATGGCTGGAGACGCTGGTCGAGATGGGCTCCGGCTGGAACGATGCCGTGCTGTTCGCCGAGAGCTGGCGCCGCGCCCGCACAGCCGGCGATCTCGACGACGTCGCGGCACTGGCCGAGGCGCTCGCCGGCTCGCGGGAACGTCACGCGGAGACCACGCAGCAAGGCGCCGCCTTCCTGAAGGCCGCAGCCGCCTGGCCCAATCCGGTTCTGGAGCGCTTGCCGGCCGATTGCGCCTATTGCATTGCCGTCGGTGCCGCTGCCGGCGGCCATGGCATAGGGCTGCAGGACGCGCTGTCCGCTTTCCTGCAAGCCTTCTTCTCCAACCTCGTCCAGGCGGCCATCCGCCTCGGCACCATCGGCCAGAGCGAGGCCACCTTGCTGCTGGCCGGCTTCGAGCCGCTGGCCCTGGCAACCGCCGCCCGTGCTTCCCGCTCGACTTTGGATGATCTCGGCGGCTGCGCCTTCGTCTCCGAAATCATGGCGATGAAGCACGAAACCCAGTATTCGCGACTGTTCCGCTCATGATCCTGCTTGCCTTCATCCTCTCATTCGTCCTGCTGCTGATCACAGCGCTGCACGTCTATTGGGGCATCGGCGGCATCTGGCCGGGCAGGGATGCTGCGACCTGCGCCCGGGCGGTGGTCGGGTTTCGCGGCGTCGATGAAATGCCGACGCCTTTCGCCAGTTTCGCCGTCGCGGCGTGCCTTTGCCTGGCAACGCTCTGGCCGCTGGCGCTCATCGGCTTCTTTGCCTCGCCCTTTCCCCGCGAGGGCCTAGCCGCCACGTCGCTGCTCATCGGGCTGGTGTTCCTGGGGCGCGGTATTGCCGGCTTCACGCCGTGGTGGCGGCGGCTGGCGCCCGAGCAACCTTTCGCGCGGCTCGACGTCCGCTACTATTCGCCGCTGTGCGTGTTGATCGGGCTCGGCTTCGCAGCCCTTGCCATCATGGAGTTCCCGATATGACCCAGCTCAACGGTCCTCTTCGCATCGGCATTGGCGGCCCGGTCGGCTCCGGCAAGACGACGCTCACCGAAAAACTGTGCAAGGCGCTGCGCGACGAATTTTCCATCGCCGTCGTCACCAACGATATCTACACCAGGGAAGACGCCATGATGCTGGCCCGGCTGCAGGCGCTGCCGGAGGACCGCATCGTCGGCGTCGAGACCGGCGGGTGTCCGCATACCGCCATTCGCGAGGACGCTTCGATCAATTTGCAGGCGATCGCCGAGCTGAACCGCAAATTCCCGAACCTCGACATCATCTTCATCGAATCCGGCGGCGATAACCTTGCCGCCACCTTCTCGCCTGACCTTGCCGATCTCACGCTCTATGTCATCTCAGTCTGCCAGGGTGAAGAAATCCCGCGCAAGGGCGGGCCGGCGATAACCCGCTCCGATTTCCTGATCATCAACAAGAGCGACCTGGCGCCCTATGTGAACGTCAACCTTGATGTCATGGAAAGCGACGCCGCCCGCATGCGCGGCAAGCGGCCGTTCGGCTTCACCGACCTGTCGCGCGGCAAGGGCCTGCAGGAAGTCATCGAATTCATCGTCGAGCATGGCGGGCTGAGGGCGAGCGCTACCGCGAGCACTGCAGCGTAGTCTGCACCAAACGAAAGCGGTTGCGGGCACCAGCGGAGCGCGGCATTCTTGCGAAAACTGGAGGATTTTTCATGAGCATTGCCCGCCTGCCAAGGGAAACGCTGACCAACCTGGCCTTTTACGAGGAGCGCGTCGATCTCGCCTGTGCCTTTCGCTGGACGGCGCGGCTCAACATGCACGAAGCGGTGGCCAACCATTTCTCGCTGGCGGTCAATGAAGGCGGCACAAAGTTCCTGATGAATCCCAACCAGGTGCATTTCTCGCGCATCAAGGCGAGCGACCTGATCGAGATCGATGCCAACGACCCCGACACGCTGTCCGGCCCCAACGCGCCGGACCCGACGGCCTGGGGCCTGCACGGCGCCATCCATCGCAATGTGCCGCATGCGCGGTGCGTCATGCATGTCCATTCCATCCATGCCACGGTGCTGGCCTCGCTAGCCGACTCGACATTGCCGCCGATCGACCAGAATTCGGCGATGTTCTTCAACCGCCATGTCGTCGACGCCCACTATGGCGGGCTGGCCTTCGAGGAAGAGGGCGAGCGCTGTTCGCAGCTTCTCACCGATCCCAAGGTCAAGGTAATGGTGATGGGCAATCACGGCGTGCTTGTCGTCGGCGATACGGTTGCCGATGCCTTCAACCGCATGTTCTATTTCGAGCGTGCCGCCGAGACCTACATCAAGGCGCTGTGGACCGGTCGGCCGCTGCGCACGCTGTCCGACGCCATCGCCGAGAAGGCCGCGGCCGAGATGGACGACTATCCTGGCCAGGCCGAGCGCCACCTCGCCGAGCTGAAGGCGATCCTCGACGAGCAGGAACCGGTCTACCGGAACTGAAGATCCCGCGCTTTAGCTGACGCTGCGGCTCTCGCGAGCTCCACTTGATTTGAGAGCTTGGCGCTGCCCCTCACCCCTACCCTCTCCCCGTGAAGAACGGGAGAGGGGGCGCTAGCGCTGGAGCTTGTCCCTTCTCCCCGTTCTTCACGGGGAGAAGGTGCCGGCAGGCGGATGAGGGGCAGCGCGAACCATGTTAATTCTCGCTCAGAGCCCGAGTTCCCTGCGCAATTCCACCGCGCTGTTAATGACGATAGCGCCAGGCGGCCCTTCCATCGGCGCTTCCGGCCAGAAGATCGTCTTCATGCCTGCCGCGAGCCCGGCCATGGTACCCGGCCAGCTGTCGTCGACCGCAAACGCGTGCGCGGGATCGACGCCGGCAAGGTAAGCGGCGCGCAGGAAGGGCTCGGCGTGCGGCTTGCCTTCGCGCACATCGTTGCGGCTGATCGACTTCATGCCGGGATAGGTGAGGCCAACCATGCGCAGATTGGCGTCCACGATCATTCGGTCCGAATTGGAAACCACGGCCTGCTGCACGCCAAGCGCCCGCAATTCGTTGAAGACTTCGATGGCGCCGGGGCGCGGCTTCAGGCCCTCGACCAACGGCAGATAATGCTCGTATTTGCGCATGATCCAGTCGTCGAAAGGCATGTCGAGACCAAATTCGTCGCGCATCATCTCATAGACCGGCCAGGCGGCAACGCCCAGCACGCGCTCGTGCAGGTCGGCTGGCGGTTCGAGGCCGGCATTGTGCATTGCCGCCACGAGAGCGGCCGCGTGCAATGGCTCGCTGTCGACCAGCGTGCCGTCCATGTCCCAGAAAACCGCCTTCGGTGTCATGCAACGCTCCTTTTTGCCATCCCTTAAAGGGTTAGCGCCGAGAGATAAACCATCTGGGCGACAGAACGTGCCATCGGCCGGGACCAAGACCAGCCGCTTTGTCCGACAGACATGGTTGGCGGCAAAATCTCCCAGGCGCGATATCCAAGCATTTGCTCTTGAGATTGACAATTGCGCAGCAGACGGTTCCCTGCGAAACTAGAGGCGGACCGCTCGTGTGACCAGCGGTTTTGGGAGGCAGGACGTGAATACCCGGCAGGATGGCGGCAGCAACAGGCTGGACGACGCGGCGCGCGCCGGCTGGCTCTATTATGTTGCCGGCAACACACAGGACCAGATCGCAGCTACACTCGGCATCTCGCGGCAGACCGCGCAGCGGCTGGTGTCGCTGGCTGTGTCGGAGGGCTTGATCAAGGTCCGCGTCGACCATCCGATCGCCAATTGCCTGGACCTTGCGGCGCGGCTGAAGTCGCGCTTCGCGCTCGACCTCGTCGAGGTTGTGCCGAGCGACCCGACCTCGTCATCGACGACAATCGGCATTGCCGAGGCGGCGGCAGCCGAGATCGAAAGGCGATTGAGATCGCCGAGCCCGATCGTGCTCGCGATCGGCACAGGCCGCACGCTGAAGGCGGCGATCGAACAATTGCCGCCGATGGAGTGTCCGCAGCACAAGGTGGTGTCCTTGACCGGCAACATCTCGCCGGACGGCTCGGCTGCCTTCTACAACGTCATCTTCACCATGGCCGACAGGGTCAAGGCGCGCTCCTTCCCGATGCCGCTGCCGGTCATCGCCTCCTCGCCGCAGGAGCGCGAGATGCTGCTCAACCAGCCGATGATCCAGCCAACGCTGGCGCTCGCCGCCGAGGCCGACGTCACGTTCGTCGGCATCGGCGACCTCGGCCCAAAGGCGCCGCTCTATGAGGACGGCTTCATTTCCGAAACCGAGTTGAAGGCTTTGCAGAAGGCCGGCGGCATCGCCGAGATCGTCGGCTGGGTGTTCGATCGCGACGGGCGGATGATCGAAGGCATCACCAACGACCGCGTGTCGTCGGCGTCGCTGCCGTCGCGAGAGAGGTCGCTGGTCATCGCGCTTGCCATGGGCGAGCGCAAGCTGCCGGGCATACTGGCGGCCGTAAACCGCCGGCTGGTCAACGGGCTCATCACCGATGAGCGGACGGCGACCGCCCTTTTGGCCGGCGTCTGACCGACAGCCGCTGCTGCTGGCGGAACGGGTCGATGCCGTCCGCGTCGCGATAAAACCAACAGGGCTATCTGTGCCGCCCGAAAGGGTCGTTGCCATCGAGGAAACCGAGGTCGCGCTGCAGATGCGGCGACAGGTCCCTGATGTCGAGATGCGCCTTTTTTCTGATCGCGAACCAGCCAAAGCCGTCCGTAAGCCACGAAATCCAGCGGTGATCCGGAGCGGGAGTGCACTTTTGTTGCGCCATGGTCATGCTCGTCAACCTTCGCTATCCTGAACCCGAATGACAGGTTGACACTGAATGTCGGTCTTGCCGGCCAGCTTTGCCAATCGAACGTCGATAAGGACCCATAAGGAGGTTTTATGCCGGACCTCAGCTCGCGCCAGGTTTCGCAACTCCCGCCGCTGCAGGCGATCCGGGTGTTCGAAGCCGTGGCGCGGCATCTTTCCTTCACCAAGGCCGCCGAGGAGCTCGCCATGACGCAGGCGGCGGTCAGCTATCAGATCAAGGTTCTGGAGGAGCGGATCGGAGCGCCGCTGTTCCTGAGGCGCCCGCGCCAGATCGCGCTGACCGAAGCCGGACAGCGCCTGGCGCCTGCTGTCAGCGAAGCCTTTGCCATTCTCGGCCAGGCCTACGCCGCGGCGCGTGGCGGCGCGGATGGTCTGCTGTGCGTCACGACTGTGCTGACCTTCGCCTCGAACTGGCTGGCGCACCACCTCGGCTCTTTCCAGATTACTCATCCGTCGCTTGCCGTGCGGCTGGAGACGTCGAGCCGGCTAACGGATTTCGCCCGCGAGGATGTCGACCTCGCCATCCGCTCGGGCGGCGGCAAATGGCCGGGGCTGGAAGCCCACAAACTGCTCGACGCCGATTTTACGCCGATGCTGAGCCCCAAGCTCGCGGCGAGCATTGGCGGCATCAAGGAGCCGGCCGACCTGCTGCGGCTGCCGATCCTCGATCCGGGTGACATCTGGTGGACACAGTGGTTCGAAACCGCCGGCGTGCACGCGCACGACCTTGCCAAGCGGCCCGGCAGCAGCATGGGCGCGCAGGCCTACGAGGCCAATGCCGCGATCGCCGGCCATGGCGTGGCGATCCTGACCAGAGCGCTGTTCAAGGCCGAACTCGCCGACGGCCGCCTGATCCAGCCCTTCGACCTGGTCGGTGACGATGGCCACGCCTACTGGCTGGTCTATCCCGAGGCGCGCCGCAACGTGCCGAAGATCCGCGCCTTCCGGGACTGGCTGTTGGCTGAAATCGCCTGCTGATCGGCAGGCGACGGAACCAACATCCGATTTCAAAGATTTTGATCCCACTGCCTGGCCTCAGGCGGTGGCAACCCGGCCATTGCGCCCCCCGGATCCTCGGCCGTTCGTCGCCATTCTTGGGTCGCGTGCTGCGCTGCAGCATCGAATCCGTCTTGACATAATTAAGACTAAGTGAGTAATTGCTCACAGCCAAGGCAAATGCTCATCTTGGTTTATGGGAGGAATTTGATGAAACTTCGCACGCTCACCCTGGGCTTGTTGTCGGCCAGCGCCCTCGCCTTCGCCGCACATGCCGAATCCATCACCATCGCCACCGTCAACAATGGCGATATGGTCCGCATGCAGAAGCTGACCGACGACTTCACCAAGGCCAATCCCGACATCCAGCTCAACTGGGTCACGCTCGAGGAAAACGTGCTGCGTGAGCGCGTCACCACGGACATCGCCACCAAGGGCGGCCAGTATGACGTGATGACCATCGGCACCTATGAGGTTCCGATCTGGGCCAAGCAAAGCTGGCTCCTACCGCTCGACAAGCTCGGCGACGACTATGATGTCAAGGATATCATCCCGGCCATTGCCGGCGGCCTTACCGTCGACGGCAAGCTCTATGCAGCGCCTTTCTATGGCGAGAGTTCCTTCGTCATGTACCGCAAGGACCTGATGGACAAGGCCGGGCTGAAGATGCCCGATGCCCCCACCTGGGACTTCATCAAGCAGGCCGCCGACAAGATGACTGACCGCGCCAACGGCGTGAACGGGGTCTGCCTGCGCGGCAAGGCCGGCTGGGGCGAGAACATGGCCTTCCTGACCGCGATGTCGAACTCCTTCGGCGCCCGCTGGTTCGACGAGAACTGGAAGCCGCAGTTCGACCAGCCGGAATGGAAGAAGACGCTGCAGTTCTACGTCGACCTGATGAAGGCCGACGGCCCCGAGGGCGCCTCGTCCAACGGCTTCAACGAGAACCTGGCGCTGTTCCAGCAGGGCAAGTGCGGCATGTGGATCGACGCCACCGTCGCGGCGTCCTTCGTCTCCGACCCGAAGAACTCGACCGTCGCCGACAAGGTCGGCTATGCGCTGGCGCCCGACAACGGCCTGGGCAAGCGCGGCAACTGGCTGTGGGCCTGGTCGCTGGCCATTCCCGCCGGCACCAAGAAGGCTGACGCCGCAGAGAAGTTCGTGTCGTGGGCGACCAGCAAACACTATGCGGAGCTCGTCGCGTCGAAGGAAGGCTGGGCCAACGTTCCTCCGGGCACGCGCTCCTCGCTCTACGCCAACCCCGAGTACCAGAAGGCGGCTCCGTTCGCCAAGATGACGCTGGAGTCCATCAACGCCGCCGATCCGACGCATCCGACCGTCAAGCCGGTGCCCTATGTCGGCGTGCAGTTTGTCGCCATCCCTGAGTTCCAGGGTCTTGGCACCACCGTCGGCCAGCTCTTCTCGGCGGCTCTTGCCGGCCAGTCGAGCGTCGACGATGCGCTGAAGCAGGCCCAGGACGCCGCCACCGCGACGATGACCGAGGGCGGGTATATCAAGTAAGGCTCCTCCCGGTGCCGAATGCCGGCCAGCTTGCTGACCGGCAACGGCCGCCCGAAACCCAGTTCGGGCGGCCGTCTTCAATGCCTCTGAAAATTCAGCCTGATCCTTGAAGGGTGACCGTCATGGCTACTCAGCAGACCCGTTCGCTTGCCCGATTCATGATGGCGCCTTCCGTGGTGCTGCTGTTCGTCTGGATGATCGTGCCGCTGATCTTCACCATCTGGTTCTCATTCCTCCAGTACAACCCGCTCAATCCGGTCCGCGATGGATTTGTCTGGTTCTCCAATTACAAGCTCTTCTATTCCAACCCGGCCTTCCTGCAATCGATCCTCAACACGCTCACACTCGTCGTCAGCGTGCTGCTGATCACGGTGATCGGCGGCATCCTGCTGGCGCTGCTCATCGATCAGCCGATGTGGGGCCAGGGGATCGTGCGCATCCTCGTCATATCGCCGTTCTTCGTCATGCCGCCGGTGGCCGCATTGGTCTGGAAGAACATGATCATGCACCCGCAATATGGCGTGTTCGCCGACATAGCGCGCTTCTTCGGGGCACAACCAATCGACTGGTTCGGGCAGCATCCGATGACGGCGATCATCATCATCGTCGCCTGGCAGTGGCTGCCTTTCGCGACATTGATCCTGCTCACCGCGCTGCAGTCGCTCGACGGCGAGCAGAAGGAAGCCGCCGAGATGGACGGCGCCGGCTTCATCAGCCGCTTCATCTATCTGACGCTGCCGCACATGTCGCGGGCGATCACCGTCGTCATCCTGATCCAGACGATCTTCCTGCTCTCGGTCTATGCCGAAATCCTGGTCACCACCAATGGCGGCCCCGGCTACGCCTCCACCAACCTGCCCTTCCTCGTTTACCAGAAGGCGCTGCTGGAGTTCAAAATCGGCCAGGCATCCGCGGGCGGTGTGATCGCCGTCATTCTCGCCAACATCGTCGCCTTCTTCGCCATGCGCGCCGTCGGCAAGAACCTGGACAGATAAGGAGGAAAAGATGGCACGCGCAGTCACCACCCGGCACAAGACCATCGCGACGGCAGCCGCCTGGATCGTCGCCCTGCTGATCTTTTTCCCGATCCTCTATACGATCATCACCTCGTTCAAGTCGGAACAGGAGGCGATCCAGGGCTTCAACCTGATCCCGTCGGGGACATTCGAGAGCTATTCCGAGGTTCAGGCGCAGAGCGGCTATTTCAAGTTCTTCCTGAACTCGGTGCTGCTCTCGGTCGGCTCGACCATCCTGGCCCTGTTGGTGGCGATACCGGCGGCATGGTCGATGGCGTTCTCGCCGACCAAGCGGACCAAGGACATCTTGATGTGGATGCTGTCCACCAAGATGATGCCGGCGGTCGCCGTGCTGTTCCCGATCTACCTGATCTTCCGCAACCTCGGACTGCTGGACAGCCGCATCGGCCTGATGGTGATGCTAATGCTGATCAACCTGCCGATCGTGGTGTGGATGCTCTACACCTATTTCCGCGAAATCCCCGGCGAGATTTTGGAAGCGGCGCGCATGGACGGCGCCTCGCTGTGGAACGAGATCATCTATGTGCTGACCCCGATGGCGGTGCCGGGCATTGCCTCGACCATGCTGCTCAACATCATCCTGGCCTGGAACGAGGCGTTCTGGACGATCCGCCTGACCACCACGGATGCCGCGCCGCTCACCGCCTTCATCAGTTCGTTCTCCAGCCCGCAAGGCCTGTTCTGGGCCAAGCTTTCGGCGGCCTCGACGCTGGCGATCGCGCCGATCCTGATCATGGGCTGGTTCAGCCAGAAACAGCTGGTGCGCGGCCTGACATTCGGTGCCGTGAAATAGCGGGCATACCGTAGGCAGCGCCACGAACAAACAGACGGCGGACAATAACCCCTCGGGGAGGAAACCATGGGAAACATCACGCTCAAGAACGTCTCCAAATCCTTCGGATCGACGTCCATCATCCCAGGCCTCGACCTGGTGATCGAGAATGGCGAGTTCGTCGTCTTCGTCGGCCCGTCGGGTTGCGGCAAGTCCACGCTGCTGCGGCTGATCGCCGGGCTGGAGGACACCAGCGGCGGCACCATCAACATCGACGGCCGTGACGTCACCGGCGAGGCGCCGGCCAAGCGCAAGCTCGCGATGGTGTTCCAGTCCTATGCGCTCTATCCGCACATGACCGTGGCCAAGAACATCGCCTTCCCGCTGAAGATGGCGGGCGAGGATCAGGCGACGATCGACAAGAAGGTGAAGGATGCGGCGCGCGTCCTGAACCTCACCAACTACCTCGAGCGCCGCCCGGGTCAGCTCTCCGGCGGCCAGCGCCAGCGCGTCGCCATCGGCCGCGCCATCGTGCGCCAGCCCTCGGCCTTCCTGTTCGACGAGCCGCTGTCCAACCTCGACGCGGCGCTGCGCGGCACGATGCGGCTGGAGATCAGCGAACTGCACCACCAGCTCAAGACCACGATGATCTACGTTACCCACGACCAGGTCGAGGCCATGACCATGGCAGACAAGATCGTCGTGCTGAACGCCGGCAACATCGAGCAGGTCGGCTCGCCGATGGAGCTCTACAAAAGCCCGAACAATCTGTTCGTCGCCGGCTTCATCGGTTCGCCGAAAATGAACCTCATCGAGGGCGCGCCCGCCACCAAATACGGCGCCAAGACCATCGGCATCCGACCCGAGCACATGCAGATCTCGACGACGGCGGGCGACTGGAAGGCGACCGTCGGCGTTGCCGAGCATTTGGGATCCGACACGTTCCTGCATGTCCAAGCCGATGGCGTGGGCCCACTGACGGTCCGCGCCGACGGCGAACTGGCTGTCCATCACGGCGACACAATCTACCTGACGCCAGACAAGGCCAAGCTGCATCGCTTCGGTCCTGACGGAAAGGCGATGTAAGCATGCGACTGGCTGGCAAATCGGCGCTGATCACGGGTTCGGCGCGCGGCATCGGCAAGGCCTTCGCCGAAGCCTATGTGCGCGAAGGCGCTATCGTCGCGATTGCCGACATCAACCTCGAGGCCGCGCAGAAGACAGCCGCCGAGATTGGCGGCGGCACCTATGCGGTGAAGCTCGACGTCACGGATCAGGCATCCATCGATGCCGCGGTAAAGGCGGTGGAGGACAAGGCCGGCGGCCTCGACATCCTGATCAACAACGCCGCCTTGTTCGATTTGGCGCCGATCGTCGAGATCTCCCGGGCGAGCTACGACAAGCTGTTCTCGGTCAATGTCGCCGGCACGCTGTTCACGCTGCAGGCGGCGGCACGCTCGATGATCGCGCGGGGCAAGGGCGGCAGGATCATCAATATGGCGAGCCAGGCCGGACGACGCGGCGAGGCCCTGGTGGGCGTCTATTGCGCCACCAAGGCCGCCGTCATCTCGCTGACCCAGTCGGCGGGGCTCGACCTCATCAAGCATCGCATCAACGTCAACGCCATCGCGCCCGGCGTCGTCGATGGCGAGCACTGGGACCACGTCGATTCACTGTTTGCCAAATACGAGAACCGGCCGAGGGGCGAAAAGAAGAAACTGGTCGGCGAGAGCGTGCCTTACGGCCGCATGGGCACGGCGCAGGATCTCACCGGTATGGCGGTGTTTCTGGCCAGCAGCGACGCCGAATACATCGTCGCCCAGACCTACAACGTCGATGGCGGCCAGTGGATGAGTTGAGGGGGTGAAAGCGCTCTTCTCCCCGTCCTTCACGGGGAGAAGATGCCGGCAGGCAGATGAGGGGCATCGCAGCCATCGGAAGCGTTGGCGCTGCCCCTCACCCTTACCCACTCCCCGTGAAGGACGGGGAGAGGGAGAATGATCAAGGCCGCAGCCCGGCCGAAGGGTAAAGCAGATGACCGTGAAACTCTCTTCTTCCAATCTCGCCAGGCTTCCCGCCAATGTCGCGGGACCGAAATACGACCGTTCCAAATTGAAGGCCGGCATCGTGCATTTCGGCGTCGGCAACTTTCATCGCTCGCATCAGGCCGTCTATCTCGACGACCTGTTCAATGCGGGGCTCGGCCAAGATTGGGCGCTGGTCGGCGCCGGCGTTTTCGCCGGCGAGAAGATCGGCCGCGGTAAGCTGGAAGAGCAGGACTGGCTGACCACCGTGGTCGAGCAGGATGAAGGCCATATGAGCGCCCGCGTCACCGGCGCGATGATCGATTTCCTGATGCCGGGCGATGCGGCCGGAATCATCGAACGGCTGGCCGACCCGGCGATCAAGATCGTTTCGCTGACCATCACCGAAGGCGGCTATTTCATCGATCCGGCCTCCGGCGTCTTCAATCCGACCCATCCCGACATCGTCGCCGACGCCCAGCCGGGCGCTGTGCCGAAGACGGTGTTCGGCATCATCCTCGCCGGCCTGATGCGCCGCCGCGGCGACGGCATCGTGCCGTTCACCGTGATGTCCTGCGACAACATCCCTCACAACGGCCATGTCACCTCGGATGGGGTCATTGGGCTCGCCCGCCTGATCGACGAGGACCTGGCGACCTGGGTCAGCGACAATGTCGCCTTTCCGAACGCCATGGTCGACCGCATCACGCCGGCCACCACGGATCGCGAGCGCGACATCCTGGCCAAGGACTTTGGCGTAGAGGACAATTGGCCGGTATTCTGCGAACCGTTCAAGCAATGGGTGCTGGAGGACCATTTCACCGCCGGTCGCCCAGCGCTGGAGAAGGTCGGCGTGCAGTTCGTCAGAGATGTCGCTCCCTATGAATTGATGAAGATCCGCATCCTCAATGGCGGCCATGCCACCATTGCCTATCCCGCCGGGCTGATGGACATCCATTTCGTTCATGAGGCGATGCAGGAGCCGCTGGTTCGCGCCTTTCTCGACAAGCTCGAACATGACGAGATCATTCCGACCGTGCCGCCGGTGCCGGACACGGTGCTGGAGGATTACTACCAACTCATCGAGAAGCGCTTTTCCAACCCCAAGATCGGCGACACGGTGCGCCGGCTTTGCCTGGACGGCTCCAACCGCCAGCCGAAATTCATCATCCCGACCATCGCCGACCGCCTGAAGGCGGGAAAAAGCGTCGCCGGCCTGGCGCTGGAATCGGCGCTCTGGTGCCGCTACTGCTTCGGCACGACCGATAGCGGCGCCGTCATCGAGCCGAACGACCCGAGTTGGGACCGGCTGCAGGCGACGGCAAAGGCGGCAAAGGACGCACCCGCCGCCTGGCTGGCCATGGACGACATCTATGGCGATGTCGGCCGCGCCACGGCATTCGTCGAGGCGTTTGCCCATGCGCTCAACGTGCTGTGGGCGAATGGCGCCCGCGCCACGCTGACACGCTATCTCGATGGCAAGCTCTGAGAGCCATTCGATGCCATGACGCCTGAACTGGTCATCTTCGACTGCGATGGCGTGCTGGTCGACAGCGAAGCGCTCTCCGTCTCGGCGCTGCTCGGCATGATCGAACTTGCCGGCGGAAGCATCGGCGAGGATGCCGCCTACGAGCATTTCCTCGGCAAGAGCATGAAAAGCGTGCGCGAGATCCTCGGCCGCGACTTCGGGCTTGAGATCACCGATCAGCATCTCACCGCCATGCGTGTCGATCTCATGCGCAAGTTCCGTGAAGAGCTGAAACCGATCCCCGGCGTCAAGGAGATGCTGCCCAAGCTCGGCCAACCATTCTGTGTCGCGTCCTCCGGCACGCTGGAACGGATCCGTTATGCGCTGGACGTCACCGGCCTGCTCGGGTTCATGGAGCCGCATCTGTTCAGCGCTGCCATGGTCGCCAGGGGCAAGCCGGCGCCCGATCTTTTCCTGCATGCCGCCGCCAGCATGCGGGCGCAGCCGCGCAAATGCCTCGTCATCGAGGACAGTCCGGCCGGCATCGCGGCGGCGCGCGCGGCTGATATGCATGTCTTCGCCTTCACCGGCGGCTCGCATGCCGGCAACCCCGCCCTGAAAGCGCGGCTTGCGTCGACCGAACCTGACTTTATATTCGCTGACATGCTGCAATTGCCCGATCTGATTGCAGGCCTGGGAGCGAGAGTTAGAGCATCTTGACGAAACAGTTTATCTGCGCGGTCGATGTCGGCACCGGGAGCGCTCGCGCGGGCATTCTCGACACCAGTGGCACCTTGCTTGGCCGCGCCGAACGGCCGATCGCCATGAACCAGCCAAAGCCCGATCACGCCGAACATGATTCGCGCGATATCTGGTCCGCCGTCTGCACCGCCGTGCACGCCGCCCGGCAAAAAGCCGGCGTTGCGGCTGAAGATGTCGTCGGCATCTCCTTTGATGCGACTTGTTCGCTGGTCGTGCGCGACCGTCAGGGCGAACAGCTCAGTGCCTCGGTGTCGGGCGACAGGCGCTGGGACACCATCGTCTGGCTCGACCACCGCGCCATCGCCGAAGCGGACGAATGCACGGCGAGCGGCCACGAGGTGCTCAACTATATTGGCGGTGTCATGTCGCCGGAAATGGCCACGCCGAAGCTGATGTGGCTGAAGCGCAACCTGCCCAGGACATGGAATGAAGCCGGCTATCTATTCGACCTGACCGATTTCCTCACATGGCAGGCGACGGGCTCGCTGGCCCGCTCGCAATGCACGCTGACAGCCAAATGGACCTATCTGGCGCATGAGGAAATCGCATGGCAGCGCGATTTCTTTGAAATCGTCGGCCTCGACGATCTTTTCGACCACGGCAATCTCCCTGAAAAGGCAAGCCCGGTCGGCGCGGATATCGGCCAGCTGACACCGCAAGCGGCGGCCGAGCTCGGCCTGACGGAAAAATGCCGTGTCGGCGCCGGGGTCATCGACGCCTATGCCGGCGCGCTTGGCGTGCTCGGTGGCTTTGCCGGCGACGAGCAGGATATCGGCCGGCATCTGGCGCTGATCGCCGGCACGTCGAGCTGCGTCATGGCGATGTCGCCCGATCCACAGCCTTTCGCCGGCGTCTGGGGCCCCTATTATGGCGCGGCGCTGCCGAAGCTGTGGCTGTCGGAAGGCGGCCAGTCGGCCACCGGCGCGCTGCTCGACCACATCATCCGCTGGCACGGGGCCGGAGGCGAGCCGGACGCCGCCATGCACGCCAGGATCGCCAAGCGTGTCGCCGAATTGCGCGCCGCCGAGGGCGAGAAGCTGGCCGAAAGGCTGCACGTTTTGCCGGATTTCCACGGCAACCGCTCGCCGCTGGCAGACCCGCACGCTGTCGGCGTCATCAGCGGGCTGACGCTGGATTCCTCCTTCGACAGCCTGTGCAAGCTCTACTGGCGCACCGCCGTCGGCGTCGCGCTCGGCGTGCGCCACGTGCTGGAGGCGTTGAACGAGAACGGCTATCTGATCGACACGCTGCATGTCACCGGCGGCCACACCAAGAACCCGCTTCTGATGGAGCTCTATGCCGACGCGACCGGCTGCACGATGGTCGAGCCGCTGGCCGACGAGGCGGTGCTGCTCGGCACCGGCATGGTCGCCGCCACCGCCGCAGGGCTTTTCCCCGATCTCAACGCCGCCTGTCTTGCCATGCAGCAGGGCGGCAAGACACGCGCCGCCAACCCGGCCGCCAGCGCGCGCTTCGATCGCGACTACCGGATTTTCCTGGAGATGCACCGGCAGCGGCAAGCGCTCGACGCGATTGGATAGAAGGCCAACTGCCTGGCTCAATCTGTTCCGGCACCTCCTCCCTTGCCTTCATGTCGCATTTCGTTCAATAGACGACGCAAACACAGCGAAACCAAAGGTTTTGCGGTTTGACATGCGGCTTCCGGCTTTTCGCCGACGTGCCGCGCCTGGAAAGAGCGGAACAATGTCTGCGATCGAAGCCAGCGCTCGCGCGCCGGAAAATCTTTGGCGTCAGGAGATCAGGGCGACGCTGGCGCTCGCCTGGCCGATGGTGCTGACAAATCTCGGCCAGACCGCGATGACGGCAACCGACGTCATGATGATGGGACGGCTGGGGGCCGATACGCTGGCCAGCGGCGCGCTTGGCGCCAACCTCTATTTCATGCCGCTCATCTTTGGTCTCGGCCTGATGCTGGCGACCTCGCCGATGATGGCGACCGAGCTTGGCCGCCGCCGCTATTCCGTGCGCGATTTGCGCCGCACCGTGCGCCAGGGCCTGTGGCTGGCGATCCTGATCTCGATCCCGATCTGGCTCGTGCTGTGGCACGGCGAGGCCATTCTGCTGGCCATGGGCCAGGAGCCTGCACTGGCGCACCAGGCAGGCATCTATCTGCGCTGGCTGGAGTGGGCGGTGCTGCCCTTCTACGGCTATATCGTGCTGCGCTCGTTCATCTCGGCGCTGGAGCGGCCCGGCTGGGCGTTGATCATCGTCTTCGTCGCCGTCGCCTGCAACGCCGTCTTCAACTGGGTGTTCATGTTCGGCAATCTCGGCGTTCCTGCCATGGGCATCGCCGGCTCCGGCCTTGCCACGACGCTCTCCAGCACGCTGATGTTCGTCGGCATGGCCGTAGTAGTGATGTGGGAGAAGAAGTTCCGGCGCTACCGCCTGTTCGGCCGCTTCTGGCGGTCCGACTGGCCGCGCTTCAAGGGCCTGCTGCGGCTCGGCCTGCCGATTGCCGGCATCCTGGCCTTCGAGGTGACGATCTTTAATGCCGCGGCGCTGCTGATGGGCCTGATCGACGCGGATTCGCTGGCGGCACACGCCATTGCCATCCAGATCGCCTCGATCTCCTTTATGGTGCCGCTCGGCCTCAACCAGGCGGTGACGGTGCGCGTCGGGCTTGCGCATGGCGCGGGCGATCCGGAGGGGGTGTCGCGTGCCGGCTGGACCGCCTTCGTCATCGGCGTCTCATTCATGGCACTGATGGGGCTGGTTATGACCCTGTGGCCGCATCTCCTGATCAGCGCTTTCATCGATCTCGCCAACCCGGCCAATGCCAGGGTGATCGCGCTTGCCGTGTCGTTCCTGGTTTTTGCCGCCCTGTTCCAGGTCTTCGACGGCGCCCAGGCGGTTGCGGCCGGCATGCTGCGCGGCCTGCACGACACCAAGGTGCCGATGATCTATGCCGCGATCGGCTATTGGGGCGTCGGCCTGCCGCTCGGCGTGCTGCTCGCCTTCCATTTCGGCTTCCACGGCGTCGGCATCTGGATGGGTCTGTCCAGCGGGCTGGCGGTGGTGGCAGCGCTGCTTTTGGCACGCTGGCTGCGACGGGACCGCCTGGCACCGCCGCTCGCCTTCGGGCATTAAAACCACACGGCCTCCGGGAGCCGTTGTTTCTTAGCTGTCAGCGCGTCGCCGTGCGCTTCTCCAGCCGGCGGGCGTATTGCGTCAGCGGGAAGCACATGAGGAAGAAGATCAGCGCTACCAACCCGTAGACCTTGAAAGGCTCGAAGGTGGCGTTGTTGATGGCGTTGGAGGTCCGCACCAGTTCCTCGAAGCCGATGATCGAGGTCAGCGCGGTCGACTTGATGAGCTGCACCAGGAAGCCGACCGTCGGCGCGCGGGTGATCGAGAACGCCTGCGGCAGGATGATCAGCCGCAGCTCCTGCAGATAGTGCAGGCCGAGGCTGGCGCCGGCATCCCATTGGCCTAACGGCAAGGCGTCGACGCCGGAGCGCCATATCTCGGCGAGGTAGGCGCTGGCGAAGAAGGTGAGGCCGAGCACCGCCGCGGTCCAGGGCTCGATACGCATGCCCAGCATCGGCAGGCCGAAGAACATCAGGAAGAGCTGCATCAACAGCGGCGTTCCCTGGAACAGGGCGATGTAGCCGGAGGCAAGGCGCCGGCTCCATTTATTCTTGGCGATCCTGAAGAACAGCACCGCCATTCCAACCGCCGCGCCGCCGACAAAGGCGGCCAGCGACAACAGCACCGTCCAGCGTGTGGCCAGCAGGAGGTTGCGCACGATATCCCAGAGGGTGAATTCGATCATGACACGCCAGCCCCGAGGGCGCGGCGCCCGCCGGTGACCAGAAGCCGGCGCAAGGCCATCGACAGGGCCAGATAGACCAGCGTCACGACGAAATAGGTCTCGAAGGAACGGAAGGTGCGCGCCTGCAGCATGTCGGCCTCATAGGTGAGCTCACGCACCGCGATCTGCGAGACCACGGCGGACTCCAGCATCATGATGACGATCTGGCTGGTGAGCGCGGGATAGATGATCTTGAGCGCCTGCGGCAGCACGATCTTGATGAACACCTGGCGGGGCCGCAGACCAAGCGCGAGCGCTGCTTCGGTCTGCCCGAGCGGCACGGCGTCGAGACCGGCGCCGACGATCTCGATCGTATAGGCCGCCATGTTGAGCGTCATCGCCAGCATGGCGGCCAGGATCGGGTCGAGCCTGATGCCGAGGCTCGGCAGGCCGAAGAAGATGAAGAACAGCTGCACCAGGAACGGCGTGTTGCGCATCACCTCGACATACCAGGCGATGGCCCGGCGAAGCAGCACAGGGCCGTTTCGCCGTCCGGCGGCACCGAGAATGCTGAGCAGCGTTCCCGCCAGCGTGGTCACGGCGATCAGCAGGATCGTCGTGGCCGCGCCGTGCGCGATGTCGCCCAGGGCGCCCGGGAGCCAACCGAAGGCCACGGGAGCTCAATCCTTGAGGTTGTCGGGATTGAGCGGCGTCTTCAGCCAGGCCTTCGAGCTTTCGTCGAGCTTGCCGTCGGCCAGCATCTTGGCGATGGCGTCATTGACCGCCTTCTTGAGGCCGTCCTCGTTCTTGTTGAGACCGATATGCGAGGGCGAGGTCAGAAGCTGGAACTTCTGTTCGGGCTTGAGCGCTTCCTGGCGCGCCAGCACCTGCGCGCCGACATCATTGCCGACGACCATCAACTGGGTCTGGCCGGAGATGAAGGCCTGGATCACGGCATTGTAGTTGTCGAAGCGCTTGATGTCGGCCGACGCCGGCGCCGCCTCGGTGAGCGAGGTATCCTCCAGCGTGCCGCGATTGACGGCGATCGACTTGCCGGCAAGGTCCTCCTTGCCTTTGACCGTCATCGCCGCCGGACCGATCACCGCGATGTAATAGGGCGCGTAGGCGGCGGCGAAGTCGATCACCTGCTCGCGCTCCTTCGAGTAGCCGACGCTCATCAGGATATCGACGCGGTGGTCGTTCAGATAGGGAATGCGGTTCTGGCCGGTGACGGCAACAGGATTGAGCTTCACCTTGAGCGTGTCGGCGATGTATTGCGCGACGTCCATGTCATAGCCCTTGAGGCTCATATCGGCGCTGGCCGAGGAGAAGGGCGGAAAGTCGGCGAAGACACCGACATTGATGGTGCCGGCCTTGGTGATATCGGCGAGCGCGTCGGCGCTGGCGGCCTGCGTGGCGATACCGAGGCCGGCGCCCAGCATCAGGACGGCGGCAATGGACGATTTCAGTGTCGAGTGGATTGTCATTGTCATTCCCCTTCTGGAAGCTTTTGATTGTTTGAGGCGACCGCCGGCTCCAGCGCGGCGGCCGCCTTGGATTTCAGGCGTCAGGTTCCCTTGCCGATCACGGCCGGGCTGAACACCATCAGGCTCAGGATTTCGAACAGCACCTGGGCGCCGGCATGCGCGGTGTTGGTGGTCGCGTCATATTGCGGCGCCACCTCGACGACGTCGCCTCCGACGATGTTGAGGCCCTTGAGGCCGCGCAGCAGTTCAAGCACTTCGCGCGTGGTCAGGCCGCCGACTTCCGGCGTGCCGGTGCCCGGCGCGAAGGCCGGATCGACGCTGTCGATGTCGAAGGACACATAGGTCGGGCCATCGCCGACGATTTTGCGCGCCTTCTCGATGATGGCGGGAATGCCGAGCCCGGTCACCTCCTCGGCGTGAACGACGGTCATGCCGGATTCATAGGTGAACTCCCAGAGATATTCGGCCGAGCCGCGGATACCGATCTGGATGGTGCGCGTCGGGTCGAGCACGCCATCGAGCACCGCGTTGCGGAACGGCCCGCCGTGGTGGAACTTGGTCATGTCGAACAGGCCGCTGGTGTCGCAATGGGCATCGATGTGGATCAGGCCGACCGGAGCCTTCTTGCCGACGGCCTTCAGGATCGGATGGCTGATCGAATGGTCGCCGCCGACCGATAGAGGGATGACACCGGCATCGACGATCTGGTTGGTGCGGCGCTCGATGTCCTCATGGCTGGCCTCCAGCCGGTAGCGGCTGCGGAACGGCGTATCGCCGATGTCGGCCACGCGCAGCTCGTGCGTCGGCGCGCATTCCAGCACGTGATTGTAGGGGCCGATGCGCTCGATGGCGCGCAGCGCCCTCGGCCCGAAACGCGAGCCCGGCCGGTTGGTGACGCCGAGGTCCATCGGCACGCCGATCATGGCCACCTGCAGGTCGCCGAAATCCGGGTTCTCCGCTGATAATTCGCGGTAGGGCGCGGCGAGGAAGGTCGGGATGCCCGAATAGGGCGCCAGCCGCGTGCCGCTCTTGGAGAAGATCTTGTCGGCGACCTTGCGGAATTTCGGGTCGAACATCTCGCCGCCATGGCTCTCGCCATATTTGCGACGCAACGCGTCGAGCTTGCCGCTGTTATAACCCATATCCATTCCTCCTCGATTGGTGCCGCCGACCAGTGGGACCTCGGGCGAACCGACCATCATCCGGCCGGGTCGCTTGCCCCGCTCGCTGCCCGCAGATTTCAGGTCTTGATGCGATTGCGGCAAAGTGTCCGGCAGCCGCATTGAAAAAGCAATTGATATTGTTAAGGTGTTTTCTGTGAGAAAATCTCACAATGAGCCGAGCATCCATGGCCAAGCGCCTGCCCCCTCTCAACCCGCTGCGTGCCTTCGAGGCAACCGCGCGCCATGGCTCGCTGACCAAGGCGGCGAGTGAGCTCAATGTCACGCATGGCGCCGTCAGCCACCAGATCAAGGCGCTCGAGCAGTCGCTTGGGGTCAAGCTGTTCGAACGATCTGGCCAGCGGGTCAAGCTGACCCCGCATGGCGCCGAGCTTTTGCCCGCGGTGTCGACGGCTTTCGACGGCATCGCCGCCGCCACGCAGCGGCTGACGCGGCCGGCAAGCAGCGGCGCGCTTTCGGTGTCCTGCGTGCCGGCGTTGCTGCTTTTGTGGATGACGCCGAGGCTCGGCAGCTTCACCGCGCAGTATCCCGACATCCAGCTGACGCTCATCCCTTCCAACGACCCCAGGGATATCCGGGCGCCGCATATCGATGTCTGTGTGCACTATGGCAATGGCAGCTGGGCCGATTGCTGGATGCGCAAATGGTCGGGCCTCGAACTGTTCCCGGTGGTCAGCCCGACACTGATCAACAACCGCCCGATCCGCACTGTTCGCGACCTCGCCGACCATGTGTTCCTGCATGGCGACGACGGCCGCGAGTGGCACACCTGGCTGGCGGCAGCCGATGCGCTGGACCTCGAACGCGGCCGTCGCCATCATCTGGGTGATGCGCGCATGGCGGCCGAGGCCGCGGTGCACGGTCACGGCGTGGCGCTGGGCGATTCCGTGACGGCAAGCGCGCTGCTGGCCAGGGGCATGCTGGTCGCGCCGTTCAGCCTGTCGGTGCCGGCGGTCGATGATTTCTACGTCGTCTGCCGCAACGAGATGCGGGCGACGCCGATCGTACAGGTGTTTATCGACTGGCTGTTCGCCGAGAAGGCCGGGGATGACAGCCGCGCCGACGCCCCGGTCGCGGGCCGCCTCGTGACCCGACGCAAACGTCCGGCGCTCAAGGTGATGGGCGGCAAACCCGCGAGCTGATGCAGCCTAGGCCCGGCCGCATTCAGGCCCTTCTTTTTGTCGGGCCAGCCTGAAAGCGGGCAGCGTTTTGGCTGATTCGATGCTATGAGGCCTGTCGCGATTGTGGATGGCAGGCAGCGAAGGCGACAACGAGACATGGCCAGGACCGATATTGCGCGGCGCGTCTATAACCATACCTGGAAGCTCGACCCGATCGTGCGCAGCCTGCTCGACACCGACTTCTACAAGCTTCTGATGTTGCAGATGATCTGGGGCATGTACCCCAAGGTCGACGCCACCTTCTCGCTGATCAACCGCACCACCTCGGTGCGGCTTGCCGACGAGATCGACGAGGGCGAGTTGCGCGAACAGCTCGATCATGCCCGCACCTTGCGCTTCTCCAAGAAGGAGATGATCTGGCTCGGCGGCAACAATTTCTATGGCCGCAAGCAGATCTTCGAGCCGGAATTCCTCGCCTGGCTGGAAGGCTTCAGGTTGCCCGACTACGAGCTTGCCAAGCACGACGGACAGTACGAACTGACCTTCCCCGGTCCCTGGATGTACACGACGCTGTGGGAAATTCCCGCGCTCGCCATCATCAATGAATTGCGTTCGCGGGCCGCGATGCGGGCGTTCGGGCCGTTCACGCTCGACGTGCTCTATGCCCGCGCCAAGGCCAAGATGTGGGACAAGACCGAGCGGCTGAAGGCGCTGCCCGGCATCCGCATATCCGACTTCGGCACGCGCCGGCGGCATTCCTTCCTGTGGCAGCGCTGGTGCGTCGAAGCCCTGAAGGAAGGCATTGGCGAGGCCTTCACCGGCACCTCCAACGTGCTGCTGGCCATGGACAACGACCTCGAGGCGCTCGGCACCAACGCACATGAATTGCCGATGGTGTTCGCGGCCCTCGCCAACTCGGAAAAGGAATTGCGGCAAGCGCCCTATAAAGTGCTGCAGGACTGGCAGCGCTATTATGGCGGCAATCTGCTGATCGTCCTGCCCGACGCTTTCGGAACGGCGTCGTTCCTGCGCGACGCGCCGGACTGGGTGGCCGACTGGACCGGCTTCCGCCCCGACAGCGCGCCGCCGATCGAAGGCGGCGAAAAGATCCTGGCCTGGTGGCGCGAGAAGGGCAAGGACCCCAAGCAGAAGCTGCTGATCTTCTCCGATGGGCTCGAAGTGGAAACCATCGAGGAGACCTACCGCCACTTCAAGGGCAAGGTGCGCATGTCCTTCGGCTGGGGCACCAATCTGACCAACGACTTCGAAGGCTGCGCGCCGACCGAAACCAACAGCCTGGATGCCATATCGCTGGTCTGCAAGGTCACCGAGGCCAACGGCCGGCCGGCGGTCAAGCT
The DNA here is from genome assembly GCF_006441275.1 of Mesorhizobium sp. B2-4-17. Taxonomy (NCBI): domain Bacteria; kingdom Pseudomonadati; phylum Pseudomonadota; class Alphaproteobacteria; order Hyphomicrobiales; family Phyllobacteriaceae; genus Mesorhizobium; species Mesorhizobium sp. B2-4-17. Next base: position 34,587 of record NZ_VFUX01000009.1, on the reverse strand, counting down.
ATCCGATAATCCGGCCAAGGCGACCGGCGACGAGAAGGAGATCCAGCGTTATCTGCGGATCTTTGGCGAGAAGGATCGCGTGGAGCAGCTGGTCAAGGTGTGAGAGGTGGCGGGGCTCTTGGATAGTTCGAGTTCCTTCGCCACGGAGAGCTCCCGTCCGTCATTGGCCTTGTTGCTTGTTGCTTTATTGCTCATCGCACCCACCCCCGCCTTCGCCCATGCCTCCGACCGTGGCCACGTCCTGCTTCTCCCGACCGGCTACTATCTGGTTGGCGGCGCTTTCGCCGTGGCTGTCAGCTTCCTCGTGCTGGCGCTGCTGCCGCCGGCGGCTCTGGATAAATTCTGGCGCCGGCGCCTGCCGGTCTTCGCCTTCGGCGACGGCGCTCGCACAGCCATCAGCCTGACCTCCTTTGCCGGCTTTGCAATCCTCATCGCCGCCGGCCTTTTCGGCAGCCGCGACCCACTCTCCAACCCGTTGCCGCTCGTGGTCTGGACGCTGCTATGGGCCGGCGTCACGCTGCTGCAAGGCGTCTTCGGCGACCTCTGGTCATGGCTCAACCCCTGGTATGGGCCTTGGCGCCTGGTTTCGTGGCTGTTCGGCGCAAGGGATGAGGGATCGTGGCGCCTCCCCGGATGGCTCGGCCGCTGGCCGGCCGTCATCCTGTTCCTCGCCTTTGCCTGGTTCGAACTCATCGATCCAGCTCCCGACGACCCGGCTCGTCTCGCTTGGGCCGCCGGCTTGTACTGGCTGCTCGCCTTCCTCGCCATGCTGGTGTTCGGCTATCGGGAGTGGAGCCGCGGCGGCGAGTTCCTGACGATCTTCTTCTCGATGGTGGCGCGCTTCGCGCCGGTCGAGCGCGACGGCGAAGGCCGGCTTGCTCTGTGCTGGCCAGGGGCCAAGCTGCTGGCGGCCGAGCCGTTGCCACCAAGCGGCGTGGCCTTCCTGCTGCTGGCGCTGTCCTCGGTCTCCTTCGACGGCCTGTCGAAAACCTTCTTCTGGCTTGGCCTGTCCGGCGTCAATCCGCTCGAATTCCCGGGACGCACGGCGGTGATCGGCAGCGGCACTTTCGGACTGATTCTGACATTCGTGCTGCTCGCGGCGGTGTTTCTTTTTGCCGTTTTCCTCGGCCAGCGCGTCGCTGGCGGCGATCAACGCATGAGCCAAGCGGCTGGCCTTCTGGTGTGGTCGATCGTGCCGATCGCACTCGCCTATCATGTCGCGCACTATCTGACGACGCTGCTGGTCGACGGCCAGTATGCGCTGGCCTCCCTCTCCGATCCGTTCGCGCTGGGCTGGAACCTTTTCGGCACCGCCGACATGCAGATCGAGGCCGGGATCGTTGCCGGAGCCAGCTCAGCCTGGTGGCTGTGGAACATCCAGGCCGGCGCCATCATAACGGGCCATGTGCTCGCCGTTCTCGTCGCCCACGGCTTCGCCTGGCGCCTGCATCCGCGACCTGCCCGCGCCGCGCTCGGCCAGTTCCCGCTGACCGTGCTGATGATCGCTTACACCGTCTTCGGCCTCTGGCTGCTCGCGACGCCGACGGTCGGCTAGGGTGCGTACCACCTTCGGGCGACATGCCTTGAGGCCATTGGCGCTGGAAAATAAACCGGGATTCCCCTAGGGAAGCGGCATTGCCGTGTCCAGACTTTGGTGATTTAGTTTGTACACATGCAATTTTTCGACTTCCGGACATGAGCGGACTTTGCGCTCCTAACGCTGAACAAGGGGAACGGCATCATGGACAAGAGCAAGAGCTTCAACCTCCCGAAAACCGGTCTCAGCCGCCGCACGGCGCTGAAAGGTCTGGCCGCCGGCGCCGGCCTCGCCATGGCGCCCGGTTTCGTCCGCTATTCCCAGGCGCAGAGTTCGGCGCCGATCAAGATCGGCTTCCAGTCGCACCGCACCGGCATTGGCGCTGCCTATGGCCGCTGGTACGAGAAGACCACTGCCGCGGCAATCAAGGCGATCAATGCTGCCGGCGGCATCAATGGCCGTCCGGTCGAGGTCATCATCGAGGATGACGGCACCGATCCCGGCCGCGGCGCCGAGGTGGTCGGCAAGTTCGCCACCCAGCACAAGACCGACATCGTCTTCGGCACGCTGTTCTCGCATGTCGTCATCGGCTCGGCGCCTGCCGCCGGCGAAGCCAAGATGCCTTATTTCGTCGTCAGCGAGGGCCACCACGTCGCCTCGACCAAGCTCAACCGCTATGTCTTCCAGCCCGGCATCACCGATGTGAAGAGCCAGATCCAGTCGATGGCGCCGTGGATCGCGGCCAATGCCGGCAAGAAGGTGACGCAGATCTTCCCCGATTTCGCCTTCGGCTACGACCATCGGGACTACCTGCCGCCAGCGCTGAAGGCGCAGGGCGCCGAGGTCATCGCGCAGATCGCCGTCCCGCCGACGGAATCCTCCTTCACCAAATACTTCCCGCAGATCCCGGCCGAGACCGAGGTGATCTACCACGTCATGGTCGGCCCGGCGGTGCTCACCTTCGTCAAGGAACTCGGCGAATTCTACGGCTCCAACCGGCCGCAGTTGTTCGGCTTCATCGATTCGTTGGAAGCCGTGGACATCAACAGCCCCGGGCTCGAATTCCTCGACGGCAGCCATTTCTGGGAAGGCTCGCCGCGCTACGCGCAACCCGACGATTCCGCCGCGCAGAAAGCCTACCGCGCCGCCGTCGGCATCGACGACAATGGCGCGGCCGTTGGCGATGCCAAGGACGTCTCCACCGCCGCGCATATGTTCGGCTGCTGGGAAACACTCTACGTCGTCAAGAAGGCGATGGAGGACGCCGGCTACAAGGGGCCGGAAGACCGCGCCAAGCTCGTCGAGGCGACAGAGGCGCTGACCGCTTTCGCCGAGGGGCCGGAGCATCCGCAGGGCGCCAAGACCTTCAACGGCAAGATCCACCAGTGTTTTGGCATCCAGAATATTTCCAAGGTCGAGGGCGGCAAGCTGAAGGTCGTGCACAAGACCAAGATCGAGGATGGGCTTTACGAGCCCGAAGGGGATTACACGACGCAGGCGCTGTGAACTCATTCCAGCAGCCAGCGTGAGCGCCAAGCCACCCCCCTCTGCCCTGCCGGGCATCTCCCCCTGTCCGGCAGGACAGAGGGGGGTGCCTCGCGCATCCCTCGGTGCATAGCCCATGCACTTCGGCCCCCATCTCCTCCTTGCCACCCTCGAAGGCCTCGTCACCTCAGCCGTGCTGGCGCTCACCGCACTCGGGCTGTCGCTGGTGTTTGGCGTCATGCGCGTCGTCAACGTCGCCCATGGCGAATTCTTCATGCTGGGCGCCGTGCTGGCCTGGGCGATCTCGACGGCGATATCGGGCCACCCGGCGCTCGGCTTCCTGGCGGCGCTGGTGATCGCGCCGCTGATCGTCGGCGCTATTGCCTTGGTCGCTGAGCGGCTGGTGCTGCGCCGGCTGAATTACAATCCGGAAGCCACCATCGTCGCCACCATCGGCATGCTCTACATCATCCAGCAGCTGGCGCTGACCTTCTACGGCCCCGAGGCACGGCCCGTCGAGCCGCCGTTCAGCTACCGCATCCTGCTACCCTGGTTCGGCTATTCCGGCTACAAGCTGTCCATCATCGCCGCCTCCGCGCTGCTGCTGATCGCCACATGGCTGGTGCTGACGCGCACGAAAATCGGCCTCATCATGCGCGCCACGCAGTATGACAGCGAAACGGCGCAGGCCTTCGGCATCCCCGTCGACCGCGTCTACGGCGGCGTCTTCGCGCTTGGCGCCATGCTGGCGGCCATCGCCGCGGTGCTGATCGTGCCGATCAGCCAGGCGCACTATCTGATGGGGCAGGACCCGCTGCTGCTCTCCTTCATCGTCGTCATCATCGGCGGCCTCGGCTCGCTGCGCGGCACCGTGGTCGCCGCCGTGCTGATCGGCCTGTCCGACGGCATCATCTCGATGTTCTTCTCACCGACCTTGGCCAAGATCATCGCCACGCTGCTCGTCGCCATGGTGCTGGTGTTCCGGCCGCAGGGTCTGTTCGGAACGGCATCACGATGAGCGAAGCTTCGCCGGCAAAGGCCTACGCGCTGCATCTCGGCGTCATCGCGCTGCTTCTCGCGCTGAGCTTCCTGCTGCCGGACTATTATCACGGCCTGCTCGCCCGCATCATGGTGCTGGCGGTGTTCGCCATGGGCTACAACATGCTGTTCGGCTATGCCGGCCTGCTCAGCCTCGGCCACGCCATGTTCTTCGGCGCCGGCCTCTATGGCGCCGGGCTCGCCATCATCCAGCTCGGCTGGAGCGTGCCGGCGGCTTTCGCCGCTGGCCTCGGCTGCGGTGTCGTTGTTTCCCTGATCATCGGCCTGCTGGCGTTGCGCACCACTGGCGTTGCCTTCATGATCGTCACCATGATGTTCGCGCAGGTCTTTTATCTGCTCATCCTCTACTTCGCGGCGTGGACCGGGGGCGATCAGGGCCAGGTCGTGCCGCAGCCGGCGCGCGTCCTCAATTTCGGCGCGACCTCGCTCGACCTCACCAACCCGACCGTGCGCTACATGAGTGCGCTGGCGCTATTCACGATCGTGCTGCTGATCACTTTAGCCATCGTCCGCTCCCGATATGGCCGCGTGCTGGTCGCCATCCGCGAGAATGAGGAGCGGACCAAGATGCTGGGTTACGACACCTTCTCCAACAAACTCCTGGCAGTCGTCGTCTCCGGCACGATCTGCGCGGCCTCGGGCGCCGCCTATGCGCTGCTGTTCGGCTATGTCGGCTCGAGCTTTGCATCGGTGCAATATTCGATCCTGCCGCTGCTGTGGGTGCTGCTCGGGGGTGCCGCCACGACGCTCGGGCCGCTGCTCGGCACGCTGTTCATGTATTATGTCATCGACGTCACCAGCGGCTACACATCGGCCTATCTGCTGATCGTCGGGGTCGCACTCATCCTTCTGGTGTTGTTCTTTCCCAAGGGCATTCTCGGCACCGTTCGCCAGCGCTGGCTTGGATGGCTGCCATGATGCCGCTGCTGACGACCAGGGGCCTGTCGCGCGATTTCGGCGGCCTGCGCGCCGTCGACAATGTCGACTTCAGCCTGATGCCGGGCGAGATCCGCGCCATCATTGGCCCCAACGGCGCCGGCAAGACCACCTTTGTCAGCCTGATCAGCGGCCGCATTCAGCCATCCTCGGGAGCGATCGTCTTCGACGGCGCCGACATCACAGGCCTGCCGGCCTATGCCCGCGTCCGCCAGGGTATAGCCTATACGTTCCAGATCACCAGCATCTATGCCAACCTTACCGTCTACGCCAACGTCGCGCTGCCCGTGCAGCTGACGCTGCGGCATGGCCATTCCAGGAGCGCGATACAGGCCGCGGTCATGGCGGCACTCGAACGCACCGGCCTCGCCGACCGCGCCCATATGCCGGCCGGGCAATTGTCCTATGGCCACCAGCGCCTGCTGGAGGTCGCCATGGGCCTGGCGCTGAAACCACGCCTGCTGATCCTCGACGAGCCGACGCAGGGGCTGGCCGACAGCGAGATCGACAATTTCGTGGAGCTGGTGCGTGACATCGCCACGAATGCCACGGTGCTTTTGATCGAGCATAACATGCCTCTCGTCATGCAGATGGCCGACCGCATCACCGTGTTCAATGCCGGCAAGATCCTGGCCGAAGGCACGCCCGAGGCGATCCGCGACAACGCGGCGGTGCAGGACGCCTATCTGGGGACGGCCCCATGACCGAGACCGGCAAGACGCAAGCCCTGGTGGTCTCGGGGCTGGACTGCTTCCATGGCGAGATCCAGGTGCTCTACGGGCTCGACCTCGTGCTGAACAAGGGCGAGGTGCTGTGCCTGTTCGGCCGCAACGGCGCCGGCAAGACGACGACGCTGAAGGCGATCATGGGCCTGGTTCCAGCCAGTGCCGGTTCTATCCGGCTTGGGGACCGGGAATTGACCGGACTGCCGGCGCATGAGGTGCCGAAGGCCGGCGTCGCCTATGTGCCGCAGGGAAGGCGTCTTTTCGCCGAGATGACGGTGGCGGAAAATATCGAGATCGGGCTGATGGCGCGCGGCAAGGGCAAGGCGACGCGAGAGCGCGTGCTCGACCTCTTTCCCTTGCTGCGCCAGCGGTTGAGGCAGCGCTCGGGCACCTTGTCCGGCGGCGAACAGCAGATGCTTGCGATGGCGCGGGCGCTGTGCCTCGAACCGGGGGTGCTGCTGCTCGACGAACCGACCGAAGGCCTGATGCCGTCGATGATCGCGAAGATCCGCGAGACCGTGTCGACGCTGCGCGACTTGGGCGTGTCAACCATCCTGGTCGAGCAGCGCGTCGATGCGGTGCTGTCGGTGGCCGACCGCGTCTCGTTCATCGAGAACGGCCGCAACCGCGAGACGGTCGATGTCGAGCACCTGCGTGCCGACCCCTCGGCGGTGAGGCGCTATGTCGGTGTGGGCTGAGATTGCCGCAACTGCAACGGCAATAACACTTTCCAGACGGTAGCGCCGCCCCTCATCCGCCTGCCTCTGCCTTCTCCCCGTATAGTGACGGGAGAAGGCAGAGGGCAGCGACGACGGCGCCCATCCGACAACGTTGATGATTGGCGAAACCATTGGCAAAGGCGTTCTTCTCCCCGTCACTATACGGGGAGAAGTGCCCGGCAGGGCGATGAGGGGCGGCGCAAACGGTACCAATTCAAAAGCACCAATTCACCCGCCAAAGAACAAAAAGCCCGCAGCCAAAAAGATCGGGATCAACACCAGCCCTGACCAAAGTATGTAGCCAAAAAAGCCAGGCATCTTCACACCGTACTGCCGGGCGATGGCATAGACCATGAAGTTGGGTGCATTGCCGACATAGGTGTTGGCGCCCATGAACACCGCGCCGGCTGAAATCGCGGCGAGCGTCGAGGCAAGCTCGGTCATCAGGTGCCGTGGATCGCCGCCGGCAAGCTCGAAGAACACCAGATAGGTCGGCGCATTGTCCAGGAAGGACGACAATGCTCCGGTCAGCCAGAAATAGGCGAGATCGTTGGGCGTGCCATGGCCCGAGGTGACGAGCGCGACCAACGGCGCCAGCGCGCCGTCATGGCCGGCTCTCAGGATGGCGACGACCGGCACGATGCAGATGAAGATGCCGGCAAACAATTTCGCCACCTCCGCGATCGGCCCCCAGTTGAAGCCGTTCGCTTGGCGGTATTCCTTGCGCGAGACGGCAAGGGAAGCGAAGGCGAGGATCAGGATGATCGCGTCGCGGACCAGGTTCTGCAGTTCAAGAGTCACCCCTTGAATGGAGATGCTCGCTCCAGGATTCCAGCTGGCCGACAGCAGGATGGCACCGATGACGCCGGCCAGCAGCGGAATGTTGGGCAGGCCGCGAATGCGCACTTTCGAATCCGGTGTCGGGTCCTTGATCTTTGGCGCCCCGGCCTCGCGCCGATGCAGGATGATGTCGATGGCGAGAAATACCGCAAGCACGACACCGCCGGTAAACAGCGTCTCCCGGTAGAGGTTCGTGGTCGTCCAGAAGAAATCGACGCCGCGCAGGAAGCCGACGAACAGCGGCGGGTCGCCGAGCGGCGTCAGCGAGCCGCCGATGTTGGACACCAGGAAGATGAAGAAGACGACGACATGGGCGTTGAACGGCCTGGCGTCGTTGGCGCGGATGACCGGCCGGATCAGGATCATCGAGGCGCCCGTCGTGCCGATGACCGAAGCGAGCAGCGCGCCGGTGAGCAGCAATCCGGCATTGACCAGCGGCGTGCCGTGGATGTTGCCGGCGACCAGAATGCCCCCCGAAATGGTGAACAGCGCGAACAGCAGGATGATGAACGGCATGTATTCGGTGAGCAGCGCATGCAGCACTGCCTCGGTCGCCGATGGGACGCCGAAGGCAAGCGCCAGCGGTACAACCGCAAGGGCGGCCCAGAGGGCCGCGATCTTGCCGTAGTGTGGGTCCCAGACATGGTGGAACAGCAGCGGCCCGGTGGCAATCGACAGCAGCAGGCCGGCGAATGGCAGCACCCACCACAACGACATCGCTTCACCCGGCAATCCGTGTTCCTCGGCCGCGAAGGCCACGCCCGGGATCGTCACCGCTATCGCGATGACCGCACCCGTCATCACACCTGCGGTGATCCGCAAAAAGTCTCCCCGATACCCCACTGTTCAGTCCGTCAAACTGTCTTCAAGCGCCACGCCGGCATCGCGCATGCGCTGCAGCATCGCGTCGAGGGATCCGTTGAGGTCGATACCGCGACAGGCATCGAGCCGGACGGTGGTCTTGAACCCCTGGCTGACAGCATCCAGTGCCGAGAAGCCGACACAGAAATCGGTCGCCAGGCCGACCAGGGTCAGCGTGTCGATGCCCCGTTCCCTGAGATAGCCGGCGAGACCGGTAGGCGTCGTATGGTCATTCTCGAAGAAGGCCGAATAGCTGTCGATGTCAGGGCGAAATCCCTTGCGGATAACGAGTTCGGCCTTGGTCCAGGCAAGACCGGAGTGGAAATCCGAACCCAGGCTGCCCTGGATGCAATGGTCGGGCCACAGCGTCTGCGGGCCATAGGGCATGTCTATCATCGTGAAGGGCTGTGCGCCCGGATGGCTGGAGGCGAAGCTCGAATGGCCGGCGGGATGCCAGTCCTGCGTCAGCACGACATGGTCGGCTCGCCGGATCATGTCGTTGACCAGCGGCACGATCTCGTCGCCGCCGGTCACGGCCAGCGCGCCGCCCGGGCAAAAGTCATTCTGCAGGTCGATCACAACAAGCGCTTCGTCGGCCATGAGGCCTCCTTCTTCTCTGTCATGTGGCTCAGGCTACAGCAGAAAGATGCCGCTGACGCGACCGGACGCAGAAACTTGACCAGAAGGCCGGCCGCGTCAACCTCCCATGCCATAACAAATGCGTTTCGGCTCACCCGCTGCCGGCAACGGTGCAAACTCTGGCTTTGACAATTTCCACCGGCTTGATATCATTTGCATACGAATGAATTTCCGGTTTCGGGAACCGGCAAGAAACTCCAGGCAAGACGTCCTGGGCGGGCCAAATTCGGGAAGGCTCATTCTCTGGGAAGGCAAAGCGTGATCCGTTACGCGAAACCCACCACGGTCGACGAGGCTCTCGCGTTGCTTGGCGAGGGCGCGTGGCGCATCCTGGCCGGTGGCACGGATTTCTATCCGGCACAGGGTGCCAAACCCTTCCGCGACAATGTCCTCGACATCAACGGTCTGACTTCGTTGCGCGGCATCTTTGAAACGGATGACCACTTTGTCATCGGCGCCCGCACGACATGGACCGACATCATCAGGCATCCCTTACCGCCGGCTTTCGACGCGCTGAAACAGGCTGCGTGCGAGGTCGGTTCGCCGCAGATCCAGAATGTTGCCTCGGTCGCCGGCAATCTTTGCAACGCCTCGCCGGCCGCCGACGGCGTGCCCGGCCTGCTGATCCTCGATGCCGAGGTCGAGCTCAGTTCGACAGCCGCGACGCGCCATCTGTCCTTGCCGGATTTCATTCTTGGCAACCGCCGCACCGCTCTGAAACCTGGCGAAATGGTAACGGCCATCAGCGTGCCGAAACCGGCCGGCACGTCGGCCTTCTTCAAGCTGGGCGCACGGCGCTATCTCGTCATTTCCATTGCCATGGTGGCGGCGCGCCTTGTCGTTGAAAACGGCACGGTCACGGAAGCAGCGATCGCCGTTGGTTCCTGTTCAGCGGTTGCCAAACGCCTTGCCGGTGTCGAGCAGGCCTTGCGTGGTCGACGGGCCGATGACGGGCTGGCGGCTGCGGTGCAGTCCGCGCCGATGACTGAGCTCTCACCAATCGCCGATGTGCGCGGCAGCGCCGAGTACCGGCTCGACGCGGTGCGCGAGATCGTCGCGCGGGCCGTGCTGACGGCAGCCGGACCGACGAACGGCCACATGGTGGCGGCGGCATGAGACAAGCTCAGCCTGACATGAGCCCGGTGCTGCCTGACGTCAGCGAAACCCGGACCGATCCGGGCGGAGTTCCACCGGGCCTCGGCCTTGAGCGCGCCGACATTGCTTTCAAGGTCAATGGCGCCGCCGTCTCGGTCAATGTGCCGCCGCTGCGCCGGCTGTCGCAGGTCTTGCGCGACGAATTGCGGCTTACCGGCACAAAGGTCGGCTGCGACGCAGGCGATTGCGGCGCCTGCACGGTGCTGGTCGACGGCGATCCGGTCTGCGCCTGCCTGATGCCGGCGGCCTCGGCCGCTGGCGCATCGGTGACGACGGTCGAAGGACTGGCCAATGGGCGGCTGTCGGCGCTGCAATCATCTTTCCTCGCGCATGGCGCGGCGCAGTGCGGCATCTGCACGCCGGCGCTGCTGGTCGCGGCGACGGCGCTGCTGGAGAAAAAACCCAGCCCGACCGAGACCGAAGTTCAGGATGCGCTGGGCGGTATTCTGTGCCGCTGCACCGGCTACCGGAAGATCATCGCGGCGGTGATGGAGGGGGGGCGGTCCGAACCGTCGACCGACAGCGCTGCCCCTCATCCGCCTGCCGGCACCTTCTCCCCGTTAGGTGACGGGGAGAAGGGATTAGCCGCATCGCTGGCGCCCCCCTCTCCCCGTTCTTCACGGGGAGAGGGTAAGGGTGAGGGGCAGCGCCAACGTCAATTGTTGGATCTCGCCCTCAATCGCAGGATGCCCCTCTCGGGCCAGGCCGTCGGGTCCTCGCCGATCCGGCTCGACGGTGGGCCGAAAGTCACTGGAGACGAAAAATTCGGCGGCGATTCCTTTCCCGCCGACGCGCTTGCCGTGCTGGTGGTCCGTTCGCCGCATTATCATGCCAGCTTCGTCTTCGGTGACCTTGACGATTGGGCGAAGAGACATCCTGGTGTCGCCGGCGTCTTCACCGCAGCCGACATTCCGGGCAAAAACTGTTTCGGCGTCATTGGTCCCTTCGCCGACCAACCGGCACTCGCCGACGGCTTTGCCCGGCTGCGCGGCGAGGCGGTGGCGCTGGTCGCCGGGGAGCGCGAGGCCATCCTCGACCTCGATCTGTCGGATTTCCCGGTGCGCTGGACGGAACTGCCGCATTTTCTCCAATCTGGCGAAGCGCAGGCCGAAGGCGCGGTGCTGATCCATGACAACCGCCCGGCCAACCTGTTGACCAAGGGCTTCGTCGAACGCGGCGATCCCGAAGCCGCACTCGCCAATGCAGCCGTCACCGTGTCGGGCGCGATCGACACCTCCTATGTCGAGCACGCCTATATCGAGCAGGAGGCCGGCCATGCCTATATGGACGGCGACACGCTGGTCGTCGTCGCCTGCACCCAGGCGCCCTACATGGACCGCGACGATACGGCGAAAGTGCTCGGCCTTGCCGTCGACAAGGTGCGCATCGTGCCGACCGCGACCGGTGGTGGCTTCGGCTCGAAACTCGACGTCTCGCTGCAGCCGCTGATCGGCCTGGTGGCGCTGAAGACGGGCCGGCCGGCAGCCCTTGCCTACACCCGCAACGAATCGATGATGTCGACCACCAAGCGCCATCCGGCCGAGATGAAAGCGACCATCGGTGCCGACGGCGATGGTCATGTCACCGGCATGGTCTTTGCCGGCGATTTCAACACCGGCCCTTATGCAAGCTGGGGGCCGACCGTCGCCAGCCGCGTACCCGTGCATGCATCCGGCCCCTACGCGACGCCCAACTACCGCGCCCAGGGCCGTGCCATCCACACCCATGGCCCGATCTCCGGTGCCTTCCGTGGCTTCGGCGTGCCGCAGGCGACCATCATGCAGGAGACGCTCTATGATGAGCTGGCCGGCAAGCTTGGGATGGACCGGCTCGATCTTCGCCTGAAGAACTGCCTTCGGAACGGCTCCGAAACGGTTACCGGACAGAGGCTGGAGTCTGGCGTCGGCATTGCCGAATGCCTCGAGGCCCTGCGGCCGCATTGGGTGCGAGCTGAGGCTGATGCGGACGTTTTCAACAGCGTCCACGCGGACATTAAGCGCGGCGTTGGCTTGGCGTCCTGCTGGTATGGCTGCGGCAACACCTCGCTGCCCAATCCGTCGACCATCCGGGTCGGCATCGCGGCTGACGGCGATGTCATCCTGCACCAAGGCGCCGTCGATATCGGCCAGGGCTCCAACACCGTGATCACGCAGATCTGCGCCGACGCGCTCGGCCTGCCGTTGGAAAATTTCCGGCTGAAGAGCGCCGACACGGCGATCAGCCCCGACGCCGGCAAGACTTCAGCCTCGCGCCAGACTTTCGTCACCGGCAAGGCGGCCGAAAAGGCCGGCCGCGCCTTGCGCGAAACCATTTTGCGCTACGCCAATGTCTCCGAAAACGCTTCGCTCCAGTTGGATGGTTCCGCCATCCTCATCCTCGAGGGTGACGCCGCCCGCCGTATCGACCTCGCCTCCCTCGACGTCGATGCCGACGGCTTCGTCTTCCGCGCCGAGGAAACTTACGATCCGCCGACGCTGCCGCTGGATGCCAAGGGCCAGGGCAAGCCCTACGCCGTCTACGGCTATGGCGCGCAGATCGCCGAACTCGAGGTCGACCTCAAGCTCGGTACGGTGAAGCTGATCAAGATCACCGCCGCGCACGATGTCGGCAAGGCGATCAACCCGCTGCTGGTCGAAGGCCAGATCGAGGGCGGCATCGCGCAAGGCATCGGCATGGCGCTGATGGAGGAATACATTCCCGGCCGCACCGAGAATCTGCACGATTACCTCATCCCGACGATCGGCGACGTGCCGCCGATCGAAACCATCCTGGTCGAGGTCCCCGATCCCGAAGGGCCGTTCGGCGCCAAGGGGCTGGGCGAGCATGTGCTGATCCCGACGGCGCCGGCGATCCTCAACGCCATCCGTCACGCCACCGGCGTTCTGGTCACAAAAATTCCGGCGACGCCGACGCGTATCCGCGCCGCCATCCGCGAAAAGGAGGCACGCCCATGAGCGAGCTTGCCGAACGCTTCGAAACCCATGATCCCGGCGAGAAGCTGGTGGCGGAGAAGATCCGCTGTGATGCCTGCCCGGTCATGTGCTACATCGCGGAGGGCCGCACCGGCGCCTGCGATCGCTACGGCAATGTCGGCGGCCGGATCGTGCGCATGGCCCCGCTGACCATTCTCGACCATGCGGCGGAGACCGGCGGCGCCATGGTTCCGTTCGTCGCCGAGGGCGAAACATGGAACGGCGAGTTGCTCAACACCGGCCGCCGCTTCGTCACCGCGATCGGCGCCGGCACCACCTATCCCGACTACAAGCCGGCCCCCTTCATCGTCAGCCAGGAGGTCGATGGCGTCGACCTTGTCACCGTCGTCACCGAAGGCATTTTTTCGTACTGCGGCGTCAAGGTGAAGATCGACACCGACCGGCATATCGGGCCGGAAACCGCGACTGTTCGGGCCGAAGGCGAAGCGATCGGCCATGTCACCACGGGCGAATACGGCTCGCAGATGCTGTCGCTGGGCGGCGTGCATCATTTGACCGGCGGCTCCAAAGCGGAAGGCCGCGCCACGTGTGACGCGCTGCTTAACCTGTGCAACCGCAAACCGGTGGAACTCACCATCGACGGCGGCGCCACCATCATCGTCGAAGCCGGCAGACCACCTGTCATCGACGGCAAGCAGGAACACCGCATGCGCGTCGGCTGCGGCTCGGCCACCATCGGCATGTTCGCCACGCAGTGGCGCGGGCTGGTCGACGAGGTTGTGGTGGTCGACGATCATATCACCGGCGTCGTTTCCGAGCATCAAGCCGGCAAAGTGCTTGGCTGGCAGGATACCGGGATAAAGATCATCGGCCGCCGTTCGACGCCCGGCCGCTACTTCAAGGTCTCCGAGCCCGGTCTCGGCTGGGGCGGCACCAGCATTTCCGACCCGCTGTCGATCCTCGGCGCGTGGAACGCCGGCAAAGGCGCACGGCCGGGCCTGTCGCTGCTGATGGTTTCGACCACCGGCGAGCAGTTCGCCTATTACGAACTCGACGACGATCTGAAGCCGGTCGAAAAGCCCTTTCCGGAGCGACTGCGGAAGTCGGTCGAACTGATCGAGGACAATTGCGAACCGGCGCTGTGCACCGTGCTGTTCATTGGCGGCGCCGGCGGTTCGCTGCGCGCCGGTGTCACCGAAAACCCGGTCAATCTCACCCGCTCGGTGCAAGGCCTGAAGACCTATGTGACGGTCGGCGGCGCGCCGGTCTATGTGTGGCCAGGCGGCGGCATCACGCTGATGGTCGATGTCACCAGAGTGCCCGAAGGTGCCTTCGGCTATGTGCCGACGCCGGCGCTGGTGGCGCCGATCGAGTTCACCTTGCGCCGTGACGATTACATCAGGCTCGGCGGCTACGAGGCCGAAATCCGCAGCGTCGGGGATATCGTCGCCAAGGGCGGCGAATATCTCAATCCTCGCCAAGGCGCGGGCGCGCCCGCCGGCAATCCATGGCCGCCGCTGGCGCAATTGCGGCGCGCCGCCTCGAACGGGACCGGATGATGGACGGCCCGCAAGCGCATTGGCTGCAGGATGGCAAGCGGCTGCATCTCCACCATGGCCCGATCGACCTGATCGTCGAGGCGTTTGGTGAGGCGCAGGAATGCCGCCTGGCCTATGAGCAGGCCGTCGCGCGCTTCCAGACGATCCTGATCGAGCTGGTCAGAGAGCTTCCCGAATTGCGGCTTCCAGCATTCTTCCTGCGGCCGCGCGCCTTTGACGGTCCGACGGCGCGCCGCATGGAAGCGGCCGTGATACCCTTGGCGGAGTGCTTCATAACACCGATGGCGGCCGTTGCAGGATCGGTAGCCGACGAAATGCTCGCCGCACTGCTTGCCGGCCGCAGGCTCGATCGCGCCTATGTCAACAATGGCGGGGACAGCGCTCTCCACATCGGCAAGGGCCGGTCTATAGGTTTGGCCGTCGCCGGCACCGGCAATGGCATGGCCGACCGGATCACCATTCGCGCGGAAGATGGCGTTCACGGCGTCGCCACCAGTGGCTGGCGCGGCCGTTCCTTCTCGCTTGGCATTGCCGACGCCGTCACAGTGCTCGCGCGGACCGGCGCCGAGGCCGATGCGGCGGCGACGCTCATTGCCAACGCGGTGGACCTGCCGGGCAACCCTGCCATCAGCCGCGTGCCCGCACGTGAACTGTCGCCCGACAGCGATCTTGGCGCGCGGCTGGTGACGCAAGGCGTCGGCGCGCTTGCACCTGGCGAGGTGGCGCGGGCGCTGGACAATGGTCTTGCCGTCGCCGAAGATTTTCGCCGGCGCGGCCTGATTGCCGGATCGGCGCTTTTTCTTGGCGGCGAAGCCCGTATCGGTGGCTCCGTCTCGCTCGCCGCACCCAACAAGGATGAACGGAAGGAAGTTGCCCATGCCTGAGTTTCCAGTCCGCAAGATCGCGGTGCTGAGCGAGGAGATCTTTCATGATGGCGGGCCGGTGGCCGAAGTGCCGCGCCGGCGTGCCGCGGCAATGGCCGTGGTCAAGAACCCGTTCGCCGGGCGTTATGTCGAGGATTTGCAGAGCGCCATGGACGATCTGAAGCCGCTTGGGCTGCTGCTCGCCGATCGGCTGATCGCAGCCCTCGGCGGCGACGTGAAACAGATCGACGGCTACGGCAAGGGGGCGATTGTCGGCACCGCGGGCGAACTGGAGCACGGCGCGCTCTGGCATGTGCCGGGCGGCTACGCCATGCGCGAGCGGCTCGGCGACGCCAAGGCGATCGTGCCGTCGGCGAAGAAGGTCGGCGCCTTCGGGTCAAGGCTCGACGTGCCGCTCGGCCATATCAACGCCGCCTATGTGCGCAGCCATTTCGACGCCATGGAAGTGGGCATCAGTGACGGGCCGCGCCCCGACGAAATCCTGTTCTGCCTCGCCATGACCTGCGGTCCGCGCGTCCACAATCGTATGGGTGGCCTGGCGGCCGAAGATATCAAGGCTTGGGACGGGCTGCGGTGAGCGGCGAGGACAATCTGCTCAAGCTGGTCGAGGTCGATGAGGCCGACGATCACGATTACCGCCTGCAGGAGCAGGTCGGTTTTATCCTGCGCAAGGCGCACCAGCGCCACGTCTCGATCTTCGCCGCGCATATCGCCGACCTGACGCCGCCGCAATTCGCGGCACTGGCCAAGCTGCGCGATGTCGGCGAGACCTCGCAGAACCAGCTTGGCACACTGATCGCCATGGATGCGGCGACGGTGAAGGGTGTCATCGACCGGCTGAAGGCACGCGGCCTGGTCGAACTCTCCAGGCATGACGTCGACAAAAGGCGGCTACTGGTCAACCTGACCGCCGAAGGGCGCGACGCGATCGATCGCCTGATCCCGTTGGCCCGCGAGATCACCAGGGAAACGCTGGCGCCGCTCTCGGCCAAGGAGATCACCACCTTCATGAAGCTGTTGGCGAAACTGGCATGAGAGCAGACTTACAGACCGCAGAGGTTGGTTGGACGAGGCAGTTGACGCATCCGCGTCATGCTGTCGGCGTCCGTGCACACATGCAATCGGTCTATTCTGTTACCTATGTTTCCGGTCGGACACCGGACACTTCTCCCCGTATGGTGACGGGGAGTTGAGAAAGTGGTCCGCGCAGCGGACGAAAAGCCAATTGCTTGGCTTTTCGAACGATGAACGCCCGGCTGGGGGGTGAGGGCAGCGCCAACCCATTCCACAAGCCCTCACGACCTCACAGGCCGTTGTCCTTCAGCACCTTGGCGGCGTTTTCCTTGGTGATCTTCTCGGTGGGCAGCGTGATGGTCTTTTCGACCTTCTCGCCTTTGAGGAACTTGATCGCCTGGCGCAGGCCCTCGGCGCCGGGAGTCACATAGGTGAAGGTCGCCGTCAGCTCGCCCTTGTTGACCAGCTGCACGCCTTCATTGGGCAGACCGTCAATGCCGATGAACTTGATGTCCTTCTCGCGGCCGGCATCCTTGGCGGCGAGATAGGCGCCGTAGGCCATCGGATCGTTGTGACCGTAGACGAGGTCGATCTTCTCGTTGTTGCGTAGCGCGGTCGCCATGATGTTGTAGGCCTGGTCCTGCTTCCAGTCGCCCGACTGCTGGTCGAGCAGATACTTGATGCCCGGCTCCTTGTCGGTGAATTCGTGGAAGCCGTCATGGCGGTCATGCGCCGGCTGGGTGCCCATGCCGCCCCAGATCTCGACGACATTGCCCGCCGCCTTGCCCTTGCCGCCGAGCAGTTCGACGGCATATTCGCCGGCCGCGCGGCCGATCAGCTTATTGTCGCCGCCGACGAACTGGGTGTAGTCCTTGGTGTCGACATTGCGGTCGAGCACGAAGACCGGAATCTTGGCGTCGATGGCTTGCTGCACTACGCCGGTCAGGCCGGCGGATTCCTTCGGCGACACCAGCAGCGCGTCGACCTCCTGGCGGATCAGATTCTCGACATCGGCGACCTGCTTCTCGGTCTTGTCCTCGCCATCGGTGACGATCAGCTCGACGTCCGGATGCTTGGCGGCTTCGGCCAGGATGTCCTTGTTGAACTGGGCGCGCCAGGGCTCGATGGTCGTCACCTGCGAGAAGCCGATCTTCCACTTCTTGTCCTGGGCGAAGGCATGGCCGGTGGAGAGCAGCGCGGTGGTAGTCAGCAGTGCCGCGCCGAGGGCGGCAAGCTTCAGCATGTCACGTCGTTTCATTTCTTGTTTCCTCCGAGATTGAGAGACGGGGTCTCTTGTGACGGCCGCTTCACCGCGGCCGTTTCCTTGCGCGCCGCTTGCCCGCCCCAGACAGACGCAGGTACCAGGCGCAGATAGGCCAGGAGATCACCGGCATTGCGCTCCTGCACGAGCACGGTGCCGATGATGATCATTCCCTTCAGCACCAGCTGAAGGTTCGAATTGATATTGTGGAGCTGCAATATGTTGGAGAGTAGCCCGAAAATCAGCACGCCGCAGAAGGTGCCGGTCAGACTGCCCCGGCCGCCCATCAGGCTGGTGCCGCCGATGACCACGGCGGCGATGGCGTCGAGCTCCAGCCCGGCGCCAGCATCCGGCTTGCCTTGCCGGTACTGCGCCACATAGAGCACGGCGGCGATGCCGGCGAGCAGGCCGGAAACGGCATAGGTGGCGATCTTGACGCGGCCCGCGGCGATGCCCGACAGCCGGGCCGCCTCCTCATTGCCGCCGATGGCGTAGACGTAGCGGCCGAACGGGGTGAAGCGCAGCACCGCGCCATAGATCAGGATGGCGCCGAGGAAGAACAGGCCAGGCATCGGGATCACGCCGAACACCAGCGAGCGCAGCATTTCGAAATCTGCGGTCGCATTCGAGCCGGTATAGACGGGCAGCACCGCGTTGTTCTGGCCGGCGGTGAGCCGGGCGATGCCGAGTGCCGTCACCATCATCGCCAGGGTGACGATGAAGGGCTGCAGGCGCCCGCCAACGATAATGAAGCCGTTGACGGCGCCAAACAGCAGGCCGACGCAGGGCGCCACCAGCAGCACGCCGAGCACGCCGAATTTGGGTTCGATCTGCGGCAGCAGATACCATAGGGACAGACAGCACAGGACCACGCCGACGATGGCCGGCGTAAGCAGCCCCCGAGCGCTGTCCAGCCGGATATCGCGCGCGGCGGCATCCGGACCGGCGCGGGATTTCTCCAGGTTGAGGAAGATGAAGCGGGTGATGGCGAAGCCAAGGCAAAGCGCCACCAGGGCAACGGTCGGCACGCCCAGCACGACACCCGGCGTCACGCCCGGAACGGTCAGCAGCATGGCGCAGACCACCGAGCAGATGGCCATCAGCGAGCCTACGGAAAGATCGATGCCGCCGGTGATGATCACCGCCGTCATGCCGGTGGCGATCAGCCCGGTGGTCGACACCTGGCGCAGCACGTCGAGCAAGTTGCCGTAGGACAGGAAGATGTTGTTGCCCTTGGAACTCACCGGCGAGCCCAGCACGCCGATCAGGAAGATGGCGATGAGGCCCCAGTAGAGCTTGGTCCGGGACAGGAGCTTCAGGGCAGTCATGCGGCCGGTCTCGAAATGGCACGGCGCGGCGCAGCGAGGCGCATGATGGCCTCCTCGCTTGCCGCCTCGCGGGAAAGAATGCCGGTCTGGCGGCCGTCGGCCATCACCAGGATACGATCCGAGAGATGCAGCAGTTCCGGCAGCTCGGAGCTGATGACGGCGATGGCCAGGCCATCGTGCGCCAGCCTGAAGATCAGGTCGTAGATTTCGCGCTTGGCGCCGACATCGATGCCGCGCGTCGGTTCGTCCAGCAACAGCACGCGTGGCCTCGTCGCCAGCCACTTGCCGATGACGACCTTCTGCTGGTTGCCGCCCGACAGCGTGCCGGCCGGCTGGTCGATGTCCTGGCAGCGTATGCCGAGCGCCTTGACCGCCTGCCGCGCCAGCCCCTGTTCGCCGGCCAGAGAGCGGATGCCGAAGCGCGCCAGCGATCCGACCAGCGGCAGCGCCACATTGTCAGTGATCGAGGCCTGCAGGTGCAGGCCTTGCGTCTTGCGATCCTCGGTCACCAGCGCGATGCCCAGCCGCCTTGCGTCGCGCGGCGAGCGGATGTTCACGGGAGCGCCGTCGAGCCGGATCTCGCCGCCGGTCCGGCCATCCCCGGAACCAAAAATCGCCTCCATGATCTCGGTGCGGCCCGAGCCCAGCAGGCCGCCAATGCCGAGGATTTCGCCAGCGGCAAGATCGAAGCTGACGCCGTCGATCACCTGCCGCCAGCCCTGGCGGTCGGGCTTCGACAGCGACAGATCGCTGACCGAAAGCACAGTCCCGCCGCCGATATCCCGCTCGCCTTGGGAGGATGCGAGCAGGTCCCTGCCGACCATCGCCGAAATGATGGCATTCTCGTCAAGCTCGGCCATCGGTCGCGTCAGCACATGGCGCCCGTCGCGGAAGACGGTGACCCGGCTGGCCAGATGCATGACCTCGTCGATACGGTGCGAGATGTAGACGATGGCGACACCGCTGTCGGCAAGCTGGCGGATGATGCGGAACAGCCGCTGGCATTCGGCCGGCGACAGCGCGGAGGTCGGCTCGTCCATGATCAGGATGCGCGCCGACATCGACAGCGCCTTGGCGATCTCGACCAGCTGCTGTTCACCGACGCGCAAGGCGCCGACGCGGGCTTCGGGATCGAGTTCGATGCCGAGCCGCTGCAACAGGGCGCCGGCGGCACGGCTGCTCGCCTTGCGGTCGACGATCAGCCCGGCGATCAGCTTCTCGCGGCCGAGAAAGATGTTGTCGGCGACGCTAAGCTCCGGCACCAGGTTGAGCTCCTGGTGGATAATGGCGATGCCGGCATCCTCGGCGTCGCGCACGCCGGCGAAGCTGACCGGCCGGCCATCGACGCTGACCGTGCCTTCATAGCCGGTATAAACGCCGGAGAGGATTTTCATCAGCGTCGACTTGCCGGCGCCGTTTTCGCCCATCAAGGCGTGGACCTCGCCGCCGCGCAGGTCGAAGCGAACATCGCTAAGCGCTGCGATGCCGCCGAAGCTCTTGGAAATATGCTCCGCGCTCAGAACCGTATCTGGCTGGTCCGCTGGCGCGTTATGCCCCGGGGAAAGGGAACTGCTGTGCTCCATGACAATGGCGGCCTCCCTTCCGTCTTCGTCAAATTCGAACCGAACGCTAATCTAAACGTTTCGATCATGTCAAGCCGCTATCTGAACAAGGCAGGATTGACTCTTTTCAATTCTTGCGAAAAACCTTGATACTCCGTAGGTATAGCGAACTGGCACGGGCGAAACGTTTCGAAAAATGGCATCATCCAAGCGGACGCGGCAGCGGAAATCCACGGCACCGACGATGCTGCATGTGGCGGAAGCCGCGCGTGTCTCGGTCGCCACCGTTTCGGCACTGATCAACGGCACGGCGACCGTCAGCCCGGAGCTCAGCCAGCGCATCGAACAGGCGATCCGTGATATCGGCTACAAGCGCAATGCGATCGCCCGCAGCCTCAAGATGGGCACGACACGCACCATCGGGCTGACCGTGCCGCACATCACCAACCCGTTCTTCACCGATGTCGTCTCGGTCATCCAGCAGGCGTTCGACCGCGCCGGCTATGCGGTCATGCTATGCTGCACCGATGAGGATTTGAACACCCAGGACGACCAGATCAGACTGTTGCTCGACCGCATGGTCGACGGGCTGATCGTGGCGCGCGTCGGCGACGGCGCGATCCTCAAGGGGATCGTCGATGACGCCAAGGTGCCGGTGGTGCTTCTGGACCGTATCTGCGAGGGCGTCGACACCGATACGGTGGTTCTCGACAACCAGCGTGCCGTGTTCGATGCCAGCACCTATCTGATCAATCTCGGTCACCGGCGCATCGGCTACATCACCGGCACCTCGGACATTTCGCCCATGCATGACCGCATGACGGGATACCGTGAGGCGCTCCAAGCCGCCGGACTGCCTGTGGCCGAAGAGCTGGTCCGCTCCGGCAATTTCCACGAGATCGACGGCTATAACGCGACAATGCAGCTGCTTTCGCTGCACGACCGGCCAAGCGCGATCTTCTCGGCCAACAACCCGATGGTGATCGGCACCATGAAGGCGATCCGCGACATCGGCCTCTCCTGCCCGGAAGACATTTCGGTTGCCTGCTTTGACGATTTTCCGTGGTCCGATGTGTTCCAGCCGCAGCTGACCACGGTGGCGCAACCCGTGCAGGCGATCGGCGAACAGGCGGCCAATCTGCTGCTTGATCGTCTCGCCGGCAACCGTGATGCGCCACCGCGCAAACTGGTGCTCAAGGGCCGGTTGATGATCCGCAATTCGTGCCGGCCGCTGGGGGCGGTTGTGCAGAGCGTGAGTGCCTGAACGGCCGATGGCAAATCAGGGCCAGGTATCGGAACAAAGCGCCTGCAACTTCGAAAAGACGTCCTTGCCGCCCGTGATGATCTTTGTTCCGCTCCGCAGCACCGTCTTCGGATCCGCCTTCAGAGCCGTGCCGCCGGCCTCCTCGATCAACAGCATGCCAGCCAGACAGTCCCAGGCGTTCATGTGTTCTTCCACATAGCCAAGCAGCCGGCCCGACGCCACATAGGCAAGCATCAGGGCGCCGGACGCGTTGCGGAAGAAGACGCAGCCTTCGGCGAGGATCTTCTTGATCAGCACCGCGATGTTCTCGGCCTCGGCCCGATTCGAGAATCCGGTCCCCACCGACCCCTCTTCGAGGCTAGTGGCCGCACTGGCCTTGATCGGCCTGCCGTTGACGAAAGCGCCGCCGCCGAGGCTTCCGTGAAACGTCTCGCCGGTCGAAGGCTCGTGGATGACGCCGGCAACCGTCTCTCCGTCCCGGGCGCAGGCGATCACCACGCACCAGGCCGGAATGCCGCGCACGAAATTGGCGGTACCGTCGATGGGGTCGATCACCCAGACGTAGCCTGTCGCGCCGGCGACCGGGGCATGCTCCTCGCCGACGATGCCGTCTTGCGGATAGTCGGCGGCAATGGCGGCGCGGATGAACAGCTCGACCTCGCGGTCGGCTTGCGAGACCAGGTCCTGATGGCCCTTGCTCTCGATGGTCAGGCTTTCCAGATCGCGGAAGTATTTCAGTCCGAGTTCGCCCGCGCGACGCGCCAACTCGATGGCGAATTGCATTCGCGCGTCACGGTCATTTTTCACGGGGCGGCGCTCGATCCTGAGGGAGACAGCCTGCCTTAGCAAAAGGATCCCGTCCGCAAAAGTGCCCAAGAACAATTCCGGGAGAACAGTGCAATGCTCCCGTCCGGAATTGCGCGGAAACAAGGAGTTAGGCTGCTTCCGCCAGGGATTTGTGGGCCTCGGCCAGGATTTCGAACGACCGCAGGCGGGCGGCATGATCGAAGATCTGCGCGGTGACCATCAGTTCGTCGGCGCCGGTGCGACGCACGAACGCATCGATGCCTTGCCGGACCGTTTCGGGAGAGCCGACGACGGCGCAGGACAGCGCCTGGCCGAGCATGGTCTTGGCCATCGGGTCGAGATCGCGGTCATAGTTCTCGACCGGCGGCGGCAATCTTCCCGGCCGGCCGGTGCGCAGATTGACGAAGGCCTGCTGCAGCGAGGTGAACAGCAATCGTGCCTCGGCGTCGGTGGGTGCTGCAAAGACATTGAGGCCGAGCATGACATGCGGCTTGTCGAGCTGGTCCGACGGCTGGAAGCGCGAACGGTAGATGTCCAGTGCGTGATCTAGCTCCGCCGGCGCGAAATGCGAAGCGAAGGCGTAGGGCAGGCCGAGCATGGCGGCGAGTTGCGCGCCGTAGAGACTCGATCCAAGAATCCAGATCGGCACGTTCTGGCCTTCGCCAGGCACGGCCCTGAGGCGCTGGCCTTCCTCGGCCGGCAGGAAATAGCCCATAAGCTCGACGACATCCTGCGGGAAATTGTCGACGCCGGCCTCGAGGTTACGGCGCAAGGCGCGCGCCGTATTCATGTCGGTGCCGGGTGCCCGGCCGAGACCGAGATCGATACGGCCGGGAAACAAGGCGGCCAGCGTGCCGAACTGCTCGGCGATGACCAGCGGCGCATGGTTGGGCAGCATGATGCCGCCGGCGCCGACGCGGATGGTGCGGGTGCCGCCGGCGACATGGGCGATGACCACGGCGGTGGCGGCACTGGCGATGCCCGGCATGTTGTGATGTTCCGCCAGCCAGTAGCGCTTGTAGCCCAGCTGCTCGGCATGGCGGGCGAGATCGAGCGAGTTGGCCAGCGAGTGCGAGGCATCGCTGCCTTCGACGATCGGAGACAGGTCGAGAACGGACAGTTCGGTCATGCAGTGATCTCCACGATCTTCTTCTTACGCACCCTGGCCTCGAAGGCCTCGCGGTCGGGAATGATGATGCCGAGCTGGTCTTCCAGCGTGTCGGCCAGTTCGGCGGCGGTGGCTATGTCCTTCTGCTCGCTGCGGCCGTCAATGTGATGGATCGACAGCTTGGCACCGCGCAACGCGAAACGTCGGTCGGGCGCGGCGCGCGCCGCCATGACGGAGGTGAGGAAATGCGATGCCGGATTGGTCGACAGGAAGTAATTGGTGACGGAATAGTCGACCTCGTATTGCGGCTGCAGATCGAAGCGGTAGAGCGAGCGCCAGTCGCCGCCGATGGCGGCCTGCAATCGGAAATGATCGTCCGCTTCGACGATGCGGAACGTCTCATGCGGGGTTTTCTGTTCCGTGCCGGGATCCAGCAGCAGGGGGGCCGTCAGGGTCAGGCCACCGAAGCCGACATCGGCGATGTAGGTCTTGCCAGCAAGCTGGACCCGCAAAAGCATATGGCCACGCGCCGTGATGGCGTCCTCGTCCTGACCCCAGAGCACGCGCGCGGCTAGCCCGCCGACCTCGAAACCCAGCGCCTTCAGGGCATGCATGAAGAGGAGATTGTGCTCGAAACAATAGCCGCCGCGCCCGCCAACGACGATCTTGTCCTGCAGCGCTGCAAGATCCAGACGGACCGGGCGGCCAAGAAACGGATCGATGTTCTCGAAGGGGATTGCCTGCGGGTGGAGGAAATGAAGCGTCTTCAGCGTGTCCAGCGAAACATCCCTGGACCCGGCATGGCCGATGCGTGCGAAATAGGCGTCGAGGTCGAAGGGAACATCACTCATCGGAAGGGCACCGGCCATTGTCCGAGCGGATATAGGCATTCAGTCAGGATGCCGCAAACACGGCGCGCCGCTCATGCGGCGGCCTTGCTGTCCTCCTCGACGGGTTCGTCCTCCACCACGGCGGTCTGTTGCGCGGCGAGAAAATTGCCGACATGGCCGAGCCCCTCGAAATGATCGCAGAACACCTTGATGACCACCAGCAGCGGTACAGCCATCAGGGCGCCAACGAAGCCCCACAGCCACGACCAGAAGGCGATCGCGATGAAGATCGCCACCGCGTTGATCTCCAGGCGCCGGCCGACCACCATCGGCGTCACGAACTGGCCTTCGACGATGTCGCAGAGCAGCACGAAGGCCGGTGCCAGAAGCGCGTAGGAAATGCTGTCGAAGCTGATCAGCGCCATCACCGCGACCAGCACGATGGTCAGCAGCGCGCCGACATAGGGCAGGAAGTTGAGCAGCGCCGCCGCGACGCCCCAGACCAGCGGGTTGGGCATGCCGAGTGCCCACAGGCCAAGGCCGATGACGGTGCCGAGACCCGCGTTGATCATGGTGACGGTGAGCAGATAGTGCGAGATTTCGCGCTCGACGTCATAGACGACGCGCAGCGCCCGCTTCTTCTCGGTGAGGCTGGCGAACGACTGGATGATCTTCTCGTAAAACATCGTCCCCGAGGCGAGCAGGAACAACGACAGCACGAAGATGATGGTGAGGCTGGTTCCCGCCGACAGGATGTTGCTGGCGGCGGACGACAGAATGCCGGACTGGGCGACCGCGACCTTCTGTATGTCGGGTTCCTGGGAAGTCTCGGTCAATTGCTCGATCTGATGCGAGATCTGCATGACTTTTTCGAATGGACGGCGCAACTGCGCCAGCCGTTCGGTGAGTTGCTGGCCGATGGACGAGGTGTTGTTAATGAGGTCGATGATCGGGCTGGCGAGCAGGTAACCGGCGCTGGCGAAGACGCAGATCGAGAGCAGCACCAGAAGGGTCGCCGAGGCCACCTCGGGAATGCCGTGCTTGCGCAAAAGCCGGACGATCGGCGTCAGTGTCAGCGCCAGCAGGAAGGCCAGAATGACGGGCATGAAGAAGGCGCGGGCGAAATAGAGCGCATAGACGGTCATGAACGTGAAGATGCCGACAAGCAGCAATCGCATCAGATGCGTGTCGGCGCGGGCCTCGACGCGCGGATCGTCCGATGCGGCTGTGCCTGCGCCCGAAGCGGCGGACTCGGTCTTCATACTTCCCCTTGCCTGCCACCCGGCAATGGACGCATGGCGGGCGCTGCCAAAACGCGGAGTTACGGGCAAGGTTCCATAAGCCGGCTTCGGAAGGCCGCGAGATCGTCGCGCAACAACCGCATAGAGTCCAAGCGGAGCGAGGCGCCACCCGGGCGGGACTTGCCGGATTCAGGCGACGGGCGACGCCACCGCCGGCGTTGATTTCGCCGTCTCCTTGCGCACGATTGGCGCCACCCTGGTGCCGTAGAGCTCGATCGCCTTCATGATCTTGGCATGCGGCATGGTGCCGATAGCCATCTGCAACAGGAAGCGCTCATTGTTGAAGATCTTGTGCTGGGCGACGATCTTCTCGGCTACCTGCTCGGGATTGCCGACGAAGAGCGCGCCGTTGGCACCGCGCGACTGGTCGAAATGCGCCCGCGATGTCGGGCCCCAGCCGCGCTCGCGGCCGATGCGGTTCATGACTTCGGCCTGCGGGCCGTAAAAATCATCGGCCGCCTGCTCGGTCGTGTCCGCGATGAAGCCATGCACGTTGATGCTGGTGGCAAGGCCCGCCGGATCACTGCCGGCACGCCTGGCAGCCTCACGGTAGAGGTCGAACAGCGGCGCGAACCGCGCCGGCTCGCCACCGATGATGGCGAGCGCCAGGGGCAGGCCGAGCGCGCCCGCGCGGGCGGCGGACTGCGGCGTGCCGCCGATGGCGATCCACACGGGCAATTTGTCCTGAAAGGGCCGTGGGTAGACGCCGCGATCGTTGATCGGCGCGCGCAGATTGCCGGACCAGGTGACCTTCACCTGATCGCGGATGGCAAGCAGCAGATCGAGCTTTTCGGCGAAGAGCTCGTCATAATCCTCCAGATTGTAGCCGAACAGCGGGAAGGATTCGATGAAGGAACCGCGCCCGGCCATGATCTCGGCGCGGCCGCCCGAGAGAAGATCGAGCGTCGCAAATTGCTGAAAGACGCGCACCGGATCATCGGAAGACAGCACCGTGACCGCGCTGGTGAGCTTGATGCGTTTGGAGTGCTCGGCTGCCGCCGCCAGGGCGACGACCGGCGCGGACGCGGCGTAGTCAGGCCGGTGATGCTCGCCAAGACCAAACACGTCGAGACCGACCTGGTCGGCCAGTTCGACCTCCTCGATCAGATTGCGCAAGCGCTCATGTGGTCCGATGGCGCCCGGGCCGGGCTGCGGACTGACGTCGGCAAAAGTGTAGAGACCGAGTTCCATGTCAATGTCATCCTGGTTTTCGGCGAATTCGGAGTTCGCGAGGGTGCAAAGCGGCGCGGGGACAGAACCGCCGCGCCGCTTTGCGTTTCGCTTCAGAGGTAGCGATCCGCCAGCCCCGTCGCCAGAGGGCGGACGGTGAACAGTGCATGCCGATTTCCGAAGGAAAGGCGTCTCCCGCGCGCAACAGCCCAGAAATTCATGGCTGCCATACCGTTTTGGCGCTTGAACTCTCGGTTTTCGCGCGTATGTAAGCCTCGCGAATTGACTTCAGGGAAGTGGACTTGGCTATCTACAGGGAAAAAGACATTTTCGAGCGGCGCAATGCCGCGAACGAGGCAAAGAAGGCGCTTCTGGAGCGCTTTAAGTCAAAGCCGGCAGCAGACGATCCCGCAGTGCTGGCGCGACAGGCCGAACGCAAGGCGATCCTTGCGGCCCGTGAAATACGCGAGGCCGAGAAGGCCCGGTTGAAGCAGGAAAAGCTGGCGCGCGAAGCGGCCGAGAAGGCTGAACGCGAGGCCGCCGCCGAAACGGCGCGCATCGCCGCCGAGGAAGCCGCCGCGGCTGAAGCGAAGATCCGCGAAGCCGAGGAGACCGAGCGCATCGCCCGACTGCTCGCCGACGAGGCCGAACGCAAGGCCAAGCGCGACGCGCGTTACGCGGCGCGCAAGGCGCGCAACGGCAGGGCCCCGCCCGGCTTTACCGGCCGCTAAGCGCGGCATTCGCCTCGAAGGCAGTGGACAAAGGGACGCGCCAAGGCGCGGCCTTTTTTGCGCTAGTCGGTCCCTGTCATTGGACGATGCCCGGCATCGACGTCAGGCGAGCTCACTTTCGAGCCAGGCCTTGAGGCGGGGGAACACCCTCAGGCCGCGAATTTCAGCCCCATGATGCCGCAGACGATCAGCGCGATGCAGGCGAGCCGGATCGCGGTGGCCGGCTCGCCGAGCAGCCAGATGCCGAGCAGCGCCGTGCCGACGGTGCCGATGCCGGTCCACACCGCATAGGCGGTGCCGACGGGCAGCGCCTTCAACGCCAGGCCGAGCAGGGTGAGGCTGACGATCATCGACGCGACCGTGAGCACGGTCGGAACGAGCCTTGTGAAGCCGTCGGTGTATTTGAGGCCGATCGCCCAACCGATTTCGAACAGGCCGGCGAAAAACAGAAAAGTCCAGGACATCGGAGACGCTCCATCCCGCACCGGACCGGAACAGATCCGATCCGCCGATGCGTGATCAACAGTGGGCGGGTCGTCCCGACCGAATTTTCGGAAAGGCGCGGGGTCGTCCCCACGCCGGAAACATAGGGTTGTCCAGACGCCCGATCACACCTGCCCGGCGGCATCGTCGAATACCGCCGGCGAGATCTCGCCGCGCCGGTTAGCCGAGACTACTTTTCCTTGATCCGCATCGCCTTGACCGGCGGCGCCTTGAGGGCCGGAGCGGCTGCGGGTTTCTTGGCGTCCTTTTTCGGCTTGCGGGCTTCCTTGCCAGCCTTCATCGCACCTTTAGCCATGATTCGTTCCTCCAATTGTGGGAAGTGAAGTGAAACAAGAGAAACGCCTCTAAGCAAGAGGGCTGTTTGCGGCCTTGCGCTCCGCGGATGCCTCAATCGGTTTGAGAGGGTCCGCGACGGGACCTGAACGCATTGGCTGTTCGTGCGTTCAGGATAGGTGTGGAGCTTGGGCGGACGGGGGGCTAAGCTCACGCATCGGCAACGGTGAGGAAACGATGGCCGGGCACGGCGGCTCAAAAACGGTCATCTATGCAGCGCTCGCCGGCAATCTGGCCATCGCGCTGACCAAATTCGGCGCCGCCTTGTTCACCGGCAGTTCGGCGATGCTATCGGAAGGCGTGCATTCGCTGGTCGATACCGGCAATGGCAGCCTTCTGCTCTACGGCATGCACCGTGCCGCGCGCCCGGCCGACCGCACGCATCCGCTCGGACATGGCCGCGAACTCTATTTCTGGAGCTTCATCGTCGCTCTTCTGGTCTTCGCGCTGGGCGCCGGCGTTTCGCTCTACGAGGGCATCACCCACATCATGGCGCCCGAGCCTGCCGCCAACGTCAAGGTGAACTATATCGTTCTCGGCCTGTCCTTCCTGTTCGAGGGTAGCTCCTGGCTGGTGGCGCTGAGGGAATTCCGCCGGCAGAAGGGCGGAGAAGGCTGGCTGGAGGCCGCGCAATCGAGCAAGGATCCGAGCGTCTATACCGTTCTGTTCGAGGACAGCGCTGCCCTTCTCGGCCTGACCGTCGCCTTTGCCGGCATATTGGCGGCGGAGCTGCTGGAGATGCCGGAACTCGACGGCGCGGCTTCGATCGGCATCGCGTTTATCCTCGGCGCGACGGCGATTTTCCTGGCCCGGGAAAGCAAGGGGCTGCTCATCGGCGAGCCGGCTTCACCCGAAGTGCAGAGACGCGTGCTGGAGATCGTCCAGCAGGACCAGGCGGTGCAACGGGCGAACGGCGTCCTGACCGTCCACATGGGGCCGGAAGAGATCGTTGCCGGCCTCAGCATCGAGTTCGAGGACCATCTGACCGCACCCGAGATCGAAGCCTGTGTCGAACGCATCGAGGCGCGGCTGAAGAAGGAGATGCCGGAGATCACGCGGTTGTTCGTCAAACCGCAGACCACCGGCACTTGGGAGCAGCGGCGCCAGGTGATCGAGGCGGCGTCAGACTAAGGCGCGTCGCGTGGAACGGATTCGTGCGACGGGCTTTAGATTCTTTGTTTTCATGCCTGTCGTTCTCCCAAAGCCGAGGTCACTTTTGGGCGACATGCATTGACCTTGCAGCAGCATTCCGCCGTTGCCCCGCCGCCTTGCTCCGCTAAGATTAGTGGATGAATTTTGGAGGAACGACGATGAGGATCGACGGCGGGTGCCATTGCGGCGCCATCACCTATGAAGCGGAGGTCGACCCGGAGAAGACCTCGATCTGTCACTGCACGGACTGCCAGCAACTGACCGGGACCGCATTTCGCGTTACCGTTCCCGCGCCCGAGGATCACTACCGGATCACTCGGGGCACGCCAAGAATCTATATCAAGACCGGAGCAAGTGGCGCCAAGCGCGCCCAGGCGTTTTGCGGCGACTGCGGTTCGCATCTTTACGCGACGTCGGTCGGCGACGGTCCGAAGGTGTACGGGATTAGGGTGGGAACCGCGCGGCAACGCGAGGATCTCGTCCCGACACAACAGATATGGCATCGCTCGGCCCTGCGGTGGCTGCCGGAATTCAAGGTGACCACGATCGCGGAAGAGCGGTAGCCGCTCTTTTCGAAAATCGTATCCAAGGACCTGCAGGCATGTGCTAGGCTGTGCACCATAGACATGGTGGGTGATCGTCATGCTCGAAGCCGACAAGGTTTTTTCCGGCTCGATTCCGGAAAACTACGACCGCTACATGGTGCCGTTGATTTTCGAGCCGTTTGCCACGGATCTTGCACGACGAGCGGGGGCCTTGTCGCCCAGCGCCGTTTTGGAAGTCGCGGCGGGCACCGGGGTCGTCACCCGCGCATTGGCGCCAAAACTGTCCTCTGGCGCCAGCTATGTCGTGACGGACCTCAACCAGCCGATGCTCGACTATGCCGCTTCGCGACAGGCTCCCGACGGCCGTATCCGATGGCGCCAGGCCGATGCGCTTGCGCTGCCGTTTGAAAATGCGGCTTTCGATCTCGTTTGTTGCCAGTTTGGGGCGATGTTCTTTCCCAACCGCCTGTCCGCCTATCGTGAGGCGAAGCGGGTCCTCGAGCCCGGTGGGTATTTTCTGTTCAACGTCTGGGATCGCATCGAGGAAAATGTGTTTGCCGATGATGTGACCAATGCGCTGGCAAGGATTTTTCCGGACGATCCGCCGCGCTTTCTGGCACGCACGCCGCACGGCTATCACGATAAGGCGCTGATCCGCCGCGAATTGGAGGAGTCAGGCTTCTCCGGTGTTGTGATCGAGACGCGAGCCGAACAAAGCCGCGCATCCTCGCCGCGCATCCCGGCCGTCGCCTATTGCCAGGGAACCGTTCTTCGCACCGAAATCGAGGCCCGGGATCCAGGAAAGCTGGACGCCGCCACGGATTACGCTGCATCGGCGATTGCCGACAGGCATGGCAGCGGCGAGGTCGCCGGCAAAATCCAGGCACACATAATCATGGCTGCGGTTTAAAGCAATCCCCGGAAAAGCTTGGAGCGGTTCTTCGCCCGAAACTGCTCAAAAACAAGGAATTGGATTGATATCATGGAGCAAACTCACCCAAATATGATGATGTTTGCCATTCTATGAGGTGTTAACCCTTCTTTGCGCCAGCCATTTGGCCCGCAAATCGTCCTTTGTAACCTCGGACGGGCGTCCCTACGGTTTGTTCGAAAATTAACTGGCAGACACGCATGTCGACGCGAAGCCGAATAGGCATCACGTTATGGTTCACCATTTCCAGTCTGATTTGGCCCTTAAACCCAGCATGAATTGTAGGCGCCGTTAGATGAACGCCAATTCCTAGTCTCGCGAGGGAGCTCTTCCCTTCCACTCGCGCAGCAATTCTTGAGTTGTAAGGTAGTTCTACGTACTCTTTAGTCCAAGCGAGCAGCATTTCATGAGGTTGGAATTCGTAGCCCTTTATCTCGTCGATTTCGAATTCGGTTCCAAGCTCGGATAATACGTCTTCGTGATTAAAACCACTTGTTGCAGGATCGATGCATAGGCTGACGCCTATCTTCGGTTTCTTAAATATGGTGAGAGTTTTATCCAAAGTGAGGTCCAAGCTAGTTGAGCTATATTGGATCTCAGTTGGCGTCGGCTCTACTATTATCGCCTTACTTTCGAGAGAAATCTGGATCTCTCTATCGGTTAGTATCATAGCCCCTCCCTTTAAAGGCGGAGCGTCAGGTCACCAAGTTGTCAGGGACCCAAACCCGCCATGATCCGTTTAGTGTCTCGCGAGGCAATTCTACAAGATAACTATCATCACCTTGGTTAATTGGGTAGCCGATATCCAAAGTGTCGCCATCAAGTGCCCGGCGATGCACAACCAAGCGCTCCTCACCTCCGCTTGCAGTCTTTACAGACACCATTACTTCGCTCGGGTGACTGCCTCTCCCTACTGTTTGGACCTTGACCCTCATCTCTTTTCTCCCTTTTTGATTTTTTGCGAGTTGACCACCGCAATCATGATTCGTGAACCAGTCAGACACGATCTGGTCACATTCTCCTTGTGCGTGCCTTTCGAGTCACAGAGAACATAACAAGAACACTATGGTTCAATTAGGACACCTAAGCGAATCACAACGTGTTTCAAGTGTCGCTTGGTCGGGGTTAACGCCGCGTGTTGGCGGTTTATGAGTCGCCAGCGAATCAAAGTTCCAGGCTGACTTGCCGAGCGCCGATCGCATCCATGCACATCATAAAAAACGCGGCGGTGAAGCTCCCCCGGCTTATCTTGTTGGCCAAATTGCGCTCATTCTCATGCGCGCCCTTTGCTATCAGCTTCTCGGCCAGCGCCGCATAGGTTATGCCGCGCCGCTTCAACTCGCCTTTTAGAATTCGCCGCGCCGAGATCGGTATTCATCACCGCATCGCTGGCGACTATCTCGGCTCCTACGCCGCCGAGATGGCATGGCGCGAAGATAACCGCCGCGAAGCCAATGGCACTCAATACGCGATGGTTGTCAGCGCGGCAGGTGTCGCCCCGAAGTCTGGTCAGTGGTGCGGCTACTGGGAGCGTCGTGAAAAATGAGACGGCACCCTTACGGGGTCGCCTTCTTTTGCTCTTTCTTCAAAAAGATATCGAGATACTGACCAAGCTCGGCAAGCCCATCGGCGGACATGTTCTCCGGGAAGATCAGCGTCACGTCCCCCTCGTCTACGGGGAACACGGCCTTTCGTGAGCCCTTCTTGACCTCAATCGCCAAGGTGTTCTGACCAGAGCGAGCCACGATGTCGGCAAGGTGTTGCGGCATGGCCGGCGGCGTCTGTGCGGGGGAAGGTTCCATGATTTTGATCTCTCTTACTGGAATCCCCGACATCCCCTGATCGGTAAAAGCCCACTGGTTGTCGTCCGAAAAACCTAGGACGGTCGCGCCGTTCGGAAACTGGTCTACGCCTTGACTGGACCACTGGATCTTATCCCCGACCTTGATGTCGAGCGGTGGTTTTTCCGTGCCAGCATTATGAATCTCGCTGGCATTTTTGTCCACGGTTTTGTCAGGCCCGTACAGGCCGATGTATCTGGCTGTTTCCTTAAATTCGGCAAGCAACTCGGCCGCCGCATCTCTGTTGAAGTGGAGATCGAACATGAGAAAATGCACGACCGAACCATCCGAGGCCAACCCGGACGGATACTGCTCGTAGAGCGCCTTGTGCGCAGATGGGCTTAGGGCGACCTTCCGTAGAAGCTGCTTTTTCTCTGTGTCATCCTCTCGCTGGTCGAGCAGGATGCGGCGGGCGACGTCGGAGACCTTCACCTTGCGCTTGTCGTTCTCGCCTTGGACGTCGATAAGCCCATAGTACTTAAGAGTTGCAAGGGTCTGGCGACCTCCGCTGCTCTTAGCCCCATAGCCCCATGCCGCCGACGCCGATTCTAGCGGCGCGGCATACTCTCCCTCCCTGTCGTAGAGGGCCTTCGTCTTCTCCACGGCCTTCTGAACGCTGATGTAGGGATAGGCAGGACTGCGCCCGACCTTGCGCTTCTGCGCGGTCTTGGTCTCGGCACTCTTGGTCTGGCTCTGGTCCGACATTTTGCCCTCCGTTTCTAATCGTGCAGCCTCCATACAAGAAAAGGCTATCAAAGTCAAAAACAGAATATGTCTAACCCGCGGGCTTGCATTATGACCAAATTGCCGACAGGATGCACCGTGGAGATTCGTTCCCCACGGTGCATCGAGCAAAGGTAATCGGCATGGAACCCATATAGCTTGACCGCTTCCTGATCTGACGAGGTTTGCCGACCTGGTCAGTTTCAGCAGCCGCCGCTGGGCGGTAGGAGCCGGGGCGCGAATGCTCCGGTTCCACACTGGTCCGCGAATAATCCCGGATCAGAAACATGCGACCGAATATCGGCGCACGCACAACAGCAAGACAATGATTCATCTTCGAATCAACGTCAACCGGTATTCGGTCACACCCTTTTCGAGAAAGGAAAGGCAATGCACGACCGTAAGGTAACGCCGGACATGGTTCCGGTTATTAAATTGGCCCGTCAGAAGCGGATTCCGTATTCGTGGATTTCGGGCTACTACCCCGGCCTCAACTTTGGCCGGATTGCTGACGTGATGTCGGGACGCAAGTTCCCCGAGATCCCGCCGGCGGCAGAACTGCCCGGTGACTTCCCGCCGGCCTAGGCTATCGACTTCTTTTGTGGAAGGGGCGGTCCTAATATTGGCCGCCCCTTTTCAATTGCCAGAGCTTGTATGGCCCGAACATGTCGTGATCCTCCGTCCCAGCCGCATTCCAATCAGCCCATGGCCAATACAGACCTTTATGCAGGCGCCGATGCGCTTCCTTATCGTGGTGACTGTCGCTTCGTCGGCGGCTAGAGCAGAATCTGATCACTCTGGCTCGTAACCTGCGGCGCTGAAGTAGTTTGTGCATTGCTCGGCGGTGAAG
>NZ_VFUX01000008.1:0-164378 GCF_006441275.1 Mesorhizobium sp. B2-4-17 | reverse complement strand
CTTGCAAATACCCCGGGTTTTGCGCTTGCAAATACCCCGGGTTTTGCGCTTGCAAATACCCCGGGTTTTGCGCTTGCAAATACCCCGGGTTTTGCGCTTGCCTCAGCCGGAACACGATGGGAACATGGTCAAAACGCTGGCTGTTATATCCCAGTCAAGCAAGCGCGTTAAACGCCTCTGATCAGCCTGTCGGGAGACGAAGATGAAGAAGCTTGCCGCCATTGCCGCCCTTTCGGCATCGACGCTTGGCCTGTCGGCCGGCACATCCTTTGCCGACTACACACTGAACATCCTGCACATCAACGACTGGCACAGCCGCATCGAAGGCAACAACAAATATGAAACGACCTGCTCGGCCGACGAAGAAACCAAGGGCGAGTGCATCGGCGGCGCGGGCCGGCTGATCACCGCGATCGCCCAGGAACGCAAGAAGCTCCAGGGCCAGAACATGCTGTTGCTCAGCGCCGGCGACAATTTCCAGGGCTCACTGTTCTATACGACCTACAAGGGCAAGGTCGAAGGCGAGTTCCTCAACGACATGAAGTTCGACGCCATGGCGCTCGGCAACCACGAGTTCGACGACGGCGAAGCGGCGCTGGCGCCGTTCCTCGACATGATCAAATTCCCCGTGCTTGGCGCCAATGTGAAAGCCAACGCGCAGTCCAAGCTCGGCGACCGCGTCAAGCCATCGATCGTCGTTGAAGTCGGCGGCCAGAAGATCGGCATCATCGGCGCCGTCACCAACGACACGCCCGAACTCGCTTCCCCCGGCCCGAACATCGCAATAGAAAACGACGTCAAGTCGATCACGGCGGAGGTCGAGAAACTGCAGGCGCAAGGCATCAACAAGATCATCGCCATCACCCATATCGGCTACAACAGGGAGCGCGACGTCATTGCCAAGATACCTGGCATCGATGTCGTTGTCGGCGGCCACAGCCATACGCTTTTGTCCAACACCGATCCGAAGGCGGCAGGCCCCTATCCGACGATGGTCGACAATCCTGGCGGCTACAAGGTGCCGGTGGTGCAGGCGGCGTCCTATTCGAAATATCTCGGCGAGTTCAAGGTCGTGTTCGACGACAATGGCGTGGTCAAATCGGCCAGCGGCGATCCGATCTATCTCGACAAGTCGATCACGCCGGATCCCGCCGTACTCGCCCGCATCAAGGAACTCGGCGCGCCGATCGAGGCTTTGAAGAACAAGGAAGTGGCCGAGACCACCGATGTCATCGACGGCAGCCGCGAGAGTTGCCGCGCGCGCGAATGCGCGATGGGCAATCTCGTCTCCGACGCCATCCTGGACCGCGTCAAGGGACAGGGCGTCGAGATAGCGATCTCCAATGGCGGTGGCCTGCGCGCCTCGATCGACAAAGGCACCATCACCATGGGTGAAGTGCTCACCGTTCTGCCGTTCCAGAACACGCTGGCGACCTTCCAGATTTCCGGCAAGGACCTTGTCGCCGGGCTGGAGAACGGCCTCAGCCAGATCGAGGACGGCGCCGGGCGCTTCCCCCAGGTGGCGGGTCTCAAATATTCCTTCGACAAGTCGGTC
The DNA here is from genome assembly GCF_006441275.1 of Mesorhizobium sp. B2-4-17. Taxonomy (NCBI): domain Bacteria; kingdom Pseudomonadati; phylum Pseudomonadota; class Alphaproteobacteria; order Hyphomicrobiales; family Phyllobacteriaceae; genus Mesorhizobium; species Mesorhizobium sp. B2-4-17. The sequence goes on along the minus strand of NZ_VFUX01000008.1, from coordinate 162,823 downwards.
GCGCCCAATGCCGGCCGCGTCAAGTCGGTGGAAGTGATGGAGAACGGCGCCTGGAAGCCGATCAATCCCGACAAGGACTATCTGGTCGCCACCAACAACTACGTGCGCCAGGGCGGCGACGGCTACAAGGTCTTCGCCGACAAGGCCAGGAACGCCTATGATTACGGCCCCGGCCTCGAAACGGTTGTCGCCGATTATCTCGGCGCCCACCGACCGTATACGCCCAAGCTCGACGGCCGCATCACCGAGATCGCCGCGACGACAGCGGCAGTTCCCGCTGCTCCAGCAACCACACCAGCCAAGCCGGCCGAGGCGGCTCCGGCGGCCCCGGCCCCTGCGGATGCCACCAAGCCGGCAGAACCGGCGAAACCCGCCGACGCCGCGCCTGCGATGCCGGAGTTGCCCAGCAATTCAGGCAATATCGCCAACACGCCGCCGGCCATATCGACGGAAGGAGCACCGCCCCAGCCCGCTACGCCGGCTGCTGCCCCCGCAACCCCGGCGCCTGCCGAACCGGCAAAGCCGGTCGAGCCCGCCCCGGCCGCGACAGCTCCTGTCGAATCCGCACCGGCAGCACCCATATCATCAGAACCGGCAAAGCCGGCCGAGGCCGCACCTTCCGGGAGCAGCCATGTCATCGTAACCGGCGACACCTATTGGGATCTGGCCAAAAAGGCCTATGGCGACGCGACCAAATGGAAAGTCATCTATGAAGCCAACCAGGGTCAAAGGCCGCATCGGCTTATGCCCGGCGCCACGCTGACCATCCCGGCAAAGTAACGTCACTTCGCCTTCTCACAAACACCCGCGCGGGAAACCGGGCGGGTGTTCTGTTTTCGGCTGGAAACGCGATAAGGTGCGGCCAGACGCGGCATTGAAAACCGGCGTGCCATCGCTAGTTTCACGCCGTGTCCGGAGAACCCTTATGACGCTAACCACCGCTGTCGATCCCAAAGCCGCCAAGCCGGTTGGCCTGACGGCGGGTCACGCGCCTGCCGGAGCGGGCAAGGTCGGCGTCATGCTGATCAATCTTGGCACGCCCGACGGCACCGGCTTCAAGCCGATGTGGCGCTATCTCAGGGAATTCCTGTCCGATCCGCGCGTCATCGAGCTCAACAGGGCGGTCTGGTATCCGATCCTCTACGGCCTGGTGCTCACCACGCGGCCGACGAAATCAGGCGCCAATTATGCTCGGATCTGGAACCAGGAGAAGAACGAGTCGCCGCTGCGCACCTACACGCGCGCCCAATCCGAAAAGCTGGCCGAGGCACTGCGCGACCTTCCCGATGTCGTCGTCGATTGGGCGATGCGCTATGGCAACCCCTCGACTGCGAGCGTCGCCCAAAATCTGCTCGTGCAAGGCTGCGACCGCATCCTGACCTTTCCGCTCTATCCGCAATATTCGGCGACGACGACGGCGACCGCCAATGACCAGTTGTTTCGCGCCTTGATGAAGATGCGGGCGGCACCGGCCATCCGCAGCGTGCCGCCCTATTATGCCGAGCCTGTCTACATCGAGGCGCTCGCCTCCTCGATCGAACGGCATCTGGCAACACTCGATTTCGAACCGGACGTCGTCATCACCTCCTATCACGGCATCCCGAAACCTTATTCTGACAAGGGCGACCCCTATCAGGCGCATTGCCTGGAAACGACGCGGCTGCTGCGCGAGAAGCTCGGCTGGAGCGAGAGCAGGCTGATCACCACCTTCCAGTCCCGCTTCGGCGCCCAGGAATGGCTGCAGCCCTATACCGACCAGACCGTGGAGAAACTGGGCAAGGACGGCGTCAAGTCGATCGCTATCGTCAATCCTGGCTTTTCCGTCGACTGCATCGAGACGCTGGATGAAATCGGCCGCGAGGCCGCCGAGACCTTCCACCACGCCGGCGGCAAGAATTTCGCCCATATCCCTTGCCTCAACGACAGCGCCGAAGGCATGGCGGTGATCGAGGCGATGGTGCGGCGCGAACTGTCCGGCTGGGTCTGAGACCGGAACAACGGCCCCTCCGCAGCGTTGAGCCGCGCTTCCGGAGAATTCGATGCCCCGCAAACTCGACCTCAGAACTGGCCGGCCTGTCTGGTCCGCCTATCGGGCACCCAGCGTGCCGGCTTCAGCGCTGACCCGCGACGCCAAAGCGGATGTGCTCATCGTCGGCATGGGCATCAGCGGCGCCATGATGGCCGAAGCGCTGACGGCGGACGGCCACTCCGTCATCTGCATTGACCGGCGCGGACCGCTGAAAGGTTCGACTGCGGCAACCACCGCACTGGTGCAGTTCGAAATCGACCAGCCGCTTTCAACTCTATCGAAGATGATCGGCAAGGCCTCCGCCCAGCAGGCCTGGCGGCGCTCACGGCTCGCCGTTTCCAATCTTGCCGCCCGCATCGCCGAACTCGGCATCAACTGCGCTCTGAGCCGCAGCCAATCGCTCTATCTGGCCGGCACCATGCTCGGCCCTTCGCAACTCCGGGGCGAAGCCCAGGCGCGGCGGGAGGCCGGCATCGACGCGACCTACCTCACATCAGCACCGTTGGCGCAGACATTTGGCATCGATCGCGATGGCGCCATCCACAGCCACGGCAACATCGCGCTCGATCCATGCAAACTGACGGCCGGGCTGTTTCTCAAGGCACTGGAACGCAAGGCGCGCTTCCACGCTCCCGTCGAAGCGACAAGGATCGAGGACGGCGCCAACAAGGTGGTCGTGGCCACGAAAGACGGCCCGACCATCACGGCACGGCAAATGGTGCTGGCCACCGGCTATGAACTGATCGACATCGTGCCGGCGGCGGCCCACCGGATCATCTCGACCTGGGCGATCGCGACCTGCCCGCAACCGCGAAAGCTCTGGCCCCGGGCAACCTTCGTCTGGGAAGCGTCCGACCCATACCTCTATGTCAGGACGACGGCCGACGGCAGGGTCATCTGCGGCGGCGAGGACGAGGATTTCGTCGACGAAACACGGCGTGACGAGCAGATCGCCGACAAGAGCGCGCGCATCGCCGCAAAACTTAGCCAGCTGTTTCCGCATCTCGACGTCAGGCCTGAATTTGCCTGGACCGGCTCCTTCGGCACCACGACCACCGGCCTGCCCTATATCGGCGCCATTCCGAGGCACCCGCGCATTCATGCGGTGATGGGCTATGGCGGCAACGGCATCACCTTCTCGCGCATCGCTTCCGAGATCGTCTCCGCCTCGATCGGCGGGCTGGACGACACGGATGCAGGACTGTTTGCCTTCAACCGTTGAGCGCAGCCCGCAAACAATCCCTCATCACCTGATTGTAACGTTGCTGAAACACACTTAAGTCTTTGGTGAAGCCGGCTGCGCGGGAATGGCTCTCGCGGCCTGCCTCTGAGGGAGAGCCAAATGGATTTCAGTGGTTTCGATATTGCGGTCGTTGTTTTGGTCGCGCTTGTCGTGCTGGTGCTGTTCAAGGGCATCAAGACAATTCCACAAGGCTACAACTATACCGTCGAACGCTTTGGCCGTTACACAAAGACACTGAGCCCGGGCCTCAACCTGATCACGCCCTTCGTCGATCGCATCGGCGCCAAGATGAACATGATGGAGCAGGTGCTCGACGTTCCGAGCCAGGAAATCATCACCCGCGACAACGCCATAGTCGGCGTTGACGGCATCGCCTTCTATCAGATACTCAATGCGGCGCAGGCCGCCTATCAGGTCGCCGGCCTGCAGAACGCCATCCTCAACCTGACGATGACCAACATCCGTACCGTCATGGGCTCGATGGACCTCGACGAGCTGCTGTCCAACCGGGACGCCATCAACGAGCGCCTGCTGCGTGTCGTCGACGAAGCCGCGCATCCGTGGGGCATCAAGATCACCCGCGTCGAGATCAAGGACATCAATCCGCCGGCCAACCTGATCGAATCGATGGGCCGCCAGATGACGGCCGAGCGCAACAAGCGCGCGCAGATCCTCGCCGCCGAGGGCCTCAAGCAGTCGCAGATCCTCGAGGCCGAAGGCCGCAAGGAAGCCGCGTTCCGCGACGCCGAGGCGCGCGAACGCTCCGCCGAGGCCGAAGCCCGCGCCACGCAAGTGGTGTCGGAAGCCATCGCCAAGGGCGACGTGCAGGCGTTGAATTACTTCGTCGCCCAGAAATACACCGAGGCGCTCGGCAAGATCGGCTCCGCCACCAACAGCAAGATCGTGCTGATGCCTTTCGAGGCGTCGTCGCTGATCGGCTCGCTGGGCGGCATCGGCGAGATCGCCCGGGAAGTCTTCAAGGGCGATGGCCCGGCTGGCACGCAACGGCAGGTTTCACGCCCGCCGGTCGTCAAGCCAAGTGATAACTGATGTCATTGTGAGTGGGTCAAGATCATGATCGACCGCATTATTTCCGAACTCGGCCCGTGGAACTGGATGGTTCTGGGCTTCGTGCTGCTGGTGGTGGAGGTCATCGCGCCGGGCTTCTTCATGCTGTGGATCGGCATCGCCGCCTTGATCGTTGGCGCGGCATCGCTGCTGATCTGGAATGCCGCCATCTGGAGTTGGCAGGTCCAGGTGCTCGTCTTCCTCGTGCTGTCGCTGGTTTCGGCTTTCATCGGCAAGAAACTGATGGGCGGCCGCGACCAGCCGAGCGACCAGCCACTACTCAACCGTCGCGGCGCGCAATTGATCGGCAAGATGGCGACGCTCGCCGAACCGATCCGGGACGGCCGCGGCCGCATCAAGCTCGGCGATACGTTGTGGCGGGTTTCCGGCCCGGATCTGCCGGCCGGCACGCAGGTGCGCGTCACCGCCGCCGCCGATACCGATCTGGAATTGACGGTGGAGCAGGTCTGAGTTTCAGACAGCGCCAACGCCCTAAGGTGTTGAGATTCAGGTTAGGCCGAGTCGAGAAGGATGGCTTTCGAGAACCGGAGCGGAGCGTACTTAAGTACGTGAGCACCGGAAGCGCAGAAAGCCGTCTTTCGCAGGCCGGCATCACCTGAATATCAATACCTTAAGCTGCGCCGATGCGCAGTAGGTCGTGGAAATGAACCACGCCCAGCGGCATGTTGTTCCTGGTCACCACCAGCGCACCGATATTGTGCTCGTTGAGCAGCGCGATCGCCGTCCCGGCAAGCGTCTGCGGATCGACCGTCTTGGGCGTGCGGGTCATCACCTCGTCCACGATGACATCGGCCAGGTTGCGATGCAGGTTGCGCGCGACGTCACCGTCGGTGATGATCCCGGCCAGCTCGCCGTTCGCGTCGACGATCAGGACGCAGCCGACCTTCTTTTGCGACAGCGTCATCACCGCCTCCGGCATCTTTGTACCGAGTACAGCGAGCGGCATCTGCTCGCCGACCCGCATGATCTCGGAGACCATGGTCAGGTTGGCGCCGAGCTGGCCGCCGGGGTGGAAGGTGCGGAAATGATCCGGCGTGAAACCGCGCGCCTCGAGCAGCGCGATCGCCAGTGCATCGCCTGTGACCAGTTGCAGCAACGTCGACGTCGTCGGCGCCAATCCGTGCGGACAGGCCTCGGGCGTACGCGGCAAAAGCAGCACGATGTCGGCCGCGCGCGCCAGCGCCGATGTCTCGCCGGAGGTGATAGCGATGAGCGGGATGGAGAACCGCCTGGAATAGGTGACGATGCCCATCATCTCCTTGCTCTCGCCCGACCATGATATGGCGATGATCGCGTCGTCCTTGGCGATCATGCCGAGATCGCCATGGTTGGCCTCGACGGGATGTACGAAGAAGGCCGGCGTGCCGGTCGAAGCCAGCGTCGCCGCGATCTTGGAGCCGATATGGCCGCTTTTGCCGATACCGGTGACGATCAGTCGGCCATCGATCTTCGAGATCATGTCTACGGCCTGCGCGAAAGGCGCGGCCAGTCCGTTCTCGAGCGCTTCGGCCAGAGCGGCGATTCCCGCCTGCTCGGTTGCCACCGTTCTCAGCGCCGAATCGATCGACGCTTGCCTGTCCAGGGGCTTCTTATCGAGGGATCTCGCATGCATGGATGATGCGATTAGCGCTTTGCCGTCCGCCTGTCCAACAGAAATGGCGGTGACACCCAGACCGCAGAGGCCTCGCGCGCAACGCGCGAGTCTACGAACAGCGGCGCTTTAGCCGCCCGAACAACCGCTACCTCAACCCTCCGTTAACCATCCCCATTTACGGTTCGGTAAGTATGGCGCGCGGGCGCCGCGCAAGCAGTGGTGGCGATGTCCGGGGCCCAGCCAGAAAAACCAAAAGGACGACAGGGCAAGGCGGCATGTGCCTTGTTGCTGGCGACCAGCATGCTCGCCTTGCTGCGCCCGGCTCCGCTCCATGCCCAGGAAACGGAGCTGCGTGGCGAGGTTCCCGAATCGGCGATCCTGTCCGATCAGCAACGCAAGGCAAGGCAGTTGGTCCTCGCTGCCCAGGGCCAGCAACAACCGGCCGATGCCGCGCAAGACGACACGCAGCCGCGTACCTATTTGCCGGCCAGCGCCGGCGCCGTCCCTGACGACACGGGCACCGACGCCGCCACAGCCAGCATTTTCGATCCGCCGCAGGCGTACGACGACACGTCCACCGCCGATCCGACGACGCCCAAGCCCCGCCGCCGCCCATCGACTGGCGGGCGGACCGCGGCGGATCAGGACAAGACCAAGGCCGACGCCAAGGCGGCCGACAAGGCGAAGAAAAAGAAGACAACCGCCGCGACCACTGACACCACCGGGGCCGTGACCGATGGCAGCGACACCGCCGCGACGGACCAGGAAGCGGCCAACCGGCGCGCCCTCACCATCGACAGCGCCGAGCGGCAGAAGCTCGACCCCGGCGCCGAGCGCACCGCCGCCATCGAAGGCCTGAACAAGAAGGCCGAGGACGATCCGTTCGCCGCTACCGGCGTCAGATGGGGGTCCTTCACCATCCGGCCGACGATCGAACAGGGCCTGACCGCCACGACCAATGGCGATTCGAGCAGTGCCGGCACATCGGCGCTGCTGTCGGAGACGGCGCTGCGCTTTTCAGCGGTTTCCGACTGGCGCGAAAACTCCGCCACCGTCGACGGCTACGGCCTGTTCCGCGAGACCGTGTCGGGTTACCCGGTTCACGATGGGCAAGGCCGCATCGAAGGCCAGTTCAACATGGACCTCGACAATGAACTGCGCGCCATCGCCAAGCTCGGCTACGAAGCCGTGCCGGAAACGGCCTCATCACCCAACGCCATTGCCGGCGTCAGCACCCAGCCGCTGCGACAGACGATCGACGGCAGCCTCGGCATCGAGAAGGCCGTCGGCAAGATGCAGTACACGTTGACCGGCGCGGTCTCGCACGACTTCTATGGCGACGCGAAACTTTCGGACGGCACCTCGCTGTCGCAGAAGGATCAGGACTCGACGCTCTACACGGCGACCCTGCGCACCGGCTACGAAATCTCCCCGGCCCTCACCCCGTTCACGGAAGTCGAGCTCGGCCGTCGCCTCTATGATCAGCGCATCGACAATGAAGGCTTCGAGCGCTCCTCGACGCGCTTCGGCGCTCGTGCCGGCTTGCAACTCGACATGGGTGAGAAGCTGTCGGGTGAATTCTCGGCCGGGTGGCTGAGGGAAGCGATCGACGACAACAGCCTGGAGCCCATCTCAGGCGCGACCGTCAACGCCGATCTCAAATGGTCGCCGGAGCGCGGAACCACGATTGGCCTGACCGGCAAGACCACCGTCGAGACCACGACCACCGCTGGGGAAAGCGGCGATATCCTCTACTCCGGCCGCCTGACGGCCGAGCGGCAGATCCGCGCCAACCTTACCGGCAATGCGGCACTCGGCCTCGATTGGCGAGACTATATCGGCATCGATGGCCATGACAGGATCCTGAGCGCCGAGGCCGGCCTGACCTGGTGGCTGAACCGCTATGCCGGCCTCACCAGCCGGGTGAGAACCGAAAAGCTGACCAGTAACCTGCCCGGCCGCGACTACACCGCCAACAGCATCTATCTCGGCGTGAAAGTGCAACGCTGAGGACGTCTGAGATTCATCATCCTGGGGCGTGCCAAGGAGCGAAGCGACGCGGCGCAGACCCGAGGATGACGAAGGCGCGGGGCCTGCGGTCGGCCAAACTCGCCCCGCGACCTAGAAAGCAGCGCCGCGCCGCTCCGAGGGCTTCATCTCGTCGAGAAGTGTGCGGATGACACCGGCCATGCTATGGTTCATGTCGCTGCGCCACAGCGCGAAAGCGACATTGGCCTCCACAAAACCTTCCGGCGAGCCGCAGTCGAAAGTGCGGCCCTGATAGTGATAGCCATAGAAGGACTGCTGCTTCTCCAGCTTCAGCATCGCGTCGGTGAGCTGGATTTCGTTGCCGGCGCCCTTTTCCTGGCCTTCGAGAATCTTGAAAATCTCCGGCTGCAGGATGTAGCGGCCGTTGATGTAAAGGTTGGACGGCGCGGTGCCGGTCTTCGGCTTCTCCACCATCTCGGTGATGCGGAAGCCGTGATGCTTATCCTCGCCGCGGCCGACAATGCCGTATTTGTGGGTCTCCGCCGGGTCACATTCCTGCACGGCGATGATGTTGTTGCCGGTTTCCTCGTAGAGCTCGACCATCGACTTCATGCAGCTCTTTTCCGACTGCATGATCATGTCGGGCAACAGCAGCGCGAACGGCTCGTCGCCGACCAGTTCGCGCGCGCACCAGACCGCATGGCCAAGGCCGAGCGGCACCTGCTGGCGGGTGAAGCTGGTTTGGCCGGGCGCCGGCTGCAGCCGCTGCAAGCGGGCAAGTTGCTCGTCCTTGCCGCGCTGGGCCAGCGTGTCATAGAGCTCGAACTGGATATCGAAATGATCCTCGATGACCGCCTTGTTGCGGCCGGTCACGAAGATGAAATGCTCGATGCCGGCTTCCCGGGCCTCATCGACAACATACTGGATGACCGGCCTGTCGACGACGGTCAGCATCTCCTTGGGAACAGCCTTGGTGGCTGGGAGAAACCGCGTACCGAGGCCGGCGACCGGGAAAACTGCCTTGCGAACTCTCTTCATGCTTTCAATTATCCATGTGATGGCCGGCTCCGCAATCCCGTCAGTCGACATTTTCACGCCGGAATTGAGGATTACCTGCACAACCGAGGGGAGCTTCCACCGGTAAAGCATCAGGTGTCTTTTCGTTCCAGACGACGCCTATGGTAAACCAATTCCTAACCCGGTTCGGCGATGAATGGTCTTTCCTGAGATAGAGAAGGAGGAAAACATGTCCGTTCGCAATGCCGCAAAACGTTTCACCAGCGTCATGACGGCGGCCAGCCTCTCGCTTGCTCTGCTGATGCCCGCCGGGCCAGCCTTCGCCGACGGCGGTTTCCGGCAGTGGGTCGCCAGTTTCCGTGCCACCGCTGTGGCGGGCGGCGTTTCCGGGTCCATCTATGACCAGGCTTTCCGGGGCATCAACGAGCCCGATCCGGTGGTGCTGGAAAAGGCGCGCACGCAGCCGGAATTCACCGCACCCGCCTGGGACTATTTCGACAACCGCGTGCATGACCAGTCGGTGGCCAACGGCCAGGCGATGGCGAAAAAGTGGAAGCCGTGGCTGGACAGGATCGAGGCGAGGTTTGGTGTCGACCGCTACGTCCTCCTGGCGATATGGTCGATGGAATCGAACTATGGCGAGATCCTGAAGCGCGACGACATCATGCGCAATGTCATCCGCTCGCTGGCGACTTTGGGCTATGGCGACCCGAAACGGTCGAAATTTGCCCGCACGCAGTTGATCGCGGCACTGAAAATCCTGCAGACCGGCGACATCGATGAAAGCCATTTGATGGGCTCATGGGCCGGCGCCATGGGCCAGACCCAGTTCATCCCCACCAGCTACCAGCACTATGCCGTAGACATGGACGGCAACGGCAAGCGCGACATCTGGAATTCCATCCCCGATGCGCTGGCGACCGCCGCCAATCTGTTGAAGAAGAACGGCTGGCAAGCCGGCAAGACCTGGGGCTACGAAGTCACGCTGCCGGCCGGCAAATTGCCCGGCGGAGCGAAAACGCTGGCGCAGTGGGAGACGCTCGGCGTCGTCAGGGCCAGCGGCAAGCCGTTCAGGAACCTCACGGACAAGGCGACACTGAAGGTGCCGGATGGCCGTGGCGGGCCGGCCTTCCTGATGATCAGGAATTTTTCGGTCATCAAGGCCTACAACAACGCCGACAAATATGCCCTCGCCGTCGGCCTTCTGGCCGACGAGATCGCCGGTGGCAGCGGCCTGGTCCAGGATTGGAAGCGGCCTTTCACCAAGCTTACCTTCGAGGAAAGACAGGAGTTGCAGAAGCGGCTTTCGCAGCACGGGCTTTACGACGGCAAATTCGACGGCAAGATCGGGGACGGTTCCAAGACCGCCATCATGGCCTATCAGGCAAAGGTCGGCTTGACCCAGGACGGCTATCCGAGCATGGAAGTGCTCAAATGGCTCAGGCAGAAATAGAGCCGGCCGCGGCGCCGCGTTTTTTTGGCGCTGGCACCTGGTGCCATGGCACTTTGAACTTGCGCCACGCCCCAAAACCGGCTCCGGTTTGCGGGACCAGGCGCAAGGGGATGGAGGAGTGATTGGTTTCGGCTGCGCGTATCGCGATCCTTGTTCGTCGCACGCCGATCCTGATTCTGGCGATCGTTCTGCTGACGATCGGCGCCGCCGGCGCCTTCCGCACGCCGGCCCTGGCACAGGAGCAACCGCAGCAAAACCGTGGCTGGTCGTTGCGCGACCTGCTGTTCCCGCGCCGCAGCGAATGGGTCGAGCCACCACTGGATATCGAGAAGGCAAGGCCAAAGCCCAAAGCCAAGAAACCGCGCGCGCCTCGCCCGCCCACGGAGCCTGAAACCCCTGTGGTCGAAAAAGCGCCGGACGCCCGCACCGTGCTGGTGGTCGGCGACTTCATGGCGGCGGGCCTCGCCGAGGGCCTGGACGCCGCCTTTACCGACAATGCCGCTGTCAGGATCGTTACGCGCAGCAATGGTTCATCCGGCTTCGTGCGCGATGATTTCTACAACTGGCCTGAACAGATCAAATCGCTGATCGAGACCGAAAAACCTTCCGCCATTGTCGTCATGCTCGGCTCCAACGACCGCCAGCAGATGAAGGTGGGGGACGTGCGCGAGCAGCCTCGGTCGGAGAACTGGACCAAGGAATACGAGCGCCGCACCGATTCATTCGGCACGGCCATCGCCACGGCCAAGGTGCCCTTCCTGTGGGTCGGCATGCCGGCTTTCCGGCTGCCGAAGATGACCTCGGACATGCTGGCCTTCAACGACATTTACCGCAAGGCGGCCGAAAATCATGGCGGCGAATTCGTCGACGTCTGGGACGGATTCGTCGACGAGAACGGTGCCTTCGTCACCAGCGGTCCTGACATGAACGGCCAGCCCGTGCGGCTGCGTGCCGATGACGGCATCAACGTGTCGAAGGCCGGCAAACGCAAGCTCGCCTTCTATACTGAAAAACCGCTGATGAAGATCCTGGGCCTGGCCGCGCCCGGCGGCGTCGCCCCTGCCGCCGCACCGGCGGGCGCGCCCGTCGAGGCACCTGGCCCAGCGGCCGTGCCAATCGTGATAGACCGCACGCCACCGATGCTGCTCAGCGACCCGGCGTTCGACGGCGGCACCGAACTGCTCGGCGCGGCTCCTCAGCCGAAAGCCGATCCGGCTCTCCCCGGTGAAAGACTGATGATCGAGGGCAAGGCGCCGGAGGCTTCGCCGGGGCGCGCCGATGATTTCTCCTGGCCGCCACGGACAAATCCGCCGGCCACGGCGGCCGCCACCGATACGACGACAGCGATCAATCGTTAGGCAGTTTGGGTTTCGTGGACGAAAAAAGGCGCCGGATCGGCGCCTTTTCCATTCGAAGCAGACGCCTCAGCGAGGCAGGACGCTCGACCCCATCAGCGCTTCGTCGATCGAGCGCGCCGCCTGACGGCCTTCGCGGATTGCCCAGACGACCAGCGACTGGCCACGGCGCACGTCGCCAGCCGCGTAGAGCCGGTCGACACTGGTCCTGTAGTCGCGGTCATTGGCTTCGACATTCCTGGAGCGGCGGCTGTCGGTGACGATCTTCATCTCACCCTCCAGCTCCTTCGCTACGCCGGCCGCCGCCGGGCCGGCAAAGCCGATGGCGATGAAGGCGAGATCGGCGCGGATGACGAATTCGGTGCCGGGGATCGGCTTGCGCTTCTCGTCGACCTCGCAGCACTTGACGCCCGTGAGTTGGCCTTCCTCGCCGATGAATTCGAGCGTCGCCACCTGGAACTCGCGCTCGGCGCCCTCGGCCTGCGAGGACGAGGTGCGCATCTTGGTCGCCCAGTAGGGCCAGACCGCGAGCTTGTCTTCCTTCTCGGGCGGCTGCGGGCGGATGTCGAGCTGGGTGACGCGCACCGCGCCCTGACGAAAAGCGGTGCCGACGCAGTCGGAGGCGGTATCGCCGCCACCGACGACAACGACATGCTGGCCGCCGGCGATGATCGGATGCGACGGCCACGCAACCGACTGGATCGGCTCGCCGCCGACGCGGCGGTTCTGCTGCACCAGATAGGGCATGGCGTCGTGCACGCCGCCGAGATCGTCGCCCGGAATATTGGCCGCGCGCGGCGTTTCCGATCCGCCGCAATAGAGCACGGCGTCATGCTCGGCCAGCAGTTCGGCGACGGGCTTGTCGACACCGACATTGACACCGCAATGGAAGGTCACGCCCTCGCCCTGCATCTGTTCGATACGCCGGTCGATATAGTGCTTCTCGATCTTGAAGTCGGGAATGCCATAGCGCATCAGCCCGCCCGGCCGGCTTTCGCGCTCATAGACATGCACGTCGTGGCCGGCCCGGCCCAACTGCTGGGCGGCCGCCATGCCGGCGGGGCCGGAGCCGATGATGGCGACCCGCTTGCCGGTCTTCTTCTCCGGCGGATAGGGCCTGATATGGCCGGTCTCATAGGCCTTGTCGGCGATCGCCTGTTCCACCGTCTTGATGGCGACCGGAATGTCCTCGAGGTTCAGCGTGCAGGCTTCCTCGCAGGGCGCAGGGCAGATGCGGCCGGTGAACTCCGGGAAATTGTTCGTCGAATGCAGGTTGCGGATCGCGTTGTCCCAATCCCTGTTGTAGACGAGGTCGTTCCAATCGGGGATCTGGTTGTGGATCGGGCAGCCGGTCGGTCCGTGACAGTACGGAATGCCGCAATCCATGCAGCGCGCGGCCTGTTTCTCGACCTCCTTGTCCGACATCGGCAGCGTGAATTCACGGAAATGCCGGATGCGGTCGGAGGCAGGCTGGTACTTGTGCACCTGCCGGTCGATTTCGAGAAAGCCTGTTACCTTGCCCATAGTCCAGTTCCTGCTGTCCAGATGGTGCGGTTTTCGCCGCACCCGTTAACCTCTTGAGGCAGCCATGGCAACCTTGCGCCCGAGGTCAAACTGTCGATGAAGGTGGCCGGGAAGCCTGGGCTCCCCGGCAATTGCAAAAGTCTATTCGGCCGCGACGCCCATGCGCATGCGTTCCATCTCGATCAGCGCGCGGCGGTATTCGACCGGCATGATCTTGCGGAATTTCGGCCGGAACGTCGCCCAGTCGTCGAGGATCTCGCGGCCGCGCACCGAGCCCGTAAAGTGGACGTGGTTCGAGATCAGCTGATAGAGCCGCTCCTCGTCATGGCTGGTCATGTCGCCGGAGACGTCGACGCGCCCCTTGTGGTCGAGGTCGCCGCCATGGTGGAGCAGCTTCTCCATCAGGTCGTCTTCTTCCGGAACCGGCTCCAGTTCGACCATGGCCATGTTGCAGCGCTCGGCGAAATCGCCGGCCTCATCCAACACATAGGCGACGCCGCCCGACATGCCGGCGGCGAAGTTGCGGCCGGTCTTGCCGATGACGACGACGACGCCGCCGGTCATGTATTCGCAGCCATGGTCGCCGACGCCTTCGACAACCGCCGCGACACCCGAATTGCGCACCGCGAAACGCTCGCCGGCGACGCCGGCGAAATAGGCCTCGCCCTCGGTCGCGCCATAGAGCACCGTATTGCCGACAATGATGGAGTCGGCCGCGACGATCTTGGCCTCTTCGGGCGGGCGGATGACGATGCGTCCGCCCGACAGGCCCTTGCCGACATAGTCGTTGCCGGCGCCGACGAGATCGAACGACACGCCGCGCGCCAGGAAGGCGCCGAACGACTGGCCGGCGGTGCCGGTCAGCTTCACCTGGATCGTGTCCTCGCGCAGGCCCTTGTGCTTGAAACGCTTGGCGACTTCACCCGACAGCATGGCGCCGGTCGAACGGTCGACATTGCGGATATCCACTTCGATCTTGACCGGCTGCTTGGCCTCCAGCGCCGGCTTGGCGAGTTCGATCAGCTTGCGGTCGAGCACGTCATCGATCGGGTGCTTCTGCCGTTCGGTCCAGTGCACCGCCTCATGCGGCGCATCGGGCTTGTAGAACATCTTCGAGAAGTCGAGCCCGCGCGCCTTCCAATGCTGGATCACGTCGCGCTTTTCCAGAAGGTCGCTGTCGCCGATGATCTGGTCGAGATGGGTGTAGCCCATTTCGGCGAGCAGCCCCCTCACCTCTTCCGCCACATAGAAGAAGAAGTTGATGACGTGCTCGGGCGTGCCCTTGAAGCGCTTGCGCAGCACCGGGTCCTGCGTTGCCACGCCGACCGGGCAGGTGTTGAGATGGCACTTGCGCATCATGATGCAGCCCGCCGCGATCAAAGGCGCGGTCGAGAAGCCGAACTCGTCGGCGCCGAGCAGCGCGCCGATGATGACGTCGCGCCCGGTGCGCAGGCCACCGTCGACCTGCAGGGCCACGCGCGAACGCAGACCGTTCAGCACCAGCGTCTGGTGCGTCTCGGCGAGGCCCATTTCCCACGGGCTGCCGGCATGCTTGAGCGAGGTCAGTGGCGACGCTCCCGTGCCGCCATCATAGCCGGAGATGGTGATGTGATCGGCACGCGCCTTGGCGACGCCCGCCGCGACCGTGCCGACGCCGACCTCCGACACCAGCTTGACCGACACGTCAGCCGCCGGATTGACGTTCTTCAGATCGTAGATCAGCTGCGCCAGGTCCTCGATCGAATAGATGTCGTGGTGCGGCGGCGGCGAGATCAGGCCGACGCCCGGCGTCGAATGCCGGACCTTGGCGATGGTCGCGTCGACCTTGTGGCCGGGCAATTGCCCGCCCTCGCCGGGCTTGGCGCCCTGTGCGACCTTGATCTGCATCACATCCGAGTTGACCAGATACTCCGCGGTCACGCCGAACCGGCCGGAAGCGACCTGCTTGATCGCCGAGCGCTCCGGGTTCTTGCCGCCGCCGGGCAGCGGTAGGTAGCGATCCGCCTCTTCGCCGCCCTCGCCGGTGTTCGACTTGCCGCCGATCTGGTTCATGGCACGCGCCAGTGTGGTGTGCGCCTCCCTGGAGATCGAGCCGAACGACATCGCTCCGGTGGAGAAGCGCTTGACGATCTCGGCCGCCGGCATGACGTCGTCCAGCGCGGGCTTCTTGCGCCCCGTCTCGTCGGCCAACTTGATCTTGAACATGCCACGGATGGTCTGCGCGCGCGCCGTCTCGCTGTCGATCTGCGCCGAATAGTCCTTGAACGTCTCCCATGAACCCTGGCGCACGGCATGCTGCAGGGTGGCCACCGCGTCGGGCGACCACATATGCGCCTCGCCGCGCATGCGGAACATATATTCGCCGCCGACCTCCAGGCTGTTGCGCAGCACCGGATCGTTGCCGAAACCATCGGCGTGACGGCTGAGCGTCTCGGCCGAAATCTCGTCCAGCCCGACGCCTTCGATCAGGGTCGCCGTACCGGTGAAATACTGCCGCACGAAGTCCGATTTCAGCCCGATGGCGTCGAAGATCTGCGCGCCGCAATAGGACTGGTAGGTCGAAATGCCCATCTTGGACATCACCTTGAGGATGCCCTTGCCGATCGACTTGATGTAGCGCGACACGACCTCGTATTCGTCGACTTCTTCCGGCAGCTCGCCGCGCTTGTGCATGTCGAGCAGCGTGTCAAAGGCGAGATAGGGATTGATCGCCTCGGCGCCATAGCCGGCCAGGCAGCAGAAATGATGCACTTCGCGCGGTTCGCCGGATTCCACGACGAGACCGACTGCGGTGCGCAGCCCCTTGCGGATCAGGTGGTGGTGCACCGCGGCCGTCGCCAGCAATGCCGGAATGGCGATGCGGTCCGGCCCGACCTGGCGGTCGGACAGGATGATGATGTTGTAGCCGCCGGCGACAGCCGCTTCCGCCCGTTCGCACAGGCGGTCGATGGCGCCCTGCATGCCGGCCGCGCCTTCGCTCGACCCGTAGGTGATGTCGATCGTCTTGGTGTCGAAACGGTCCTCGGTGTGGCCGATGGAACGGATCTTTTCCAGATCGCCATTGGTCAGGATCGGCTGGCGCACTTCGAGCCGCTTGCGGCGCGAATTGCCGACCAGGTCGAAGATGTTCGGCCGTGGCCCGATGAAGGACACCAGGCTCATCACCAGTTCCTCGCGGATCGGGTCGATCGGCGGATTGGTCACCTGGGCGAAGTTCTGCTTGAAATAGGTGTAGAGCAGCTTCGACTTGTCCGACATCGCCGAGATCGGCGTGTCCGTGCCCATCGATCCCACCGCTTCCTGGCCGGTGGTGGCCATCGGCGACATCAGCAGCTTGGTGTCTTCCTGGGTGTAACCGAACGCCTGCTGGCGATCGAGCAGGCTGACATCCTTGCGCAGCGCGCGCGGCTCGACCGGCTTCAAATCTTCCAGGATGAGCTGCGTGTTGGCGAGCCAGGTCTTGTAGGGGTGCTTGGTCGCGATCTCGGACTTGATCTCCTCGTCGGGGACGATGCGGCCCTTGGCAAGGTCGATCAAAAGCATGCGGCCGGGCTGCAGCCGCCACTTCTGGACGATCTTCTCCTCCGGCACCGGCAGCACGCCGGCTTCCGAGGCCATGATGACGCGGTCATCGTCGGTGACGATGTAGCGTGCGGGGCGCAATCCGTTACGGTCGAGCGTGGCGCCGATCTGGCGGCCATCGGTGAAGGCCACCGCCGCCGGCCCGTCCCATGGCTCCATCAATGCGGCATGGTATTCGTAGAAAGCCTTGCGGTCGGCGTCCATGAGCTTGTTGCCGGCCCAGGCCTCCGGGATCAGCATCATCATGGCGTGACTGAGGCTGTAGCCGCCCTGGAACAGGAACTCGAGCGCATTGTCGAAGCACGCGGTGTCCGACTGTCCTTCATAGGAGATCGGCCAGAGCTTCGAGATGTTGTTGCCGAACAGTTCGGAATCGACCGATGCCTGTCTGGCCGCCATCCAGTTGTTGTTGCCGCGCACCGTGTTGATCTCGCCATTGTGCGCGACCATGCGGTAGGGATGTGCCAGCTTCCACGACGGGAAGGTGTTGGTCGAAAAACGCTGGTGAACGAGGATCAGCGCCGTTTCGAAGCGCGGATCGGTCAGGTCCCTGTAGTAGGCGCCGACCTGATAGGCCAGGAACATGCCCTTGTAGACGATGGTGCGTGCCGACAGCGACACGCAATAGGCGCCAATATCCTTATTGTCGTTCTCGGCGTAGATGCGGCCCGAAATGACCTTGCGCAGCAGGTAAAGCCGGGCCTCGTATTCCTCGTCGTCGGGAATGTCCGCTGTACGGCCGATGAAGACTTGCCTATGGAATGGCTCGGACGCCGCGATGTCAGGCGCCTTCGATAGCGACGAGTTGTCGACGGGCACGTCGCGGAAGCCGATGAGCGGCAGCCCCTCGGATTGCGCCGATTCGGCGATGATGTCCTCGATATGGGCGCGAAGGGCCGCGTCCTGCGGCATGAACCAGTGTCCGACACCGTACTGGCCGGCCGCTGGCAGTTCGATGCCTTGGGCCGCCATCTCCTCGCGGAAGAACTGGTCAGGCAGTTGCACCAGCACGCCGGCGCCGTCGCCGACCAGAGGATCGGCGCCGACGGCGCCGCGATGCGTCAGGTTCTCGAGCACGGCAAGGCCGTCCTCGACGATCTGGTGCGACTTCACGCCCTTCATGTTGACGATGAATCCGACGCCACAGGCGTCATGCTCGTTGCGCGGATCGTAAAGACCCTGGGCGGCAAGACCGTTGGTGGTTCGGCCAATGTCGGTTCGGGAGATATTTTTGACGGCAGCCGCTTTCGTCTGCGCGGCCTGGCCGTTCGTCGCAGAGAGCGTCATATCCGTCATCGTCCTGTCTCCATTTCAGCCCTGCAGGCGCTGGTTTGCCTCGGCAAGCGCTTGGCTCACCCTGATCCTTGCGGCACGTCTTGCGAAATCCTTGCCGAACCAGACGGCATGCCGCATGGTTCGCATTCGTACAGGCCAGCGTCCGGCCGTCCACCTGTCGCTCGCGGCAACAGCCGGAGAGGCCAATATGTTACGCCAATCCGGCCAGTTTTGTGCGACAAAATAAGACAGCACTACTGTCCTAAATTTTTATGGCAGAATTCCCCGATGCACACAAGACCGATTCACAAAAAACTTGGAGCTTCCGCGACATAAAATTACGTGAAGCCTCCAGGAAACGTAAGCTTCGGTCGCCAATCCCCGCCAGTCGGCCTGGCTGGGTTTAATGGTTTTCCAGTCTCTGGCCCCTTGCGGTCGGCTCCCGAAACCGGTCAACTCGACGCTGATTTCCCCAACACAGGCAGATGCATGTTCTTCGCTTCCGACAATTGGGCAGGCGCCCATCCCGATATCGCTGCCGGCCTGTCGGCCGCTTCAGGCGGCTTCGCCACGGCCTATGGCGACGGCGCGCTCGACCAGGCGGTCTACCAGCGTTTCAGCGAGATTTTCGAACGCGAGGTCGCCGTGTTCTTCGTGGCGACCGGCACGGCCGCCAATTCGTTGTCGCTGACCACCTTCAACAAGCCCGGCGGCATTTCTTTCGCCCACCGCGAATCGCATGTCATCGAAGACGAGTGCGGCGCGCCGGAATATTTTTCGGGCGGTTCGCGGCTGCATGCCGTCGATGGCTCCCTGGGTAGGATGGACCCGCACAATCTGGAAAGGGCGATCGGCCGTTTCGCCGGCGAGGTGGTCCATTGGGGCCGGCCGATGGCTGTTTCGATCACCCAGTCGACGGAGGTCGGCACCGTTTATGGCCTGAACGATATCGCCGCGATCTCATCCATCGCCAGGCAGCATTCCGTGCCGCTGCATATGGACGGCGCCCGCTTTGCCAATGCGCTGGCCGCGCTCGACACCACGCCGGCCGAGATGACCTGGAAACGCGGCGTCGACATCCTGTCCTTTGGCGGCACCAAGAATGGCTGCTGGTGTGCCGAGGCGGTCGTGCTGTTCGACCTTGATCGCGCCAAGGAATTGTCCTTCCTGCGCAAGCGTGCCGCGCAGCTGTTTTCGAAGTCGCGCTTCGTCGCGGCGCAGTTCGAAGCCTATTTCAAGGACGGACTGTGGCTCGACACCGCCAGGCATGCCAACGCCATGGCGGCGCGCCTGGCCGCGGCGATCGAGGATTCGCAAACGGCGAAGCTGGCCTGGCTGCCGCAGGCCAACGAGGTGTTCGCCGTGATCAAGAAGGCCGAGGCCGACAAATTGCAGGCGGCGGGCGCGGTCTTCTACGACTGGCATAAGCCGCACGGCTTCGACGGCCATATCGGCGAGGACGAGCTGCTCTATCGCTTCGTGACCAGCTTTGCCACGACGTCTGCGGAAGTCGATCGCTTCGGCCAGTTGATCGCCGGATAAATCAATCTCCCGGAATAAAAAAGCGGCGCCCTTTCGGCGCCGCTCCGTCTCGGGAGGAGAGTTCGGAGCAATTCCAGGAAAAATGTGAAGCGGTTTTCCGTCCGGAATTGCGTTACCACCGATATTAGGCAGCAGTCTTGGCCTCGATCTGCTTGGCGTTGGCCGGAGCCGAAGTGATCGCGATCCTGCGCGGCTTCAACTCCTCCGGAATATTGCGCTTCAGGTCCACGAAGAGAAGGCCGTTCTTCAGCGTGGCGCCGACGACGTCGACATGGTCGGCAAGCTGGAAGCGGCGCTCGAAGGCCCTGGAGGCAATGCCGCGATAAAGCAGTTCGGATCCTTCACCGGTACCCTCGTCCTTGCGCTCGCCTTTCACGGTCAGCACGTTGCGGTGAGCCTCGATGGAGATTTCCTCATCCGAGAATCCGGCAACAGCCATCGAAATCCGGTAGGAATCCTCGCCGGTGCGCTCGATGTTGTAGGGCGGATAAGTCTGCGCGCCATCGGGCTGCGCAAGTGAATCGAGCATCGTGAAGAGACGGTCGAAGCCGACGGTCGAACGGTAAAGCGGGGAAAAGTCAACGTGACGCATGATGTGTTCTCCTGTTGAGCAACATGGTTTGCGTATGGCCGGTACGGAACCCTTGGTTTGGCGTCCCGGATGGACCAGCGGCCCCAATCTTGGCGACCGCTCCAGACATTTGGGAAGCGTCCCAAGGCATTTCAAGATTTTTGCCCGTTAGAAAAAAGCGGGCCCTTTGCGCCTGATGAACGGCAGATGAACCGGCGCTTCGGCGCGCGTTCAGATAGTCGCCGCTAAGGTGATTTCAAGATCGAGACTGGCGGCGCCGAATTTGAATGGCAGGTACCGCAACGAAGCCGAACCGGGTGTCAACGTCCCTTCCTCCCGGATCGACAGGGGCCGGAAGCACGCTCTCGAGCGGCTTCCGGCCTTCCCCCTTTGGGGTCCTGCGTAACCTGGATTTGCTTTGCTTTTGATGTATTGGCGTCTATCACCTTGACGAGGCCAGCCGCGACAGGCTGGCGCGAAGACGCCGAGCACAAAGCGCCGCATGACGGACATTTTCGACGACACCCCCCTCTTTCACGCAACGCCGGACAATCCGCGGCCGGAAAACGCCACCGGTGGCTTCTTCACCACGCGCGATCGCAAGAAGATACGCTACGGCCTGTTCGCGGCGGTGGCGCGTCCGATGCGGGGCACCGTGGTGCTGCTGTCCGGCCGCAACGAATGCATTGAGAAATATTTCGAGACCATCCGCGACCTTGCGGCGCGAGGCTTTGGGGTCGCCACCTTCGATTGGCGCGGCCAAGGCGGTTCCGACCGGCTGATCCGTGATCGCCAGCGTGGCTATGTCAGATCCTTTCGCAACTATACGGCCGATCTGGAGCAGTTCTTCGAGGAGATCGTGCTGCCCGATTGCCGCGGGCCGTATTATATCCTCGCCCATTCCGCGGGCGCCGTGATCACGCTGCTTGCGGCGCCGTCCATGGTGAACCGCGTGCGCCGCATGGTGCTGATCGCGCCGTTCCTGACGCTGCCGGATCTGCCGGTCTCGATATCGACCGTCCGCCGCGTCTGTTCGTTCTTTTGTTTGCTGGGTCTTGGCCGGCTCTACGCCGCCTGGGGTCCGCGGCCCAAGGTAACGGCGCCCTTCGAAACCAACAAGGTGACGTCCGATCCAGAGCGCTATCGCCGCAACACAGGGATCTACGAGGCGTTCCCGCAACTGGCGCTTGGCGGCCCGACGATCCGCTGGCTGCAAGCAGCTGCGAAGGCATCGGAAGCCATCAGCGACCCCGGCTTCATGGCCCGCATCCAGGTGCCCTTGCTGATCATCGCCGCCGGCGCCGACCAGGTCGTCTCGACCAAGGCCGTGGAGGCATACGCCAGAAGTCTGAGGCTCGGTTCGCTGCTGATGATCGACGGCGCCAAGCACGAAATCCTGCAGGAAGTCGACTTATACCGCGAACAATTCCTCGCCGCCTTCGACGCCTTCATTCCCGGTTCGGACGACCCAACGGCCTGAGCGGCACCGCAGCCTGCCTCCGCGAGGACTGAACGATACGCCTCGGATCATCCGGCGGCACCAACAAGGAAGCCAATCAGCCGCGCAAGGCGGCCATGGCGGCGGCGTGAAGCTCCGGCGTCGCCGCCGCCAGCACATCGCCGCCCTTTTCCGCCGGCCCGCCGTCGAAAGTGGTGACGACGCCACCCGCCTTCTCTATGATCGGGATCAGCGCCACGATGTCGTAGGGCTTCAATCCGGGATCGGCAACGATGTCGACGCTTCCCGAGGCGACCATGGCGAAGGCATAGCAATCGGTGCCGTAGCGGGCAAGTTGCACCTGCTTCTCGAATGCGTCATAGCGCGTGCGCGCGTCGCCCGTGAACAGCGCCGGTGTGGTGGTGAACAGCGTCGCATCCGCCAGGCTGGTCGTCTTGCGGGTCGAAAGCTTGCGCGGCCCGCCCGGCCCCTCATAGTGCGAGCCGGCGGCATTGGCGTAGAACAGTTCGCCGGTGAAGGGCTGCGACATCATGCCGGCCACGGCGTCGCCGTCGACCGTCAGCCCGACCAACGTCCCCCATACCGGCAGGCCGGAGATGAAGGCCCGTGTCCCGTCGATCGGATCGATCACCCAGACGTGCCTGCTGGCGGTGTTCTCGCTGCCGTGCTCCTCGCCAAGAATGCCATGGTCGGGATACTGCGCCAAGATCAGCGCCCGGATGGCGCGCTCGGCCTCACGGTCGGCTTCCGTGACCGGATCGAAACTGCCCTTTTCCTTGTTGGCGACCGCCCCCTGGCTGCGGAACCTCGGCAAAGTCTCGGCCGCTGCCGCTTGCGCGATACGGCGCATGAAATCGACGCTGATGTCCAACTGATTCTCCCGCCTTGCGGCATGCTCTAACCCGGCTCTGCCGCGACTTTTCCGCCAAAACAAGGGTGTTTATCGATTATTCCTGCGTTCACTGTTGCCCAAATGTCACATGGGCATCATCGAAACGCAATTTCCACATCACTCTGAATTAAAAAAGCCTGAAGGTCGCTTGACATTTGTGCACCGCACAATACCCTTGATGATGGACAGGTTTTCCTGTCCATGCCCTCCTTGGGCGTTTCCTCCCTAGACTTCGACCGTATCGTGAAAACGATGCGGTCTTTTTTTAAGCCGCGATCCGGCTGCAAGTCTCATTCCGCGGCCAGCGGCAGGTCGATGAAGTGATGGTCGGGCATCGCCATCAGATCCGATGAAAATCGCGTCAGATCGTCGGCCAGCGCGTCAAAGCCGGCGACCTTCTCGAATGTCCGCTCATTCATGTAGAGCCCGCGATTGATCTCGATCTGCAGCGCATGCAGATGACGCGCCGGGCGGCCATAATGTTCCGTGATGAAGCCGCCGGCATAAGGCTTGTTGTGGGCGACGGTATAGCCCATGGCGGTCAGCAGGCCGATCGCGGTTTCGGTCAGGGCGGCGGTGGCCGAGATGCCGAAACGGTCGCCGATGATGAAGTCGGGCCGCACGCCGCTCTCGCCGACACGGATGCTCGCTGGCATCGAATGGCAATCGATCAGCACGGAAAAGCCGAAGCGGGCATGGGTCCTGGTCAAAAGCCGCTTCAGCGTTTCGTGATAAGGCTTGTAGACGGCCTCGATGCGGGCAACGGCTTCGGCCAGCGGCAGGCGGCCCGAATAGATATCGAGGCCCTCGCCGACCAGCTTCGGCACGGTGCCAAGTCCGCCCGCGACCCGCGCCGACCGGATGTTGCAGAAGGACGGCACCGGCTCGGCGAACATGCGCGGGTCGAGTTCCCATGGCTCGCGATTGACGTCGAGATAGGCGCGCGGGAAATTCGCCGCCAGCATCGGCGCGCCCAGCGCCACGGCGCCGCCGAACAACTCGTCGACATAGCAATCCTCCGAACGGCGGATGGCGTTGCGATCGAGCTTTGCCATGGCAAGGAAGCGTTCCGGGTAGTAGCGGCCGCTATGCGGTGAGTTGAAGAGGAAAGGGACGCGCTGCTCGGCGCCCGACCGGATTTCGAAGGGTGGAAAGACCGAAAAATCCTCGGCTGCCGTCTTCAATTTGAATGTACCCGAAAACACCAGTGCATCATGACACGAAACTGCCACCTTGCAGGCCGCGTGTCCAGCATTTCAGCGGTCGCGCCGCCCGGCAAATATGGGGTCATCCCTCTGCGCGTTCACTTGATGTTTACCCTCGCCTCCTCATATAGAGGATGGTTAACGGGCCTGCCCCACGGCAGTCTCGGGCGGGTGATTCGGACGGGATATCATGGCACGCATTCTTCTGGCGGAAGACGACGACGATATGCGTCGTTTCCTCGTCAAGGCGCTGGAACGCGCCGGTTATCAGGTTAGCGATTTCGACAACGGCGCCAGCGCCTATGAGCGTCTGCGCGAGGAACCGTTCTCGCTGCTCTTGACCGACATCGTCATGCCGGAGATGGACGGTATCGAACTGGCACGCCGCGCCACGGAGATCGATCCCGACCTCAAGGTCATGTTCATCACCGGTTTCGCCGCCGTCGCGCTGAACCCGGATTCCAAGGCGCCGAAAGACGCCAAGGTGCTGTCGAAGCCCTTCCACCTGCGCGATCTCGTCAACGAGGTCGAGAAGATGCTGCAGGCGGCCTGAGCCGCCTTCCGCTGAGGCATCGGCACTTGTTTGCCGGTGCGGCGAGACGACGCCGTCTTTCCTTTTTCCTGCTATTGACGCGCCGGATCAAAAATGGTGTATGCGCGTCGTCGGATGGGCGTGTAGCTCAGCGGGAGAGCACTGCATTGACATTGCAGGGGTCACAAGTTCAATCCTTGTCACGCCCACCATCCAACCCCTTGGTTTCGTTGAATAAACAAGCCTAGGCTGTCCTCCGAAGAACCATCAATTGGCTACTGGCTCCACTTTGGCTCCAGGAAAGCGCTAATTAATGGCTTCGATCCGCAAACACCGAGACAATATCAGGCCCGCATTCGCAGGCAGGGCTATTCCCTGACCAAGACGTTCCATCGCCTGTCTGACGCGAGGGAATGGGCAAGGCTGATGGAGACCCAGGCTGACAGGCAAGAGCTTGCACCAAGCCGAAAGGCATTACAGACAACTACCCTGTCCGATCTGGTCATCCATTACCGCAATGAAGTGGTGCCAACAAAGAAAGGGGGTGACGTCGAAACCATCGTGTTGAATGCCTTTCTGCGTCATCCGATCTGCAAACAGGCCCAAAACACATGCATAGAGCATTAGCTACGGGACCGCTTGGCTAGGCCGAGCTACAAGGCTTATCGGCCCTTACGAGGCCCTTTTCAGCTCGTCGATGATCGCGTGAACGTCAAAGCCGATGATCGCGGCCATATCGATCAGTTCTACTAGATCGACGCGCCGATCACCGTTTTCGATGTTTGCGACGAATGGCTGATGTCGTCCCATTGCCCTAGCCACTTCGGCTTGAGTCATGCCAGCGGCCTGGCGCCCTACATGCGGACGGAGTGTCGGCCTACCCCGTCATTGCAGGCGAAATGTTTGAGCGCCCAATCAGACGCGAAGGGCCATGACCCGACTTGCCTTCAACCAACTCATTTTCTGGGTTTTATATTCCACGTGAATGCTTCATTGGCCTCGCAACCTACTGATACTCAAGCCTCAGTCGCAGCTATTTGGGCCTTCATCCGATCGACCAGCGCGACAAATCGGGGATGAGTGCGGATCGGGTCGAGGTCGCTATCCTGCTGCATCCAAGGCAAACGAATAAGGAGGTACGCGTGCGATGCCGTGAGCTGACGTTCAAGGCAATCGATTGCTTTATCCGACTTGCCCAGCTTTGCGTAATAGCAGCCTAGATTGTACTGAATTTGAATACTATCTCCAGCGAACATTTCAGCACGAGATGCCCAGGACAGCGCACGATCGGCTTCGCCAATTTCCGCCAGCATGATGGCGCCGAAGCATAGCGCGCTGGAATTGTCGGGATGCGCTTTGATTTCCTTCTCTACTCGCAGCACACCTTGTCGTGCTGCTTCCTTGGCGTCGTCACTACGGCCAAGTGAAACATAGACCATCTCTAGATGGGTCCAAACCCGATAGTCATCGGGCGACAACGATGCGGCACGCTGGAACAGAGTGAGAGCTTTTTCGTATTGACCCCGAACAAGACAGTTCCGTCCGTAAAAGAAATGAGCCTCGAAAGAACTGGCGTCCAACGCCAAGGCTCGCTCGAACTCCGCCTCCGCCTCCGCATACCGGCCAATGATGAACAGGGCCCCACCACGTGATGCGTGGGCATCGGCGAGACCTGGCTCAAGTTCCAGCGCCCGTGTGCTGTTGGCAAGGATTGCCTCGTAGCTGGCGTCGGGATCGTTGGCTATCAATAGATGAACCTCACAATCAGCCAAAGCGGCATAGGCACGCGCATAATTTGGGTCGATTTCAATGGCTTTGGCAAACAGTCGTTGCGCCGCCTTCATGAGCCTGGTCTCAACTCCGCTGTAGAGGAAAGACCTACCCATCAGCAATGCCTCGTATGCCTCTGGGTTGTCGGTCGAGCGGTTTGTAATAGTCTTCAATTCTTCCGGCAACAGCTTCACTTTGAGCACATCGACAATAGTTTTGGAAATCTCGTCTTGCAGGTTGAAGATATCGTCCAGCGTCCGATCATATCGCTCGGCCCAGACATGATCACCGCCACGACCATTGATTAGCTGAGCCGTGATACGCACTCGCCCTCCAGCCTTGCGTACACTTCCTTCCAGGACGTAGGCGACGTTCAGCTTCTTCGCCACCTCCTCGATCAATACCGCCTTGCCCTTGAAGGTAAAGACTGTATTGCGCGCGACGACGGAGAGTCCGGACACTTGCGAAAGGTCGGTGATAATGTCCTCGGTGATGCCGTCGGAAAAATACTCCTGCTCGGGATCACCGCTCATATTGGCGAAGGGTAGGACGGCGATCGACGGTTTGTCGGGCAGAGTCACAGCCAAGTGTTCCCCACTTTTGCCGCTCACGTTCATTCCAACGCAGTAGACCCGCACTGGCTTCACGATGTTTTTGAGCGTGTGTTCGCCGAGATCGTCGAACGCCAATGCTAGCTTGCTGGTAACATGTTCGTGCACGGTGGAGGAGACGTAGATACCACCGGGCTCAGCCAAACCCTCCAACCGCGCTGCTACGTTTACGCCGTCGCCATAAATATCGGAGCCTTCGACGATCACATCGCCCAGATTGACACCTATTCGGAGGATGATGCGACTCGTCTCTGGTGCGCCCAGATTGGCATTATTGAAACCTTTCTGCAGTTCGACCGCACACTGTACGGCATCCACGGCACTGCCAAATTCTACCAGAACACCGTCCCCCATTACCTTGACGACGCGGCCATGGTGTTGGGCAACCGTGGGAGATAGCACCTCGTTCCGACGTGCCTTGAGTGCGGCCAATGTGCCCGCCTCGTCGTGTTCCATCAGGCGCGAATAACCCACGACATCGGCGGCCAGGATCGCGGCAAGGCGGCGTTGGGCGCGAATTTCGGCCATGTGGGGTGAATACCTTCAGGAAGCCGAGCGCATATAATTGTATAGGTACTCTGGCCGCGAGCCTATTCGGCCCGACTTCTGTTGTGGGTCAGGATCGACGGACTGGCCATGTCCCCGGCATGCCCGGTTATTGGGTAATTCTTGCGGACGGATCATAAGGCGATTGGCGCCGCGCGGGTCTTAGCGTCAGGTTTTCATCACTGCGGAGTCCGGTCTAAATCAGTCCGGGCATCTAATCGTTATGGTTGATGGGCAATACCGAGAATGTTGGCGTACGGGCAGCAGCATCAATCGCTTCTGATCCAAACAGTACGCTTTGAGTTCCTTCCTTTGGGTTCCGGGAATTTCTGGTAGCGATTTGCGATGGGTCCCGCTCCGCGTCTCCAAGGTGCCCCCTGTCAACCCCCTTGTAGGGGTGCATTGAACATTGCAGGGGTCACAAGTTCAATCCTTGTCACGCCCACCATCCTTTCAATAACTTAGCCGTTTCCCTTAGTCGGCTGGCACAGAAACGGCACAGAAATGCCGCTCGATGACGCGGCGTCGCGGGCGGGACGTGTAGCGCGCAAGATCGCTTGGCACCTGTGCGTAACTTCATTGGCAACAGATTGCATACCCTCTAATGGCCTTTTAACGTGCCTGGACGATCGCATCGACGAACGCCCGTCCAGCTCGAACACTGCGATCGTCCTTGGTCTCTACCGTGCCGCTGAGGCCATTCATCCTTTCTTGGCAGTATTAGATCATCGTCATAGGCAGACATGGCCGACAAAAGGGGAAGCCGATGGAACGGTTATCGTTCGCGCAAATCTGCGGATTGATGTCCGTCGCGCTGGTAGCTCTATGGGGCGCCCAGCAGGCACGTGACTACTTTTTACCAAAGCAAACCACGGTCGAAAATCCGGTGCTGGTCCCCGAGTATGAGCTGAGGCGGCAAAGAGACGAGGCGTGGACCAACAAGTACGCTTACGCGCTGGTCTAAATGCCGGTCCCCGGCACTGCGCTTGCGTGCCGCGCGGCCCGGTGCTTCACTGGCGCCGGATTTACCGGGGAGTAGAAGGTGGACGTCTTTGGGCTCAAACCGCTGTTGATTTGGGCGCTGATCTTCATTCCACTGGAGAGGATCCTTGCCCTTCGACCGCAGCAAAAGATATTTCGAAAGGGGGTTTTCAACGACCTTTCCTATTACGTCTTCAATGGCATCGCGGTCAATTTCATCGGCGGCGTGCTCTTTGTGCCGGTCATCAGCGCCGCCGCTCTGCTCGTTCCGACAGGCCTGACGGAGGCCGTGGCCCAGCAGGCGACATGGCTTCAGGTCATCGAGATCGTCGTCATGACCGATCTTGGCGTGTATGCCGCACATCGTGCGTTTCACGCTGTGCCGATCCTCTGGCGCTTCCATTCCATCCATCATGGCGTCGAGGAGATGGACTACCTTGCTGGCCTTTCACGTCCATCCGATCGATCAGATCCTCACAAAGGCAGCCGCGCTGGTGCCGGTGTTTCTCCTCGGCTTCGACGGCGAGGCGCTCGGCATCTATTTCCTCATCTATGCAGGGCACGCCATGCTGATCCATGCCAACCTTCGCATCAGCTTCGGCCCCCTCAAATGGCTGATCGCCAGTCCTCAGTTTCATCACTGGCACCACGCCGGCGAGCGATCAGCCTATGACAAGAATTTCGCCGGCCAGCTTTCAATCATCGACCTCATATTCGGCACGTTCCGCATTCCCGGCGCATCGATGCCGGCCAAGTACGGCGTTGACGACCCGATTCCCACGAACTTCTTTGGCCAGATCGGCTATCCGTTGACGCCGCACAAGGCGGGATCGCCTGCCAAGCCGGTTACGACCTCGGATAGGCCGCAGTCGGAACTGTGAAGCCGCCATCCGACCCGTAGCGCGCCACACCGTTGGTGAAGCGGATTTCGTCTACCCAACCATTGAGATCGTAGCCGCCAAAATAGGGATTGAGGCTGCCGATTTTCAGCAGGCTGCTGGCAAAAGTTCGCGTTATGACGCCCAACAGGTCCATATGCCCTCAATGTTTTAGTGCCATCCGATCTTGCGCGGGCTCAGCCAGCCGGCCGGTTTGGTGCCAAATGAAGTTGCGCGGCCGGTTTCTGGCTTTCTGGCTTTCCGGCCCCGCCGTCTCCCGTCAAACCCCTTGGTTTCCGGGCTTCTGGCGGCTCTTCCCGCCGATTATCACCTTTTCCCGGCTATCCCCGGCTGCTGCCATCCGATCTTGCGCGGTACACGTCGCGGGCGGGGCGCCGGTTCACGCTATGCCCATCAGCGGCACCCACAATGAGATTGATGGCACATGGGGAATGGGGCGTATTATCCGCACACTCCTCCCTCGCCCGGGGAGGGATAAAGCAAATGCTCGTCTGCCCGGCGATCGCATCTTTCCGACTTAGCTTTGTACCAAACCGACGGTTGAATCCCTTTGATGTCCCCCCGCTGAAGGAGTAAATACTTCCTTAGGCATAAGGGAGGTGGCGGTGCCTCTAGGCGATACAGACATGGCGCGGGTGACGATTGACGCCATCTTTCTGTCGCAGCACCGCGCTAGGGCTGACATTGCCTCACTACGCGCCGATATAGCTCAAACCCGGCGTGCAATCGCGGCATCACGCGAGCTTCTCAAGCGGTTTCGCCAACGCAAGATAGACGAGGCGCGATGGGAGGTTGAGCACCCCTCGGTATCAGCGTTCGATGCAGACATTCTCCGGTCTGTTTTTCGAGATTTGGTCTTGGAAATGAAGGCACCGGAGTGTCAATGGCGTAATCTAGCTCAGAGCCTGGTTTACGAGTTTTGCCACTGCGAGCGGGTTGAGCCCGGCTTGGTGGATTGGATCATCGGTAAGTAAATCCGCCTCTCAGATTTGAAATCTGATGGACCACCCCTACTTTCATAGTCCATATCAGAAATGTCGCATGATTCGTGACATGGGCAGGAAGGCAAAGCAGGCGATTATTGCACTACCGTTGGATGACGAGATTCAAACGGAAGCCGCCTACTAGGACCGTAAGTGCGGAATTACCACAGAAGAAGCCTTGCGCATCATCGAAGCGGCCAACCGTCCAAAGTCGACAAGGGCGCTAAGGTGCGGCCATTCCGGCAGAAGCCGCATCATGCCCGGATCGGCGCGGCGCGCCTGAATCACCAAGCGTCTTTGGCGACATGCACGAAACCGGGACAGTCCGGCAATTGTCGCGGGTCAGATGCATGGCTAGAGACGTCCTCAGCCGGCCCCAACGCCACTCCATCTCGCAAATCCCCGCTTGGGGGATTCTTCTGGTCCATTTCGTTCAGCTCAGACGCCTGCGACGGCGCACAGGCTGTTCATCCTGGATATGGCAAGGTCCGGATCGGCCAGCAATCCTGCCTGGTCGGCAAGGCGGAAAATATCGGCATAGTGGCGGATGCCGCGCGCCGACTGCATGCCGCCGACCATCGTGAAATGATTCTGGTGACCGTTCAGCCAGGCCATGAAGACGATGCCGGCCTTGTAATATTCGGTCGGCGCCTCGAAGATTTTCCGCGATAGCGGCACCGTCGGCGCCATCAGCGCGTCATAGCCGGCCCTATCGCCCTCGGCGAGTTTTGCCAAGGCCGCGTTGGCGACCGGCGCGATGGCATCGAAAATGCCAAGCAGCGCGTGCGAGTGCCTCTTGCCGTCGCCGGCGATCAGTTCGGGATAGTTGAAGTCGTCGCCGGTGAACATCACGACGTCGTCCGGCAGCCGATCGCGCAGTGCAACCTCCTTGCCTGCATCGAGCAACGATATCTTGATGCCTTCGACCTTGCCGGCATAGCGTTCGATGATGGCCACCACCGTATCGAGCGCAGTCTCGAAATCGTCGCTGCCCCAATAGCCCTTCAAGGCCGGATCGAACATCTCACCCAGCCAGTGCAGAATGACCTTGCCGGAGGCCTGGCTCAGAATACGGTCATAGACGGCGGCGTAGTCGTCCGGCCCCTTCGCCACTGCAGCGAGCGCGCGGCTGGCCATCATGATCGCCTTGCCGCCCTGCCCTTCGATGAAGGCAAACTGCTCTTCATAAGCGCCGATCACGTCATCCAGCGTCCTGGCCGACCCCGGCGCCAGATGGTCGGTACCGGCACCCGATGCAAGATCGGCGCCGGCAACGGTGCGGGCCTCGGCGATCGAGCGGCGGATCAACTCCTGCGCGCTTGCCCAATCGAAGCCCATGCCGCGCTGCGACGTGTCCATCGCCTCGGCAATGCTGAAACCGAGCCGCCACAAATGATGACGAAACGCCATCGTCCTGTCCCAGTCGACCACGGGCCGCGACCACGGATCGGTCATTCCAAGGGGATCGACGACGACATGCGCGGCGGCATAGGCGATGCGCGGAAACCGCGCGCCCATCACCGGCTGCACCGGCTGGCCGACAAGCGCGTAACGGGTGCTGCGGCCACCACTCTCACCAGGCAAGGCAATATCCATCGATTTCTCCCTTCATTGCGCCTATAAATGGAACGTTCCAATAAATCAAGAACCTTTAGGATTGCAGGCGACTTCCCTAAAATGCTGCATCGCAGCACGCAATGCCTTTCAGCGCACGCCCCGCAGCATCGAATTACCGATTTTTCGCGCCAGGAAAAATCCCGATTGACTCTCGGCTGGAGCAATGATTAGAACGTTCCAATAAACTTGACCTGAACCGGAGGAGACATCTGAATGGCCAGCCGGGCCAAGGCGACGATCTTCGACATCGCCCGCGAGGCGGGCGTGTCCAAATCGACGGTGTCGCTCGTGCTCCAGGGCAGCGGGCTGATCCGGCCTGAGACCGCGGTCAAGGTTCGCAAGGCGATCGAGGATGTCGGCTATGTCTACAACCGAGGCGCCGCCAATCTGCGCAAGGCCCATTCCAATGTCATCGGCATGGTCATCAACGACCTCACCAATCCCTTCTTCGCCGAACTGGCGGTCGGCATGGAGCGCGTCTTCCAGTCGGCCGGCATCGTGCCCTTCATCGCCAACACCGCGGAGAATCCGGTGCGTCAGGAAGAGGTGCTCAAGTCGCTGATGGAACAAGGCGTCGCCGGCCTCATCGTGTCGCCGGCGCGCGGCACCACGCCGGGCGCGTTCCGGCGGCTGGAGACGGCGGGCGTGCCGATCGTCTTCGCCATGCGCCGCTTGCCAGAAAGCCGTATCCCGGTGATCGCTCCGGACAATCATCGCGGCGCCTACCTGGCCACGGCCCATCTTATCGGCAAGGGGCATCGCCGGCTGGTCTTCTTCGGCGGCTCGCCCGACCTGGTGGTCTACCATGAGCGCCTGGGCGGCTTTCGCGAGGCCTGCGAGACGCTTGGCATAGGCGCCCGTGATATCCTTGTCATCGAGGGCGAGACGAGCCGTCGTGGCGGTATTGCCTGCCTGGAGACTGCCCTTGCGATGGCTGAACCGCCGACCGCCGCACTCTGCTTCAATGATGCTGTCGCCTTTGGTGCCCTGCTGGCGCTGCGCAAGCGCGGCCTTGAACCCGGCGCGGATTTCGCCGTCGTCGGCTTCGACGACGTGGCCGAGGCAGAACATTATATGCCGGCGCTGACCAGCGTCGCGGTGGACTCAGCCGGTCTCGGCGAACGCGCCGCCCATGTCATGATCAAGATGATCCAGTCGCGCACCACCCGTGCGGAGGATCATATAGGCGCGGTCAATCTCGTGGTCAGGGAAAGCTGCGGCCCGGATCGTCGCACGCGAAACAGGCCGGCAGGGACAGGAGTGACCGTATGAGCGTCAAATGGGGACTGATCGGCGCCAGCACGATCGCCAGGCAATTCATGATCAATGCCATTCGCGCGCAAGCCGATGGCGAGATCGTCGCGGTGATGAGTTCCAACCCGGAACGCGCCACGTCCTATGCCGGGGAAAATGACATTCCAGCCGCCATGTCGAGCCTCGATGCCCTGCTCGGATCCGGCATCGACGCGGTCTATATCTCGACCACCAACGAACTGCATCTCGAGCAGGCCCTCGCCGCCATCCAGGCGGGAAAGCATGTGCTGTGCGAAAAGCCGCTGGCGCTGACCAGCGCCGACGCGCGCAACATGGTCGCCGCGGCCAAGGCAGCGGGTGTCGTGCTCGCCACCAACCATCATCTGCGCAACGCAGGGGCCCATCGCGCCATGCGTGAGGCGATCGCCGCCGGCCGCATCGGCAAGCCCATCGCCGCGCGGGTCTTCCATTCCGTCTATCTGCCGGAGACCCTGCAGGGCTGGCGCATCACCAAACCCGAGGCCGGCGGTGGGGTGGTGCTCGACATCACCGTGCATGATGCCGACACGCTGCGCTTCGTGCTTGGCGACGATCCGGCCGAGGTCTCGGCCTTCACCCAGTCGGCCGGCATGGCCGGCGGCGGATTGGAAGACGGCGCCATGTGCATCTGGCGCTTCAACTCAGGCCTTATCGCCCAGTCGCATGAAGGCTTCACCACCAGGTTCGCCGGCACCGGCTTTGAGGTACACGGCTCGCAAGGTTCGCTGATCGCCAGCAATGTGATGACCCAGAAGCCGGACGGCTCGGTGCTGCTGCGCACCGCCAAGGGGGAGGAGCAACTGAGCTTCGACCGCGAGGATCTCTACGTCAGGTCTGTGCGTCAATTCCATGCCGCGATCCGCGGCAAGGGCCAGCCTGCCGCCACCGGAGAGGACGGCGTCTGGTCGCTGGCATCAGCCGAGGCGGCACTTCAATCGGCCAGTTCCGGAAAGGCCGTCAAGATCGACCCCAAACTCGGGAGCATGAATTGAGCAAGGTCGTTTCAGCGGCGCAGGCAGCCAGCTTGATCAAGGACGGCATGGTCGTCTCCGTGTCCTCGTCGAGCGGTCTCGGCTGCCCGGACGCCGTGCTCGCCGCGATCGGTGAGCGCTTCGACGCCGAGGGTCATCCGAAGGAGATCACCACGCTGCATCCGATCGCCGCCGGCGACATGTATGGCATCAAGGGCATCGATCATCTGGCCAAGCCGGGCCTGTTGAAGCGCACACTGTGCGGCTCCTATCCGTCCGGCCCCTCCTCCGCCGAGCCGCCGCAGATCTGGAAGATGATCGGCGACAATTCGGTCGCCGCCTACAACGTGCCGTCCGGCATCCTGTTCGACATGCACCGCGAAGCCGCCGCCAAGCGGCCGGGCGTGCTGACTAAGGTTGGCCTCGACACCTTCGCCGACCCGCGACATCAGGGCTGCGCCATGAACGCGGCGGCAAACGAGCCGATTGTTTCGGTACAGCAGTTCGACGGCGAGGAATGGCTCTATTTCCGTTCGATCGTGCCCAACATTTCGATCATTCGCGCCACCACGGCGGACGAGCGCGGCAACCTCACCTACGAGCATGAGGGCGCCTATCTTGGCGGGCTCGAACAGGCGCTCGCCGCCCGCAACAATGGCGGCATCGTCATCGCGCAGGTCAAGCGCGTCGTCGAGAACGGCACGCTGAAGCCGCACGATGTGCGCGTGCCGGGCGTGCTGGTCGACCACATCGTCGTGGCGCCGGACCAGTTGCAGACCACGCTGACGCCTTACGATCCGGCGATCTCCGGCGAGATCTTCCGGCCGCTGTCGACCTTCCGCAATGCCGAGATGAACGTCCAGAAGGTGATCGCGCGCCGCGTCGCCATGGAGTTGCGCGACGGCATGGCCGTCAATATCGGCTTTGGCATCTCCGCCAACGTGCCGCGCATCCTTCTGGAAGAAGGCCAGCACGGCAAGGTCACCTGGGTGATCGAACAGGGCGCGGTCGGCGGCGTGCCGCTGCTCGATTTCAAGTTCGGCTGCGCCTCCAACGCCGAGGCGATCATGCCCTCGCCGCACCAGTTCATCTATTTCCAGGCCGGCGGTTTCGACGCCTCGCTGCTCTCCTTCCTGCAGATCGACCGCCACGGCTCGGTCAACGTATCGAAGCTGTCGGCGCGGCCGCATGTCACCGCCGGCGCCGGCGGTTTTGTCGACATCACGTCGCGGGCGAAGAAGATCGTCTTCTCCGGCTTCTTCAATGCCGGCGCCAAACTCTCATTGGCCGACGGCGGCATCCGCATCGACCAGGAGGGCAAGGTCAAGAAAATCGTCAGCGAGGTCGAGCATATCTCCTTCTCGGGCAAGCGGGCGGTCGCTCAAGGGCAGGACATCACCTATGTTACCGAGCGCTGCGTGATGAAGCTGACGCCCGACGGCTTGATGGTGACGGAACTGGCGCCGGGCATCGACCTCGAGCGCGACGTGCTGGCGCAGGCCGAGATTCCGCTCGGTGTCGCCAACGACCTCAAGGTGACGCCATCCGCGCTCTATCACGACCAGCCGATCGGCCTGTCGCTTAACGGCGGCGCCTCGCTCGGAGGCGCGCATGGCTGAACGCCTCGTCACCTTCGAGCCGGAAGGCGCCATCGGCATCGTCACCTTGCGCCGGCCTGAAAAATTCAACGCGCTTGATATTCCGATGCTGCGGGCGCTGGAAACCGCGCTTGATGAGGCGGAGATCGCCGAAGGCGTGCGCGTGGTGCTCATCCGCGGTGAAGGCAAGGGCTTTTGTGCCGGCGGCGATATCGAGGCTTGGGGTGCCATGAGCGCCGCCGATTTCCAGGTGCAATGGGTGCGCTATGGCCATCGTGTCTTCGACCGGCTGGCGCGGCTCAGGCAACCGACCATCGCCGTGCTGTCCGGCCACGCGCTGGGCGGCGGGCTGGAACTGGCCGTCGCTTGTGATTTTCGCGTCGCCGAGACGCATGTGAAACTGGGCTTCCCAGAAACCTCGATTGGCGTCGTGCCTGGCTGGTCCGGCACGCAACGCGCCGTGCGCCGCTTCGGCGCACAGACGGTGCGTCGCATGGCCCTTGGTGGCGAGATCGTCCTTGCGCCCGAAGCGCTCGCCCTTGGCGTCGTCGACAGGATGGTCGAAACCGGCAAGGCGCTCGCGGAGGCCAAGGCCTGGGCCGGAAAGATCGCCGAGCGCGGCCCCTTGGCGACGGAAGCGGCCAAGCTGATGATCGCGGTCGCCGAAGGCGAGGAAAGTGCTGCCGCCGTCGAAGCACTGGCCAGCGGCTTCATCGCGCTCACCCGCGACCTCAAGGCTGGTGTCGGTGCTTTCAAGACCAAGCAGAAGCCGGCATTTTCAAGATCATAGAGAAAAGTGAAGCTGATGAACGCCCCCCTCAACATCGCCATGCCCGCCGAGGCGTCCGCAGCGCCAAGAACCTATCGGCTGCTGATCGATGGCAAACATGTCGATGCCCGTGATGGCCGCATGCTGGAACGCAAGAGCCCTGGCCACGGCTTCACCGTCTCGCGCTATGCGCAAGCCGGCGCGGCCGAAGTGGAAGCAGCGATGCAGGCCGCGCACCAGGCGTTCGAGACCGGTCCCTGGCCGCGCATGAAGGCAGCCGAACGCGCCGCGATCCTGCTCAAGGCGGCAGACCTGATCGAGGCGCGGCTGGAAGACATCGCCCGGCTCGATGCCCTGGAATCCGGCAAGCCGGTCGCCCAGGCGCGCGGCGAGATCGGCGGCGCTGTCGACATCTGGCGTTATGCGGCCTCGCTTGCCCGCACGCTGCATGGCGAATCCTATGCCAATCTCGGCGACGCCATGCTGGGCGTTGTGGTGCGCGAACCGATCGGCGTCGTCTCGATCATCACCCCATGGAACTTCCCGTTCCTGATCGTCAGCCAGAAACTTCCTTTCGCGCTGGCCGCCGGTTGCACCGCCGTGGTCAAGCCGAGCGAAATGACATCGGCCTCCACCTTCGTCCTCGGTGACATCCTGATGGAGGCCGGCCTGCCCTCCGGCGTCGTCAACATCCTCGCCGGCCTCGGCGCCGATGTCGGCGCGCCGATGGTCAGCCACCCCCTGGTCGAAATGGTGTCGTTCACCGGCTCGACCCGCGTTGGCAAGATGACCATGGCTTCCGCCGCGCAATCGCTGAAGAAGGTCTCGATGGAACTCGGCGGCAAGAACGGCCAGATCGTCTTCCCCGACGCCGATCTCGAGGCCGCGGCTGACGCGGCGGTGTTCGGCGGCTTCTTCAATGCCGGCGAATGCTGCAATGCCGGCAGCCGACTGATCGTGCACGAGGCGATCGCCGATGATTTTCTCAGCGCCGTCAAGGCGCTCACCGCCAGGGTGACTGTCGGCGATCCGCTCGACGACAGCACCAAGGTCGGCGCGATGATCTCGTCCGACCATCTGGCCAAGGTTACGGATTACGTTACGGCAGCGGCAAGCGTGGGCAGCACTGTCTATAGCGGCGGCCAGCAACTGGCTTCGAATGCCGGTCAATATCTCGATCCCACCATCATCCGCGGCGTCACCGAGGACATGGCCATCGCACGCGAGGAAGTCTTCGGCCCCGTGCTCTCGGTGCTGACTTTTGAAACGATTGAAAAGGCGTTGCACATCGCCAACAACACGCCCTATGGTCTGTCGGCAGGCGTGTGGAGCGCCAACATCGACACATGCATGTCGGTGGCGCGTGGGGTGCGTTCGGGAACCGTTTGGGTGAACACATTCATGGAAGGTTATCCCGAGCTGCCTTTTGGAGGCTATAAACAGTCCGGCCTTGGACGCGAACTCGGCAAACGCGCCGTCGAGGACTATACCGAGGAAAAGACAATCCAGTTTCATCGCGGCCAGCGCACCGGATGGTGGGTCGGCTGAGTTTGGAAGAACCCGGCGGGTTTCCGTCGGTCCTATGACTGCAACAAGGGAGGAAGTACATGTTGCGCAAACTGCTTATCGGAACGGCTCTTGCGACGAGCTTTGCGTTTTCGGCGCATGCCGCGGACGTCAAGGAAGTGCAGATGCTGCATTGGTGGACGTCGGGCGGCGAAGCGGCTGCTCTGAACGTGCTCAAGCAGGACCTGGCCAAGGAAGGCTATGCCTGGAAGGACGTGCCGGTGGCCGGCGGCGGCGGCGACGCCGCAATGACCGCGCTGAAGGCGATGGTCGCGGCCGGCAATTACCCGACCGCTTCGCAGATGCTCGGCTACACCGTGCTCGACTATGCCGCAGCCGGCGTCATGGGCGACCTGACCGAGACGGCCAAGAAGGAAGGCTGGGACAAATCAGTTCCGGCGGCGCTGCAGAAATTCTCGGTCTATGAAGGCAAGTGGGTCGCGGCTCCGGTCAACGTCCACTCGGTCAACTGGCTGTGGATCAACAAGGCGGTGATGGACAAGATCGGCGGCACCGAGCCGAAGACCTTCGACGAATTCGTCGCGCTGCTCGATAAGGCCAAGGCTGCCGGTGTCATCCCGCTCGCGCTGGGCGGCCAGAACTGGCAGGAAGCAACCATGTTCGACTCGGTCGTGCTCTCGACCGGCGGACCTGACTTCTACAAGAAGGCCTTCAACGACCTCGACGACGCTTCGCTCAAGTCCGACACGATGAAGAAGTCGTTCGACAACCTCGCCAAACTGGTCACCTATGTCGACCCGAACTTCTCGGGCCGCGATTGGAACCTTGCCACCGCCATGGTCATCAAGGGCGATGCCCTTGTGCAGGTCATGGGTGACTGGGCCAAGGGTGAGTTCCACGCCGCCAAGAAGACCCCGGGCACCGACTTCCTGTGCTATCGCTTCCCGGGCACCGACGGCTCGGTGATCTACAACTCCGACATGTTCGGCATGTTCAATGTTCCGGAAGACCGCAAGGCCGCCCAGGTCGCATTGGCCACCGCCACCCTGTCGAAGAGCTTCCAGTCGGCCTTCAATGTGGTGAAGGGTTCGGTTCCCGCACGCACCGACGTGCCGGACACCGACTTCGACGCCTGCGGCAAGAAGGGCATCGCCGACCTGAAGAAGGCCAATGAAGGCGGCACGCTGTTCGGCTCGCTGGCCCAGGGCTATGGCGCGCCTCCAGCCGTCGCCAATGCCTACAAGGATGTGGTCTCGAAATTCGTCCACGGCCAGATCAAGACCTCGGACGAGGCCGTGACCGAGTTGGTCAAGGCGATCGACGACGCCAAGTAGGCGTTACGCGTCAAAACACCTTCCCCGCTTCGGCGGGGAAGGTTCCCGAACGCTGACGGGAGGAATCTCATGAGCACAGTTGCGACAAGCCAGATCAAGCTGACGCCGGAGCATGCCCGACCGCGTGCCTCAGTGCGCTCGCGCCTGCAGGATGCCTTGCCGAAGATCGTGCTGGCGCCGAGCTTCGCCATCACTGTCATCTTCGTCTACGGCTTCATCCTGTGGACGATCTATCTGTCCTTCACCAATTCCAAGACCTTCCCGTCCTACGCCATAACAGGGCCTCGCGCCTATCAGCGGCTGTGGGGCTGGACCTTCGACACCGACCCGCCATCAAGCTGGTACACCTCGATCACCAACATGGGCATATTCGGCTTTCTCTATATCCTGATCTGCCTGGCGCTCGGCCTGTTCCTGGCCATCCTGCTCGACCAGAAGATCCGTGGCGAAGGCGTGTTGCGCCCGATCTACCTGTATCCGATGGCGCTGTCCTTCATCGTCACCGGCGTCGCCTGGAAATGGTTCCTCGATCCGGGCCTCGGTCTTGAGCAGACCCTGCATCAATGGGGCTGGACGAGCTTCCATTTCGACTGGATCAAGAACAAGGATTTCGTCATCTACACCGTGGTCATCGCCGGCGTCTGGCAGGCGTCGGGCTTCATCATGGCCATGTTCCTGGCCGGCCTGCGCGGCATCGACGGCGAGATCATGAAGGCGGCGCAGATCGATGGCGCCACAACCTTCCAGCTCTACCGCCGCATCGTCATTCCGCTGCTGCGGCCGATCTTCCTGTCGGCGTTCATCGTGCTCGCCCACCTCGCCATCAAGTCCTACGATCTTGTCGTGGCGCTGACCAGCGGCGGCCCCGGCGGATCGGCGTGGCTGCCGTCCAACTTCATGTATGAGTACACCTTCAAGCGCAATGAGATGGCGGTCGGCTCGGCCAGTGCGGTGATCATGCTGATGACCATCGTCGCCATCATCGTGCCCTATCTCTATTCGGAACTCAGGGAGAAGTCGCGATGAGCACCGCGGCCACTCGCGTCCGCCTGCCGTCCAGCGGGGTTAATGTCAAGACCATCAACCGCGTCGTCATCTACGCGCTTTTGGCGCTGTTCGCGCTGTTCTACCTGATGCCGCTGTTCGTCATGCTGGTTACCTCGTTCAAGACCATGGACGAGATCCAGAACGGCAACATGCTTTCGCTGCCCAAGGCACCGACCTTCGATCCGTGGCTGAAGGCTTGGGGCGAGACCTGCGTCGGCCTCACCTGCGCCGGCATCAAAGGCTATTTCTGGAACTCCATCAAGATGGTGGTCCCTGCGGTCATCATTTCGACCTTGCTCGGCGCCTTGAATGGCTACGTGCTGACCAAATGGCGCTTCCGCGGCCACACGCTGGTGTTCGGGCTGATGCTGTTTGCCTGCTTCATCCCGTTCCAGTCGGTGCTGCTGCCGATGGCGACGATCCTCGGCAGCGTCGGCCGTTTCGGCGCGTCACTGCAGAACTCGGTCGGAACCAGCTTCGGCCTCGGCAATTCGACGGTCAACCTCGTCTTCGTCCACGTCGTCTACGGCATCGGCTTCACCACGCTGTTCTTCCGCAACTATTACGAGGCCTTCCCGACCGAACTGGTGAGAGCCGCCCAGGTCGACGGCGCCTCCTTCTTCCAGATCTTCCGGCGCATCATGCTGCCCAACTCGATGCCGATCTTCGTCGTCACCGTGATCTACCAGTTCACCAACATCTGGAACGACTTCCTGTTCGCTTCCGCCTATGCCGGCACGGGTGACTCCATGCCGATGACGGTGGCGCTCAACAATGTCGTCAACACCTCGACCGGCGTCGTCGAATACAACGTCAACATGGCGGCCGCGATGATCGCGGCCCTCCCCACCCTTCTCGTCTATGTGCTTGCCGGCCGCTATTTCGTGCGTGGCCTGATGGCGGGCGCGGTCAAAGGATAATCCAATGGCTTTTCTTGAAATTGATGGTCTGAGGAAGCGTTTCGGCCAGGTCGAGATCCTGAAAGGGATCAATCTGGAACTGGAAAAAGGCGGCTTCCTGGTGCTGGTCGGCCCGTCCGGCTGCGGCAAGTCCACGTTGCTCAACACCATTGCCGGACTGGAGACGATCACCTCGGGCGAGATCCGCGTCGACGGTCGGGCAATCAACGATCTGCATCCCTCCAAGCGCGATATCGCCATGGTATTCCAGAGCTATGCGTTGTATCCGAATATGACGGTGGCCGGGAACATCTCCTTCGGCATGGAAATGCGCGGCGTGCCGGCGGACGAACGCCAGAAGGCGATCGACAAGGTGGCCAAGGTGCTGCAGATCGGTCATCTCCTGAAGCGCAAGCCAAGCCAACTTTCGGGCGGCCAGCGCCAGCGCGTTGCCATGGGCCGGGCGCTGGTGCGCGACCCCAAACTGTTCCTGTTCGACGAGCCGCTGTCCAACCTCGACGCCAAGCTGCGCGTCGACATGCGCATCGAGATCAAGCGCCTTCACGCCACCACCGGCACCACCATCGTCTACGTCACCCATGACCAGATCGAGGCGATGACACTGGCGACCAAGATTGCCGTGATGCGCGACGGCGAGGTGCAGCAATTCGGCACGCCGGCCGAAATCTATAACAACCCCGCCAACGTCTTCGTCGCCGACTTCATGGGCTCGCCGGCGATGAACCTGATCCCGGCGACCATTGGCGACAATGGCAGCGGGCTGGCTGTCATGCTCGACCGCGAAGCGCGGCAGCCGATTGCTCTGCCGATGGCCAATGCGCCGGTCGGGCTGGCGGCCTTCAAGGGCAAGCCTGTCATCTTTGGTGTCCGCCCCGAGGCGCTCACCGATCCGGAAGGTGCCGAGCGCAACGCTTCACAGATTGCCACCGCCGATTGCCATATCGAGGTGGTGGAGCCGGCCGGCTCCGATACCTTCGCCGTCACCAACCTCGGCGGCAAGGGCGTCGTGGCGCGGCTGCGGGCCGACGCCAACATCCAGCCGGGCACCAGCACGCCGCTCGCCTTCAACCTTACCAAGGCAGTGTTCTTCGATCCGGCGACCGAGAACCGCATCCGCTGACACCATGACAAATCCGGACATCGTCATCATCGGCTCCGGCATCGGCGGCGCCACGATCGCCTCCGGCCTGGCCGGCAGCGGCGCCTCGATCCTGATTCTGGAGCGCGGCGAGCCGCTGCCGGCAACGCCGCATGCACGCGACACGCGCGCCATCTTCCTCGACGGCCATTACCGGCCAAAGGAGATGTGGCGCGAGGCCGGCGGCGCCGCTTTCAACCCCGGCAACTACTACTATGTCGGCGGCAATTCGAAATTCTTCGGCGCGGTGCTGATCCGCTACCGCAAGGAAGACTTTTCCGCCATGGAGCACTTCGGCGGCGTCTCGCCGGCATGGCCGTTCTCCTATGACGAATTCGAGCCCTGGTATTCCAAGGCCGAGCAGCTGTTTCGCGTGCGCGGCACGCTCGGCGAGGACCCGACCGAACCCTTCCACTCGATCCCCTATGCCTTCAGGCCGGTGCCCGACGAGGCGCCGATCGCGCGCGCCCGCGCCGAACTCAAGAGCCTCGGCCTGCACCCGGCGTCGCTGCCGCTCGGCGTCGATATCGAGACATGGCTGAAGGAGGGCAGGACCGGCTGGGACGCTTTCCCGAACACCGGCCAGGGCAAGATGGACGCCCAGACGGCACCACTGGCGGCCGCACTCGAGGACAGCAACATTCGGCTTGAGACCGGTGCCTACGTCGAATATCTCGAAACAGCCCCTGACGGCAAAACCATATCGGCCGTTCACTACCAGCAGAATGGCGAGGCAAGGAAGGTCACGCCGAAGCTGGTCATCCTCTCCGCCGGCGCGGTCAACTCCGCGGTCATCCTGCTGCGCTCACCCTCGCCCAATAACGGCAAAGGGAGCGGGAAGGGCCTCGCCAACAGTTCGGACCAGGTCGGCCGCAATTTCATGAACCACAATTCCAGCGCCATGCTGGCGATCGACCCGCGCCGCCGCAACGATGCCGTCTACCAGAAGACGTTGATGCTCAACGACTACTACCTGTCCGACGGCAAGGGCGGCAAACCGCTCGGCAATGTGCAACTGC
The DNA here is from genome assembly GCF_006441275.1 of Mesorhizobium sp. B2-4-17. Taxonomy (NCBI): domain Bacteria; kingdom Pseudomonadati; phylum Pseudomonadota; class Alphaproteobacteria; order Hyphomicrobiales; family Phyllobacteriaceae; genus Mesorhizobium; species Mesorhizobium sp. B2-4-17. The sequence goes on along the minus strand of NZ_VFUX01000008.1, from coordinate 119,449 downwards.
TCGGCAAGATCGACGGCAACATGCTGAGAGCCAATGTCAAGCTCGCGCCGAAATTTGCGCTCGATTTCATGGCCGGCCACGCCGTCGACTGGTACCTGATATGCGAGGACCTGCCCGATCCCGAAAGCCGCATCACGGTCGACGGCAAGGATATCGTCATGCAGTGGCGGCGTTCCAACATGCAGTCTCTCGACGGCCTGACCAAAGTGATGCGCGAAAACTTCCGCGCCTGCGGTTATCCGATCGTGCTGTCGCGCCCCTTCGACAAGCGCACCCCCTCGCATCAGTGCGGCACGGTGAAGATGGGTGACAACCCGGCGACCTCGCCGCTCGATCCGTTCTGCCGGTCGTTCGACCATCGCAACCTGTTCGTCGTCGATGGCAGTTTCTTGCCGAACTCGGCGGCGGTGAACCCGGCGCTGTCGATCGCGGCGCAGGCGCTGCGGGTGGCGGAGCATATTCGCACGAGCGAGCAATGACAGGTTTGCGCCGCCCTCATCCGCCTGCCGGCACCTTCTCCCCGTGAGGAACGGGGAGAAGGGACTTGGCCGCAACCCCGGCGCTCTTTCTGCAGCGATTGCCATTGGCGAAAGCGGCGGCGACGGCCTCCTTCTCCCCGTGTCTATACGGGGAGGTGAGGAGTGGTCCGCGCAGCGGACGAAAAAGCCAATTGCTTGGCTTTTCGAAAGACGAACGTCCGGCAGGGCGATGAGGGGCGGCACCAACCTTCTTGGGATAAGGCTCACATGACCCGCCCGGCCGCCATAGTCACCGGCGGTGCGCGTGGCATTGGCCTCGCGTGCGCCGAGGCGCTTGCGGACGCAGGCTTCGACATTCTCGTTGCGGACCTGGCCGACAGCCCGGCTGACGGACTTTCGGAAAATATCACCGCACGCGGGGCGAAATTCGCCTATGTCAACTGTGACATAGCCAACCTTTCCGCCCATACGGCGTTGGTCAATGCCGCAATGCGCGCCTTCGGCCGCATCGATTGCCTGGTCAACAATGCCGGCATCGGTGCCGTCGTGCGCGGCGATCTTCTCGAGCTGAAGCCGGAGAATTTCGACCGCGCACTGGGCATCAATCTGCGCGGCACCGTGTTCCTGAGCCAGGCCGTGGCCAAGGCGATGCTGGCCACACCGGGCGACCTCCCAAAATCGATCACCACCATCACCTCGGTCAGCGCCGACATGGCCTCGCCGGAGCGCGCCGACTACTGCATCTCGAAGGCCGGCCTTTCCATGTGGGTGAAAAACCTGGCGCTCAGGCTTGCCCCGGAAAATATCGGCGTGTTCGAGGTCCGGCCGGGCATCATCCGCACCGATATGACGGCAGGCGTGACCGCCAAATACGACGCCTTGATCGACGGCGGGCTGGTGCCGTCAAGGCGTTGGGGCGAGGCCTCCGACATCGGCGCCGTGGTGGCGACGTTAGCCGCCGGCAAGCTCGGCTTTTCGACCGGCTCGATCATCAATGTCGACGGCGCGCTCTCCGTTCCGCGGCTGTAAGTGGATAGTGTCATGACCGACTACATCATCGTGGGCGCCGGCCCGGCCGGCTGCGTTCTGGCCAACCGGTTGAGCGAGGATCCCTCCAATTCGGTGCTGCTGCTCGAGGCCGGCGGCAAGGACTGGCATCCCTATATCCATATGCCGGCTGGCTTTGCCAAGATGACCAAGGGCATCGCCTCCTGGGGCTGGTCGACCGTGCCGCAGAGGCACATGAACGACCGTGTGTTCTGGTACACGCAGGCCAAGGTGGTCGGCGGCGGCTCCTCCATCAATGCCCAGATCTACACGCGCGGCAACGCCCGCGACTACGACGCCTGGGAGAAGGAAGAAGGCCTTGCCGGCTGGGCCTATCGAGACGTGCTGCCCTATTTCAAGCGCGCCGAGAACAACCAGCGCTACGCCAACGATTTCCACGGCGACCAAGGCCCGCTCGGCGTGTCGAACCCGATTTCGCCGCTGCCGATCTGCGAGGCCTATTTCCGCGCCGGCCAGCAGATGGGCATTCCCTTCAACCCGGACTTCAACGGCGCTGCCCAAGAAGGCGTCGGTTACTACCAGCTGACCCAGAAGGACGCCCGGCGCTCCTCGGCCTCCGTCGCCTATCTCAAGCCAATCCGCAACCGCAAGAATCTGACCGTAAAGACCGATGTGCTCGTCACCCGCATCGTCGTCGAGAAACATCGCGCCGTCGGCGTCGAGATCGTCGACAGACCGGGTGGCCAGAAGACAATCCTGCGCGCCGACCGCGAGGTCATCGTCTCGTCCGGCGCCATCGGCTCGCCAAAGCTCCTGATGCAATCCGGCATCGGACCGGCCGACCACCTCAAATCGGTCGGCGTCACGCCGGTGCATGACCTGCCCGGCGTCGGCTCCAACATGCAGGACCATCTCGACCTGTTCGTCATCGCCGAATGCACCGGCGACCACACCTACGACAACTACGCCAAGCTGCACCGCACGGCATGGGCCGGCCTTCAATATCTGCTCTTGAAAAAGGGGCCGGTGGCCTCAAGCCTGTTCGAGACCGGCGGCTTCTGGTACGCCGACCCGACCGCCGCCTCGCCCGACATCCAGTTCCATCTGGGCTTGGGATCCGGCATCGAGGCCGGCGTCGAAAAACTGAATAACCCCGGCGTCACCTTGAACTCGGCCTTCCTGCGGCCGCGCTCGCGCGGCACTGTGCGGCTGAAGAGCGGCGACCCGGCCGACCATCCGCTGATCGACCCGAACTACTGGTCCGATCCCTACGACCGCGCCATGTCGCTCAAGGGGCTGCGGCTGGCGCGCGAGATCATGCGGCAGAAGGCCCTTGCCCCTTACGTGCTGCGCGAAGTGCTGCCCGGTCCGTCGCTCGCCAGCGATGACGAGCTGATCGACTATGCCTGCCGCAGCTCCAAGACCGACCATCACCCGGTCGGCACCTGCCGCATGGGCCATGACGAGATGGCCGTGGTGACGCCGGACCTGCGTCTGCGCGGCATCGAAGGCCTGCGTGTCTGCGACGCTTCGGTGATGCCGCGTGTGCCCTCCTCCAACACCAATGCGCCGACCATCATGGTCGGCGAAAAGGGCGCCGATCTGGTCCTTGGCCGCGAGCCGCTGCCGCCGGCCGTGTTTTCCGGCAATCGCGCCGCATAGCGGCTCAGAAGGGGGCTGTCCGATGATCAGGCACTGTGTCTTCGCCAGGTTTCGCGACGATGTCCCCGACGGCGAACGCAAGGCAATCCATGCCGGCTTGGAGGCGCTGCGGCAGGTGATCGACGGCATGGACACGGTGCACTTCAGCGCCAATGTCAGCCCGGAGCCTTTCGCGCGCGGCTTCACCCATGGCTTCACCATCGATTTCCGAGATGCCGCCGCGCGTGACGCCTATCTGGTGCATGAAGCGCATCAGCGCGCCGGCGCCCGGCTGGTGGCTGCCCTTGAGGGCAGCACCGACGGATTGATGGTCTTCGACCTCGATCTTACGAAAAAGTGACCGCCGGCTCTTCGAAAGCCGGCCGATCGCTGTTCTCTTTTTCTTACTAGGCGACATATCGTTCCTTTGGGGGAACCAAAGGAGGACGCCTTGAATCTCAATGCCGAGCAGAAGAAAACCGTCCTGGCTTCATTCCTGGGCTGGACGTTGGATGCTTTTGATTTCTTCCTTTTGACATTCCTGCTCACCGATATTGCAAGTGAATTCCACACAGACGTCCCGGCGGTCTCAAAGGCACTGTTCCTGACTTTAGCGACGCGCTTCATCGGCGCGTTCTTCTTCGGCATGCTCGCCGACAAATACGGGCGCAAGCCCATCCTCATGCTCAACATCGTCAGCTACTCGGTGATCGGCGCGCTGGCCGCCTTCTCGCCCAATCTCGGCATCTTCCTGGCCCTGCGCGCTCTGTTCGGCATCGCCATGGGCGGCGAATGGGGGCTCGGCAGTTCGCTTGCCATGGAGTCCATCCCACCCAGCGCGCGCGGCATGGTCTCGGGCATCCTGCAATGCGGCTATCCGGCAGGCTACCTTCTGGCGGCGGTAGTCTATGGCCTGCTCTATCAGCAGACGATCGGTGGCTACACGATCGGCTGGCGTGCCATGTTCCTGCTCTCCTTTGCCCCGGCGCTGATTGTCCTGTTCATCCGCTCGCATGTGCCGGAATCGCCGGCCTTCGTCGAGGCGCAGAAGACCGTAAGGCCCGGCATGCTGGAAACGCTGCAGAAGCATTGGGGCGTCGCGCTCTATGCCGTCGTGCTGATGATGTTCTTCAACTTCTTCAGCCATGGCACACAGGATCTCTACCCGACCTTTCTGAAGAAGCAGCATGGCTTCGATCCGCACACGGTGAGCTGGATCACCATCGTCGCCAATATCGGCGCCATCGTTGGCGGCCTGGCTTTTGGCGCGCTGTCCGAGAGGATCGGCCGCGTCAACGCCATCACCCTGGCCTGCCTGATCGCCCTGCCGGCGATTCCACTATGGGCCTATAGCTCCACGCCGTTCATGCTCGCCATGGGCGCCTTCGTCATGCAGATCGCAGTCCAGGGCGCCTGGGGCGTCATCCCGGTGCACCTCAATGAACTTTCGCCGGGCGCCGTACGCGCCACCTTGCCCGGCTTCATCTATCAGGCCGGCAATCTCGCGGCGTCCTATGGCGGTCCGTATCAGGCGGGAATCGCGGAGGCACCGGGGAGCAGCTATGGCTACGCGCTGGCGCTTTTTGCCGGCGTGGTCGCCGTCTGCATCATCGTCGTCATCCGCTTCAGTCCGGAACGGCGCGGCCAGGTGATGACCGTGCTAGGTTGAGTGAGGCTTAACCCAGCCGGAGTGCGATGACCCCGGCAACAATGCTGAGCGCGGCCGCCCCGCGCCAGCCCGTCATCTTCTCGCCGAGCGCGTAGACCGAGATCAGCATGGCGAACAGGATCGAGGTCTCGCGCAGCGACGCGACCGAGGCGATCGGCGCCTTGGTCATGGCCCACATCACGATCCAGTAGGCCACACCGCTGAGCACGCCGGTGAACAGCCCGGTCTTCCAGTCGCGCGCCAGAACGGGAAGCGCCTTGGGCCCGCGGAAGACGAGGCACAGCACCAGGGCTCCCAGCGCATCGCAGATGAACAGCCAGGCGGCGTAGCTTTGCGCGGTTGCCGCCAGCCGTGCGCCGCTGCCGTCGGACAGCGTGTAGCTGGCGATGAACAGCGAAGTGCCGAATGCAAAACCGACCGCGCGCAGGTTGAGCTTTTCCAGATGCGCGCCGCCGCGAAACGACATCACAAGCGTACCGGCCGACAAGAGCAGGATGCCGACAATGGCGAGCGGTGCCGGCACTTCGGCAACGACGAACATGCCGCCGATCGCGGCCAGCAAAGGTGCCGTGCCGCGCGCCAGCGGGTAGGTCTGGGCGAAATCGCCGGCCTGGTAGGCGCCGATCAGGAAGGTGCGGTAGCCCATGTGGAAGATCACCGACGCGATGATGTAGGGCCAGACGTCCGCCTTTGGCACCTCGACGAAGGGCAACACCACGAGCGCGGCCGCACCCATGCCGAGCGTCATCAGCGTGATCGACAGAAAGCGATCGAGATGGACCTTGACCAGCGCATTCCAGATGGCGTGCATGGCAGCCGCGGCAAGCACCGCGAAGAAGACGAAAAACGTCATTTCAGGCTTGTCGACCTCCCAAGCCAAGCGGCGTTTCGAGATCGATGTCGACGCGGACGGGGAAATGATCGGATGCCACCTCGCCTATATCGGATTCGACCGAACGCACCCGCTCGGCGAACATGCCGCCGATGAAACAATGGTCGAGCCGGCGCTTTGCCAGCCTGCCGTCGATGATCTTCTCATGCGTGTGGAAATCAGCCGCCGCTTCGATCGCCACGGCGGCGGCATCGACGAAACCATCGAGATAGGCGGCACCCCGATGGTAGGGCGTGCTGCCGACGATGCGGCGATATTCGGCGCTGCCCGGCTCCATGTTGAAATCGCCCATCCAGATCGCCGCCGGCGGATTTTCCGGCTCGGCTTCGCCGCTGGTCCAGTTGCGCGAAGGCTCGTCATCGACGCCGCTCCACGGCCCGCCGTCGGTGGGCGCCCGGCGATGTTCGGCGAGCAGGTGGTCGATCTGCTCCAGCCGTTCTTCAGCCGCGATGTGCGCGAGATGCAACGACAGCACGCGCACCGGGCCGGCCGGCGTACGGATCATGCATTCCAGCGCGGCATTGCGGGTGTTGAGCGGCCGCAGCGTGCGGCGCATCGGCAGCGCATGCAGCCGCGACCACACGATCGGCAGCTTCGACAGCACCATGGTGCCGAACTGCCGCCGCCGGTTGACCAGGCGCCCGTCGCGCCGCTCGCTGGCATCCATGTCGAAGGCCGGCCCGTAGACCCAGTAATAGTCTGGCAGCAGGCGTGAAAGCAGTTCCGGCTGGTCGTCGAAATTGCTGCGTTGCCAGTGCCGCTCCACCTCCTGCAGGGCAATGATGTCGGCGCCGTCGACGATGCGTGCCGCGCGCGAAAGATCGTAGCGCTCGTCGCTGCCGAATCCGTACTGGATGTTGTAGCTGACCAGTTTCATTGCTTATCCGGCTTAATTTCCATCGTGGCAGTAGCGGTTCGGCGGATTGGTTGCAATGTGCAGGAGAATGGGATGCGGCTTGTGCCAGAAGCCTCCCCGCCCGTTGTGCGATCATGCACCGATTCCGGACCGTTCCGATATCCTCCACACGCCGGAAACGGCGTGTGACACCTCTGGCGATGAACCGTCCTAATCCGTCGTCAACGGCTGGAAACGGCCAGCCGGAGACGCCGCCAGTTCCGACCAGTCGATCTCTTCTTCCAGGCGATGATAGGCTTCGTCGCCGATCGTGCCGTTGCTGCGCAATTCCTCCAGCGTGTCGCGTTGGCGGTCGATGGCGTAGAGGCGCAGCCGGTCGTATTCGGTTGCCGCCTGTGCGTCATCAGGGTTTTGCGCGATCACGCGTTGGGCCTCATACTGCTCGCGCACCACGGCCGCCGCGACCGATGTCTTGCGGCTCAACACATCTAGCGCGGCCTGCATGACGGCGACGCGAGCCTGGGCCACTTCGCGGTCTATCGTCGTGTCCCGTTCGAAGTCGAGTATACGCAGCAGCGGCTTCAGGCTCATCCCTTGCAATACCAGCGTGCCCAGGACCACCGCGAAGGCGGCAAGCACGATCGGATCGCGACCGGGAAAGCCGGCCGGCAGCGCAATGGCCACCACCAGCGTCACCAGCCCCCGCATGCCGCACCAACCGACGAGCACGGAGCCGCGAAACGTCGGCGCATCGCTCCTCCGCTCTTCGCCGCCGAAGCGGGCAAACCATCGGATGATCGCAACGTAACTCGCCACCCAGAAAAGGCGTGCCACGATGACAACGGCCAGCACCGTCGCTGCAAAGAGAAAAGCTTCGCCTTGCCCATCGCCGGAGAGACGGCCGACGATCGATCGTGCCTGCAGGCCCATCAGCACGAAAGCCAGCACGTTGAGCACGAACACCGCCGACTCCCAGACCGAATACGTGCTGACGCGGCGTCTCGCCGACATATGGCGCGGCGCCCTGCGCGCGATGGTGATGGCGTAGACGACAATGGTGATGATGGCGGACAGCCCGAGCCTGTCCGCCAGGATCCACACCCCGAACGTCCCGGCGAACTGCACCACGGTGCTGCTTGCCGCATCCTCGATCCGGGACAGCGTCAACAGCGAGAAGCGGCCAAGCAGATAACCCGCCACGAGGCTGCCGATGGTCGACAGCAGGATCGTTGGAACGGCGTTGCTCAGCGTGATCGAGCCGAGCGCCGCCGAAACCGCCAGCCGGTAGATCAGCAGCGCGGTGGCGTCGTTGAGCAGGCTCTCGCCCTGGAGAATGGCGGTGATGCGGTGCGGCACCTTGAATTGTCCGAGAACCGCGCTTGCCGCCACCGCATCCGGCGGAGCAACGATGGCGCCGAGCGCGATCGCCGCCGCGATCGGCAGACCGGCCATCTTCCAGCCGACGAAGGCGACGACGGCGGTGGTGAAGACGACAGCGCCGAGCGCCAGCATCACCAACGACAGCCTGTAGCGCTTCAGGTCGCGCAGCGAGGTGTCATAGGCGGAATCCAGAAGCACCGGCGCGATGAACAGCGCAAGCGCCAGTTCCGGATCGATTTCGATGGTCGGTGTGCCAGGCACGAAGGCAATAGCAACCCCAGCTAGGGCCAGCAGGGACGGATAGGGGATCTCCAGCCGTCGCGACAGCGCCGTCAATGCAACGGCCGTCAAAAGCAGGACTAGCGTCAGTTCGAAAAGAGCCATGGGCTGTTACATCCGTGGGATTGCTGGCGCAGATATGCATGCAGCATGCGGTGGATTGGCCATCAAACTCAAGCCCTCCAGCAATGCGCCTGAAATCGCCGCGGATGGAGCCTTGCCCGCTGTCCAGGAGATTATCCCAGCCGGTTCATCGCATCGGCTTGACGCCGCTTGCCGGATGCCGCTTGCCGACGCCTGAGAGGGGCGGGAATAATGAATGCGTCCAACCATGTGTTGGCATCGTTGCCGCCGTAATCCCGGCTGGATTGAACAGCATCGCAAATCCGACGACGCTGCCGCCGAAATCTGGGGCTAACCCCGTTCGCTTAGGCTCATACCATCGAGCTAATGCAACACCAGCATATCGCCCGACGAGAACGAAATCTCAGCCTTCTCGCCAACGGCGGGCGGCGGCGTCGCCGAGTTGTTGAACGTGTCGAGCGACACCGTGTTGCCGCCGATACCGACGCGGACCCGGATTACCGAACCGAGGAAATGCACTTCGGAAATCTCGCCGGACAGGCTGGAATCGCGGCCGGGCTGACGGCCGAGCGAAATTGCCTCTGGCCGCAGCGCCAGCGCCAGCGTATCGCCGGACTTCGAGCCGTTGAGCTTGCCCTTCAACTCGACTTCCTGCGTGTTGACCTGCACCTTGCCTGACGCTGCATCGGTAACCTTGCCCTCGAGAACGTTGAGCGTGCCGACGAAGTTGGCGACGAACTTGGTCGCCGGCCGGTTGTAGATCTCGAACGGCGTGGCAACCTGCTCGGCCTTGCCGCCATACATGACCGCGATGCGGTCGGAGATCGACAGCGCTTCTTCCTGGTCGTGCGTGACGAAAATGGTGGTGATGCCGAGCTTCTTCTGGATCGAGCGGATTTCCTCGCGCAGCGAAACGCGCACCTTGGCGTCCAGCGCCGACAGCGGTTCGTCGAGCAGCAGCAGCTTCGGCTTCGGCGCGATCGCACGCGCCAGCGCGATACGCTGCTGCTGGCCGCCCGAGAGCTGGTAGGGATAACGGTCGGCCATCTGCGGCAGCTTGATCATGTCGAGCATCTCGGCCACGCGCTTGTCGGCGTCGGCCTTGGGCATGCCGGCAACCTTCAGGCCGAAAGCGATGTTCTGCGCCACGGTGAGGTTCGGGAACAGCGCGTAGGCCTGGAACACCATGCCGACATTGCGCTGGTTGGGCTTCAGCCGGGTGATGTCCTTGCCGGCGACGACGATCTTACCGGCCGACGGCTCCTCGAAGCCGGCAACCATGCGCAGCACCGTGGTCTTGCCACAACCGGACGGTCCGAGGAACGAGACGAACTCGCCCGGCTCGACGTCGAGGCTGAAATCCTGGACCACGGTGTTGGTACCGTAGGACTTTCGCACATGCTGGATGGACAGGAATGGCTCGGCCATGGCTTTTTCTCTCAGGTCAGTGCTTTTCGGTCAATTCGGGCGGTTCGCCGATTTCGGCGCGAAGCGGGACAGGATCTGGATGAGCGACATGCAGCCCCAGGTGATGGCAAAAGCGATGATGGCAAGGGCTGCCGGCTCATAGGCGCGGTTGGCGCCGATGTTCTGCAGGTAAGGGCCGAAGGCCGGCCGGTTGAGCAGGCTCGCCATGGTGAACTCGCCGATAACGATCGCGAAGGTCAGGAACGCCCCTGACAACACCGCGATCAGCACATTGGGCAGAATAACCCGGCCGATGATCGTCGACCAACCCGCGCCCAGGATCTGTGCTGCTTCCGTCAATGTCCGCACGTCGATTGTGCGCAGCCCGGTGTCGACTGCGCGATACATGTAAGGCAGCGACAACGTCGCATAGCCGATCACCAGCAAGGCGTTCGCGCCCATATTGCTTCCCAGGAACGGCAGCGGCGAATTCGAACCGTACATCCTGATGTAGCCGAAGACGATGACGATGGCCGGTATGACCAGCGGCAACAATGTGATGAACTCGACGATCGGCCTGAGCTGAGGCAGACGCAGCCGGATCCAGTATGCAGCCGGCACCACGATCAGGATTCCGAGGATGATGGTGAAGATGGCAGCGATCACCGAATACAGGAAGGTCGACTGGAAGCGCGCATCGCCCAACACGATCTGATAGGCGTCGAAGGAATGGACGCCGCGCCGCATGCGCAGCGAGAATTCGACCGTCGCCATCAGCGGAATGAAGAAGTAGGCAGCGCCGACGATAAAGACGACCCAGGCCCAGAATTTGCCCGACTTCATTTGAGCCACCTCTCGGAGCGAGTCCGGAACCAGATGTAGAAGACGTTGGCCAAGCCCGTGATGACGATCATGCCGAAGGCGATGGCATAGCCGAGCTGCGGGTTGTGCAGCACATCGCCATTGATCTGCGAATAGAGCTTGATGGGAACGATGTTGAGTGCCGGGCCGGCAAACGCATAGGCAGTGGCAATGGCGCCGAAGGCATTGGCGAACAGAAGGATGACGGTGCCGAGGAAACTCGGCCATATCACCGGTATGACCACCATGCGCCAATATTGCGACTGCGTGGCGCCGAGCGTGGCCGCCGCCTCGCCCCATTCTTTCTTCAAGCCGTCGATGGCCGGCACGATGATGACCACCATCAGGGGAATCTGGAAGAACAGATAGACGGCGATCAGCCCCGACGTGGTGAGGAAATTGAAGCCCATCGCATAGATGTTGATATTGAGGACATCACGCAGCAGCGTCGTGACGATGCCGACACGGCCGAGTGTCGCCAGGAAGGCGAAGGCCAGCGGCAGACCGGCGAAATTCGACGCGACGCCCGAAAAGGTCAGGGTCGCGGAGCGCGTCCAGCTTGGAAGTCCGCCGCGCACGATGGCGATGGCTATCGCAAGCCCGGCAAAGGCGCCGATGATGGACGACCAGAAACTGATCTTGATCGAAACCCAGTAGGAAGCGCTGATCGACGGGTCACTGACCAGCTGCAGGATGTTATCCAGCGTAAATCGGCCGTCGCCGGTCTGGAACGCCCCCACGACGAGATAGATCGTCGGCAGGATCAGGAACATCAGGGCGAAGATAAAGAACGGCGCCACGCCGATCCATTGCGTCGGCAAGCGGAAAGCAGTCGCCTCGTTCGGCGGCGCGGGCCTGGTGGCAAGCGACTGATTTGAAAGCGTAAGATCGGTCATGCGCCGGCTACCGTCTTCGAGGAAAAGCCGGGCGGCCTCACGGCCGCCCGGTCAATTTCAAACCTTACTTGACGTTGGCGCCGACAACGGCGTCCCAGTTCTTGCTGATGGCTTCCTTGGCCTTGCCCTGCTCGTCGAGCGTCGGGAAGGCAGCGGAAGCATAGGCTTCAGCCGGAGGCAGCTTGGCCAGCACGTCAGCCGGGATCTTGCCGTTCTTGGCGAGATCGTTGAAGCGGATCGGGTGGCAATAGCCCTTCAGCCAGCCGACCTGACCTTCGTCGGAATAGAGGTATTCCATCCAGAGCTTGGCCGCATTCGGATGCGGAGCGAAAGCGCTGATCGCCTGCACGTAGACACCGGCGACAACGCCGCTCTTCGGCACGACGACGTCGACGGGCGGGTTGCCCTTCAGTGTGTCGCGGCCAGCAAGGGCGTTATAATCCCAGTTGATCAGGATCGGGGTCTGGCCCTGTGCCAGCGTCGCAGGCTTGCCGACGACCGGGACGAAATTGCCAGCGGCGTTGAGCTTCTTGAAGAAGTCGAGGCCAGCGGTGCCGGCGGCTTGACCAGCAGCGGCACCCGACGACAGGCCGGCGGCATACACCGCCTGGATGGCCTGGTTCGAGGCGCGCGGGTCACCAGCGACGGCCACCGCGTTGGCGAATTCCGGCTTCAGGAGATCGGCCCAGTCCTTCGGCGATTCCTTGATCAGGTCCTTGTTCACCATGAACGACAGAACGCCGTAATAGTCGCCGTACCAGGCGCCATCGGCATCCTTGGCGCTGTCCGGGATCGAGTCCCAGGTCGATACCTTGTAAGGCATCAACAGGCCATCGGCCTTGGCGGTCGGACCGAAGGACAGGCCAACGTCGATGACGTCGGGAGCCTGCGGGCCCTTGTTATCCTTGTTGGCCTTGATCGCCTCGACTTCGTCGCCGGAGCCGGCGTCGGGATTGAGTTCGTTGATGGTGATTCCCGGATACTTCGCCTTGAAGCCGGCGATGACGTCGCCATAGCCGCACCAGTCATGCGGCAGGGCGATGGTCGTGAGCTGGCCTTCAGCCTTTGCAGCCTTGACGAGATCGTCCAGCGAAGCCGCGGACGAAATCACCGACGACACCATGAGGGTCGCGGCCGAAAGGGAAAGCACCTTCCCCGTGAATTTGAACATGTGTTCTCTCCGTTGAACTGACGCCGTTGGACGCCTGCGATGCGGTATCGGTTTCATGTGACAGCCAGATGAAAGCTTTGTGAAACCGGCGGCCCGCAGTGCGAAAAAGTAAACTCTTTTTAACCTTGTGTAGCAATTGGCCGGCGTATCTTTTTCCGGCTAACTAGTTTCTGCCCTGTCCTGCATCGCCTCCCCTTGTTTCCCTGCCCCATTTCCAGATCAACTCGATGCGCGAAAAGTGCTTCAGACGGTGCCCGCGATGGCGTTTTCGAGCAAGGTCAGCGCCGCCTTTTTGGTCAGCTTGACCGGGTTGCCCCCGGCCGTTGGATCGACCACCGCCATGTCGGCGATCAGCGCCTTGCGCTTCTTGTCCATGTCGAGCCCCTTGATCAGGCCCGGCAGGGCGTGCGGCACCTTCAGGTCCTTGCGCAGCCTGATGATCGCCTTGGCGAAGCCGTCGAAGCCGCCCTTGATGCCGCAATAGGCGGCGAGGCGGGAAATGCACTCCTCGATGGAGTCGCGATTGAAGGCGAGCACATAAGGCATGAACACGGCGTTGGTCATGCCATGATGGGTGTCGTAGAGCGCGCCGATCGGATGCGACAGCGAGTGGATGGCGCCCAGCCCCTTCTGGAAGGCCGTGGCGCCCATGGCGGCGGCGCTCATCATATGGGCGCGCGCGACCAGGTCCTTGCCGTTGGCAAAGGCCTTTGGCAGGTTCTCGAACACCAGGCGCACACCCTCGACCGCGATGCCGTCAGCCATCGGATGGTAGCCCGGCGCGCAATAGGCTTCCAGGCAATGGGCGAGCGCGTCCATGCCGGTGCCGGCGGTGATGAAGGCCGGCATGCCGACCGACAATTCCGGATCGGCGATCACGATCGCCGGCAACAGCTTGGGATGGAAGATGACCTTCTTGGTGTGCGTCGCCTCATTGGTGATGACACCGGCACGGCCGACTTCCGAGCCGGTGCCAGCGGTGGTCGGTACTGCGATGATCGGAGCGATGGCGTCCGAATTGGCGCGCGTCCACCAGTCGCCGACATCCTCGAAATCCCACACCGGCCGCGTTTGGCCGGCCTGGAAGGCGATCAGCTTGCCGAGGTCGAGCGCCGAACCGCCGCCAAAGGCGATGACGCCGTCATGCTTGCCCTTCTTGAACACTTCGATACCGGCGGTCAGATTGGATTCCACCGGGTTCGGCCTCACCTCCGAGAAGACGCCATAGGGAACCATGGCATCGTCGAGGATCTTCAGCGTCGAGGCGACGACCGGCAGTTTCGCCAGGCCTGGATCGGTGACGAACAAGGGCCGCTTGATGCCGGTTGCCGCCAGCACCTCGGGCAGTTCCTTGATGCGTCCGGCGCCGAAGCGGACAGTGGTGGGGTAGTTCCATTTGGAGATCAGCTTGGTCATTGCTTGTCTTTCGAAAAATCAGATGGCTTCGCGCAGGTGGAAGGATTTCGGCCGGGTCAGATTGTCGTAGCCGATGGCTGACAGTGCCGCGCCCTTGCCGGTGTCCTTGACGCCGGTCCAGACCAGCGCCGGATCGAGATAGTCGCAGCGGTTCATGAACACCGTGCCGGTCTCGACGCGGTTGCCGATCACCACCGCGTGCTCGATGTCGCGGGTCCAGATCGAGGCCGTCAGCCCATAGGGACTGTCGTTCATCAGCGCGATCGCTTCCTCGTCGTTGCGCACCTTCATGATGCCGACGATCGGGCCAAAGCTTTCCTCGCGCATGACGCTCATCTGATGGTCGACCTCGGTCAGCACCTCCGGGGCCAGATAGGGTGAGCCGGCCTTGTCGTTAGCCACCTTCATGTTGATGTGCGCCTTGGCGCCCTTGCGCAGCGCTTCGGCCTTCTGCTCGCGGATCAGGTCGGCGAAGCGCGCCTGCGCCATCGGTCCCATCGTCGTCGCCTGCTCCAGAGGATTGCCGACGACATAGTTCCTGGTCTCGGCGATAAAGCCTTCGACGAATTCGTCATAGACCTTTTCGTGCACATAGACGCGCTCGATGCCGCAGCAGCACTGGCCGGAATTGTAGAAAGCGCCATCGACCAGATTGGCCACCGCATGGTCCATCTTGGCGTCGGGCAGCACATAGGCGGGATCCTTGCCGCCGAGTTCGAGGCCGAGCGTCATGAAGGTGCCTGCAGCCGCCCTTTCGATGGCACGGCCGCCGCCGACCGAGCCGGTGAAGTTGACATGATCGATCTTGCCGGAGCCGAGCAGCTTTTCCGTCTGAGCATGGTTCAGCACGATATTCTGGAACACACCCTTTGGCAGGCCGGCCTTGTCGAACGCCTGCTGGAAGCGTTCACCGACCAGCAGCGTCTGCGCCGCGTGCTTCAAGATGACGGCGTTGCCGGCCATCAGCGCCGGCACGATGGTGTTCACGGCGGTCAGATAAGGGTAGTTCCACGGCGCGATCACCATGACCACGCCGAGCGGACCTTTCTTCACATAGCGGCGGAACCCGTCCTTGGGATTAGAGGCCGGCACCGGTCTCAGCGCCGCCTCGGCGATCTCGACCATATGGTTGGTGCGTTCCTTGACACCGCCGAACTCGCCGCCATAGCGGACAGGCCGCCCCATCTGCCAGGCGATCTCCGGCACGATCTCGTCGGTCATCGAGACCAGCGCTTCGAGCATGGCGAGCATGTATTTGCCGCGCTCGACGATCGGCGTCTCGGCCCACTTCTCCTGCGCCGCCTTGGCGCGCTCGACCGCGGCATTGATCGCCTGGTCCGTCGCCACGGGCCGCTCGGCATAGATCGAGCCATCGATGGGGGATTTGAGTCTTACCGTTTCCAAAGGATGCTCCAAGTTAGCAGGCTAGTGTACGCAGATGGCCATTGCGGCCATAGCGAAGGATGGGCTCGTCTCGCGTCACCAGAACCATGTCCAAGGCTCTCGCACTTGCCATCAGTATCCGATCCATGGGATCGCCATGAGGCGGGCCAGGCAAGTTGGAAGACGCAATCAGAATGGCTGGTGAAATAACGCTGAGCTTTGCTGACATTCGCTCGATGAATCGCTCCACGAAATCAAGTGGCGCCAATGGCAGGTTGAGCCGGCCCTTGGCCACACCGATTCCGATCTCCCATGCCGACATCGGGGAGAGATAGAGACGACCGTCATAGGCCGCCTCCGAAATCTCCCGGCTTGCGTGCGGATCAATTTGACTGTCGTTCGCGATAAAGATCATCGCGCATGTATCCAGAAGCAGGCTCGGCTCTTCACTCATTTACGCACCGCGCGTTTGCCATCGCGTGCCTGAGCTTCGCCGCCCAGATAGCCCCGGTCCCAGGGCTCATCGTCGAAAGGTTTGGTAACATCAAATCCGGCTTCAATTGTTATCAAGCCCTTCATGAAACCAAAACCGGGGTGGCGGTCCGGACGCGCCTCCTTTGGCGCAGCCGCGCTACCGCTGGGCGGCGTCGAAATGGGCGCTTTGCGAACGCGGCGAAAGACCAGTTTCCCACTGCCTACGTTGACGGATTCGGTCTCGAACCCGGCTTCAAGCCATTCCCTTGTCATGGGATTGTTGCTCGGATTGTTGCTCCACCATGCAGGGTATTGCTTCGATGCGGGCAGTGGC
The DNA here is from genome assembly GCF_006441275.1 of Mesorhizobium sp. B2-4-17. Lineage (NCBI taxonomy): Bacteria > Pseudomonadati > Pseudomonadota > Alphaproteobacteria > Hyphomicrobiales > Phyllobacteriaceae > Mesorhizobium > Mesorhizobium sp. B2-4-17. The sequence goes on along the minus strand of NZ_VFUX01000008.1, from coordinate 103,219 downwards.
AGATTGAGCACTTTCTCGATTTCAGCAAACGACATCGGCACACGATCTACATCTTGGGCAACGAGAAAGTCCTTGAGCGGCGCATATTTCGACATTGCAAACTCCTCAATGCAGCACATTGCAATTTTACAGGTCTCATATGGCCTCAGTCTCACTACATTGTCAACGTTAAAGCTGTATAAAGTTTTAATATCGCTCGAACCCTCTGTGCAGTTCCCAATCTGTAATCCGGCGGTCGTATTCGAACTGTTCCCATTTCGCGGTATGCACGTAGTGTTCGAGCACATCCTCGCCGAGCGCCTGCTTCAGCATCTTCGACTTCGCCAGCGTCTCGGTGGCATCGCGCAGGGTTTTCGGGATCTCCGGCAAACGAGATGCCTGATAGGCATCGCCGACGAACGGTTTTTGCAGCTCCAGTTTCTCATCTATGCCGGCAAGGCCTGACGCGATCAGCGCCGCGAAGGCGAGATAGGGGTTGAGATCGGCGCCGCCGATGCGGCACTCCATGCGGATGCCCTTGGTGCCCTCGCCGCACAGGCGGAAGCCGGCGGTGCGGTTGTCCTCGCTCCACATGATCTTGGTCGGAGCGAAGGTGCCGGCCTGGAAGCGCTTGTAGGAATTGATGTAGGGCGCCAGGAACCAGGTGAACTCCTTGGCATATTTGAGCTGCCCCGCCGCCCATTGCTGGCCGAGCGTCGATAGCGTCCAGTCGGCCTTTTTATCGAAGAACAGCGGCGTCTTGCCGTCGGCGCTCCAGAGCGAATTGTGGATGTGGCTGGAATTGCCGGCGAGCCCGTAATTGTACTTGGACATGAACGAGATGGCCTTGCCCTCGGACTCGGCGATCTCCTTGGCGCCGTTCTTCAGGATGACGTGGCGGTCGGCCATGTCGAGCGCCTCGGCGTAGCGCACGTTGATCTCTTCCTGGCCGGGACCCCATTCGCCCTTGGAATTCTCGATCGGAATGCCGGCCGCTTCCATCTCATTGCGAAGCCGGCGCATGACGCCTTCTTCCTTGGTAGTGATGCCGATCTGGTAGTCGCCGATATAGGGCGAGGCGGTGTCGAGACCCTGCCAGTGCTTCTTGCGGGCGGAATCGTAGGTCTCGTTGAAAAGGTAGAATTCGAGCTCGGAGGCGAAATAGCCGATATAGCCGCGCTCCGTCAGCCGCTTGACCTGCTTCTTCAGGATCGCACGCGGCGAATGCGGCAGGTCGTCATGGGTGTGGTGGTCGAGCACATCGCAGATCACCAGGGCGGTCTTGTCCAGCCATGGAATGCGCCGCAGCGTCGCAAGGTCCGGCTTCATGACGAAGTCGCCATAACCCTTCGACCAGCTTGCCGCTTTGTAGCCTGGCACCGGCTCCATATCGATGTCGGCGGCGAGCAGATAATTGCAGCCATGCGTTTCGTCATGCGCGGAATCGACGAAGTACTGCGCCAGGAACCGCTTTCCCGCCAGCCGGCCCTGCATGTCGACGATGCAAGCCAGCACCGTGTCGATCTCCCAGTTTGAGACCGCTTTCTTCAACTGATCGAACGAGAAATTTCCGGCCATTCCTGCGGCACTCCAAATGCTTTTCGGTTGAAAGGGATAAACGCAGTCATGGCCGGCGCGAGGCCGGCCATGAGCTTGAGGCGAAGTGTCAGTGGCCGGTTTCGCCGACCGCTACTTCGGCCGCCGCGATTTCCGCCTGGCGGCGGGCGATGTCGGCGCCGACCGGCGGACCCTTGAAGCGCCGGGATTCTATGCCGAACCACAACACGACCAGCAGGATGATCAAGCCGATGGCATAGTTGATCAGGATGTCGAATGGCGGCTGGATGCCAGCATACATCAGGACCAGAACGCCAAGGACGGTAATGACAGCGAACGGCTTGGACCATATGCCGAGACGGAACGGACCGAATTCGGTCCAGCTCTTGCCTTCCGCAAGCAGGCCAGCCGCTACCGGCATTGCATAGGACACGTAGAGGAACAGGGCGCAGCCAGCTGCCAAAGCGGCGAAGGCCGGCGAGTACAGTGTTGCCGCGATCGAGAGCACGGCTCCGAGCCAGATGGCCGGGACGGGCGTGCGCCAGGTCGGCGAAACCTGCTTCCACAGAGATGACCCCGGCAGACCCCCGTCGCGCGAAAAGGCGAAGATCATACGCGAGGTCGAAGTGAGCCCGGCCAGCGCGCACAGATAGTTCGACAGCACGATGCAGATGCCAAGCAGATCCTTGAGCCACGTTGGCGCGGGCAGGTTGTTGAACAGGTTGAACCAAGCATTGCCGCCGTCCTTGGCAGTCGCCACGAGGTCGGGGCTGGCGAGGACGAAGGAGACCGCCATGACGGAGCCAAAGACGAGAGACCACAGGACTGCGTGGATCATGCCCCTAGGCACTGCGGTGCGCGCATTGTGCGTCTCCTCGGCGGTGTGTGCCGAGGCGTCAAAGCCCGTGATCGTATAGAGCGGGTAGAGAAGGCCGATCAGGAAGGCCACCAGCGCCGTCCGGGCCGTCGGAACATAGCCGCCGCCAGGATCGCCGGTAGTGTTGACGAATGTCGTCAACCGCGAAAGATCGAAACTATGCGAGCCCCATATCAGGAAGGTCAGCGTCAGCACGACCGCGACAACGAGGATGAAATATCCCGAAAAATCGGTCAACCTGGTCGTTGTCTTGATGCCCAGATGATTGAAAAGGCCTTGGGTGACGGTAATGATGACGACTGCCGCCGTTTGCTGCCAGAAGCCCCATGCCGATGTGTCCAAGCCCAGGATCGGCCCCGCGACAAGCCCGGAAAACAGCAAATAAACGCCGACATTCACCGAAGCGACGACGAAGATCAGGCCGAGCAGATTGATCCAGGCCGTTGCCCAGCCCCAGCCGCGCCCGCCAAGAATAGAGGACCAGTGGTAGAGGCCCCCAGCGGTAGGGTAGGCCGAGCCGATCTGACCGAGCGAGGCGGCGACGACAAGGGCAAAGAGGCCGCCGACGACCCAGCCGATTGTCGCCTCGAAACCGCTTCCGGTGCCGATGGCCAGCGGGAATGAGGTGATGCCGCCGGCCAGGATGCAAATGATCGAGAAGGAAATGGCGAAGTTGGAAAAACCGCTCATGCGGCGAGCCAATTCCTGGGCGTAGCCCATACTGTGAAGGATCTTTACATCCTCCGACTTGTCTGTGTGATCCGGTGCTGCCATTTGAAGTCCCCTATGGTTTCTTAGCTGGCCGTTTGTACTGATTTTCCCATTGCGCCTTGTCGGGAGCCCCTGGCCTCCTCGGGCTCCAGATTCGAAAAAATGCCTGTGAGCAGATCCGCCCATTTCCGCTGCCCGGTCTCGCCGGAGATTTCATCGTTGCGGATTTCGATCATCGCGCAGGGCAGCCCACGCGAGCGCGCATGCCGTTCCAGCGTGAAATAGACGCGGTCGGCAGGCGAATAGGGTTCGTTGACGCCGACGGTGACGCCGGCAAGCCGCCGCAGCGCCGATATCAGCGGCGACGCCAGCCGTCGGTCGTCGTCATGGATGATGCCGATATGCCATGGCCGGCTGCGGCCGTTGTAGACCGGCGTGAAGGAATGCACGGAAACCAGACGCGTCTCCTGTCCGCGCGCCAGCCGGTCCTCGACAATGCACTCGATGGCACCATGAAAAGGCTGCCATGACAGGGCGACCCGCGCCGCGCGCTGTTTTTCCGACAGGCCGGTATTGCCTGGGATGGCTGTCGTCTCGCTGACCGGCGGCACAAGGTCCGGCGCATCGAGCGGCCGGTTGCAGTCGATGACGAGGCGCGAGATGCGGGTTTCAACCAGCGTCGCATCCAGCGCCTGCGCCATGCGCAATGCAACCGGCAGCGCGCCGGGATCCCAGGCGATGTGGCGGGACAGGTCCTCGGCGGCGAGGCCGAGCGTGCCGAATTCGGCAGGCAGGAAATTGGAAGCGTGATCGCAGGTCAGCACGAAAGGGCTTGATCCGCCGGGATTGGTCACCCTCACGGTATCAGACGATGCAAGGCTGGCGGGCCGTGCTTGCTCCATAGTCTGCCGTCCCCGGGGAGCGCTGTATCGTATGTTACGTATTTTGTCTCATTGCGTCCCTGTGAATGATTTCATACAGTTTATCCGGCTTTGTCAAATGCGATCTCATTAGCGAGGCCATTGCGTGGGGGAAAAGATGATTTCCAGCATTGCCGAACTGATCGCCGACCGCGTCGGCACGATGCCGGCGGGCGAACGGCGCGCCGCCCAGACGCTGATCGCCAGCTATCCGATGATCGGCCTGAAGACGGTCGCCGAATTCTCGGCCGCCGCCGGCGTCTCCTCGCCGACGATCCTGCGCTTCGTTGCCCGGCTTGGTTTCCAGAACTACCCGGAATTCCAGTCGAGCCTGCAGGACGAACTGGCCGCGCAACTTCAATCGCCGGCGATACGGACGCTCAACCCGCCCTCGCCCGGCGGCAGCGCCGTATCCCCGATGCTGGAAGCGACGCTCGACAACATGCGCGAGACCTTCCGGCACCTCTCCGACAGGCAGCTCGACGATATCGCGGCGCGGCTTGCCGATCGGCGTGGCAAGACCTTCCTGATCGGCGGTCGCTTCACCGACCCGCTGGCACGCTACATGGCGGCCCACCTCGCCGTCATCCAGCCCGATGTCTTTCACCTTGCCGGACAGGAGAGCATGTGGCGCGACCGGTTGATCGACATGGGCAAGCGCGACGTGCTGGTGATCTTCGACATCAGGCGCTACCAGGACAGCCTCGTCCGCTTCGCCGAAAAGGCGCATCAGCGCGGCGTTCAGATTGTGCTCTTCACCGACCAGTGGCTGTCGCCGATCGCCCGTTTTGCCCGCCACGTCATCGCCGGACGGACGGCGGTGCCTTCCGCATGGGATTCCTCGGCCGCGCTTTTCGTCGTCGCCGAAACGCTGATCGGCGCCGTCACGAGACAGCTCGAGGCCGACGGCGCCCGGCGCATCCGCGAGATGGAAGGTCTGCGCTAGCCCGATCCCGGGAAAACCTGTGAAACGGTTTCCCGTCCGGAATTGCGCCAAACAAAGGGAAGCGGACCCAGGCGCCGATCCCGGGCAAATCGCAGCCGTGCCGAAGACCGCCCCGCCTTCACGTTACCGAGATTTAATGTGCACGATTGCGTGATAATTGCCATAAACCAGTGATACCGGGATGTGGCTTGGCCGGTTTCGCCGCCAGCCCGTATCGTCGCCGCGTCCGCTTCCACCTGGAACCGGCCGACATCCTTGCCGCTGGAGTATCGATGCCGAGCTGGAAACAGATTGCCCTTGCATTTGTGATCGTGGTCGCCGCCGTGGCTGCCTGGGCTCGCTTCTATCCCGGCGCTCCCGAAGTGCTGGCGCGCTGGGGCATCGACTGGGCCTATGGCGCGACACCCCCGACAAAGGATGCGGCAGCTGGCGGCTCCCGAGCGACGGGGCGCAGCGGCACCCGGATTGCCACCATCGTTGCATCGCCGGCCGCCGCCGCGATCATCAACGACCGCCTGCAGGCAATCGGCACCGGCCGTGCCAACGCCTCGGTGACCGTCAATCCCTATAGCTCAGGCCGCCTTGCCGAACTGCTGGTCGAATCCGGCACTCATGTCGACAAGGGACAGATCATCGCGGCGCTCGATTCCGAAACCGAGATCATCGCTCTGGACCGGGCCAAGCTCGCTTTGCAGGATGCCCAGTCCAAGCTCGATCGCGTCAAGTCGCTGCGCGCCTCCAATGCCGCGACGCCGGTCGCCGTGGCCGATGCCGAAGTGGCACTGGCGAACGCCAGACTGGCGCTTCAGGACGCGGAGCTCGCGCTACGGCGCCGCTCCGTTCTGGCGCCTGTATCGGGCACTGTCGGCATCCTGCCGATCTCGGCCGGCAATTATGTCACCAACCAGTCGGCGATCGCCACGCTCGACGACCGCTCCTCGATCCTGGTCGATTTCCAGGTGCCTGAGCGCTTCGCCGCCGCCGTCAAGGTTGGTGCGCAATTGACGGCGACGCCGATCGCCAATCCGAGCAACGCCTATACCGGCATGGTATCAGCCATCGACAACCACATCGACGAGAAGAGCCGCACGCTGCTGGTCAAGGCCAAGATCGCCAATCCGGCCGATTCGCTGCGCGCCGGCATGTCGTTCTCCATCACCATGAAATTCCCCGGCGAAACCTATCCCGCCGTCAGTCCGCTGGCGATCCTGTGGGGGTCGGAGACGGCGCCTATGTCTGGCAGATCGAGGATGGCAAGGCCAAGCGCGTGCCGGTGCGTATCATCCAGCGCAACACCGAGACCGTGCTGATCGATGCCGAGATCGACAGCGGCGACATGGTGGTCACCGAAGGCACGCAGAGCGTCAGCGAAGGCGGCGAGGTCCGCATCGCCGGCCAGGACCAGCTCAACGCCAATACCGCCGAAGGCTCATGACCGGTACCGTCAACGCCGCCAGCGATACCGGCTTCACCGCCCTGTTCATCCGCAGGCCGGTCTTGGCCTTCGTGCTGAACGTGCTCATCGCGGTTGCCGGCCTCGCCGCCTTCTACGGCGTGGAGGTCCGCGAACTGCCCGACGTCGACCGCGCTGTGGTCACGGTCACGACCACCTTCGAAGGGGCGGCCGCCGAAACCGTTGACCGCGAGCTGACCGACACGATCGAGGGTGCGGTCGCCCGCGTCTCCGGCGTCAAGTCGATCTCTTCTTCCTCCTCCTTTGGCCAGAGCCGCGTCACCATCGAATTCAACGACGGCATCGACCTTAATGTGGCTGCTTCCGATGTGCGCGATGCCGTCGGCCGCGTCGCCAACCAGATGCCGGACACCGCCGATCCGCCGCGCATCGTCAAGGCGGACGCCAATTCCGACGCGGTGATGCGGCTTGCGGTGACCTCGGACAGCATGTCGATCCAGGACATGACAGTGGTGGTTCAGGATCAGATCGAGGATGAGCTAGCCGCCGTGCCCGGCGTCGCCGACGTCCAGGTCTATGGCGGCCGCGACAAGATCTTCCGCATCGATGTCGACCAGAACAAGCTCGCCAGTCTTGGCTTCACCGTCGCCGATCTCAGGGCGGCCCTTGCCTCGGTCGCCTTCGATTCGCCGGCCGGGTCGATCACCACGACCAACCAGGACCTGATCGTCCGTACCACGGCTGATGTGACCACCCCCGAGGAATTCGAAAACATCATCATCGGCGGCACGACGCGCATCCGCGATGTCGCCACCGTCACGCTCGGCCCCGATGTCGGCCAGACCACGCTGCGTTCCGACGGCAAGACCGGCATTGGTATCGGCATCATCCGCCAGGCGGAATCGAACACGTTGGACATTTCGACCGGCGTCCAGGCCGCCGTCGCCAAACTGCAGCAGAACCTGCCCAGGGGCATGGCGATCAAGATCACCAGCGACGACGCCGTGTTCGTCAAGGGCGCGGTGCACGAGGTCGAGATCGCGCTCGGCCTGTCGGTGACAATGGTGCTGATCGTCATCTATGCCTTCCTGCTCGACTGGCGCGCCACGCTGATCCCGGGCCTGTCGATGCCGGTCGCCATGATCGGCACCATCGCTGCCATCTATCTGGCCGGCTTCTCGGTCAACATCCTGACGCTGCTCGCGCTTGTGCTGGCGACGGGCCTTGTCGTCGACGACGCCATCGTCGTCCTGGAAAACATCGTGCGCCGCCGCAACGAAGGCATGGGGCCCCGCGCCGCTGCCGTGCTTGGTGCGCGGGAGGTGTTCTTCGCCGTCGTCGCCACGACGCTGACGCTGGTCGCTGTCTTCGTGCCGATCTCGTTCCTGCCCGGCCAGACCGGCGGCCTGTTCCGCGAATTCGGCTTCGTGCTAGCCATGTCGGTGCTTCTGTCCTGCGTGGTGGCGCTGACGCTTTGCCCGATGCTCGCTTCGCGCATGCTGACCAGCGCATCGCTGCATCATCAAGGCGGCCATGGTATCGGCGCCGGTATCGGCGGCGCGTTGAACGCTGGCTACAAGCGGGCCCTGCACGCTTGCCTCGATGCGCCCTGGATCGTGATGCTTGTCGCGGTGCTGTTTGCCGGCACCGCCTTCACCCTGTTCGGCACCATCCGCCAGGAACTGACGCCGACCGAGGACCGCGCGGCGGTGCTGTTGCGCATCAATGCCCCGCAAGGCGTCAGCCTCGACTACACGACGCAGCAGATGCGGAAGATCGAGAAGCTGATCCAGCCGATGCGCGATTCCGGCGAGATCCGCTCCACCTTCGAGAACGCCGGTCAGAACGGCTCCTACAACTCCGGCTTCATGGTGATGACGCTGGCGCCATGGAACGAGCGCGGCCGCAACCAGCAGGAAATCATGGCCGAGATCAGCCAGCTGACGAAGCAGGTGCCCAGCGTGCGCATCTTCCCGGTGCAGCCCAACAGCCTCGGCATCCGCGGGGCCGGCAACGGCCTGCAGTTCGCGCTGGTCGGCAACGACCGCAAGGCGCTCGGCGACGCGGCGATCAGGATCATCGCCGAGATGCAGAAGGATCCGCGGTTCCAGACGCCGCGCCTGTCCATCGACCCGACGCAGCCGCAGCTTGCCGTCGCCATCGACCGCGAGCGCGCCTCCGATCTCGGCATCGACATTACGGGCCTCGCCAATACCTTGCAGGCCATGCTCGACGGCAACGACGTCGTCGACGTCTACATCGCCGACCGCAGCTATGGCGTGAAGCTGGTCTCGACCACCAACCCGATCAACGATCCGACCGACCTGGAAAATATCTTCCTGAAGACGGCTGACGGCCGCTTCGTGCCGATGTCGACCATCGCCACGCTGACCGAACGCGCCGTGCCGCCGTCGCTGTCGCGCGAACAGCAGCAGCCGTCGGTGGCCATCACTTCCAACCTCAGCGGCAATTTCGCACTTGGTGATGCGCTGACGCGCGCCGAGGAAATCGCCACGCCGCTCTTGCCGCCTGGCAGCCGCATCCTGCCGCTGGCCGAAGCCGCGACGCTGGGCGAGACCAACAGCGCCATGGTCACCATCTTCGGTTTCGCGCTGGTCATCATCCTTCTGGTGCTGGCCGCCCAGTTCGAAAGCTTCGTCAGCGCGGTCATCATCATGGCCACAGTGCCGCTCGGCCTCGCCTGCGCCATCTTCGCGCTGCTGCTGTCTGGCACCAGCCTCAACGCCTACAGCCAGATCGGCCTGGTGCTGCTGGTCGGCGTCATGGCCAAGAACGGCATCCTGATCGTCGAGTTCGCCAACCAGCTGCGCGATCGCGGGCTCGGCGTGCGCGAGGCGATCGAGCAGGCCTCGACCATCCGCCTGCGGCCGGTGATGATGACGATGATCTGCACCGTGCTCGGCGGCGTGCCGCTGGTGCTGGCGGCCGGCGCGGGCGCCGAAGCGCGCGTGGCGCTCGGCTGGGTAATCGTCGGCGGGCTGGGGCTGGCCACCATCTCGACGCTCTTCCTGACGCCAGTCGCCTATCTGCTGATTGGCCGTTTCGTTACGCCGAAGACCCACGAGGAAGCGCGGCTGAAGCGCGAGCTCGAGGAAGCCGCCTACGCCAATGTGGAACCGGCGGAATAGGGAAAATCCAGGTCTATTTCAGCACCCGACCCTCAATCGACCAGCGCGCGGCGAGGAAATTCAGCACCGCCGCCACAATGACACCGCCGATCTTTGCCGGCCACACGCCGGCGATGCCGGCAAAGAGTGCGATCGACAGGCTGGAGACGCCGAGCGAAATCAGCGCCCCGAGCGAGGCGAAACGCAGGAAGGCGTCATGCAGCCGGATCGCTTGATTGCGCTCGAACGACCAGAAGCCATTTGCCACGAAAGAGAAGACGACGGCGATCGACCATGAGATGACGTTGGCGGGCAACGGCGGGATACGCAGCTTGAGCAGCAGGAAAAAGCCGGCAAGGTCGATGGCGGTGTTCGCGAGCCCGACAATGGCAAAGCGGACGATCTTGTTGCCGGTCGAACGCCGGGGCTGGTCGGCGCCGCTCATCCCCTGCCATCCATGATCTCGACACCGGCGCGGGCGAGGCTCGCGCCGAAAGCGTCCGAGGCCAGGATCTGCAATTCGACCGTGCGCACGCTTTGCATCGGATCTCGCGCGCGCAGCGTTTCGTCGACATGGCCGGGATGGCACATGAATAGCCCCTCTTGCGGCAACGCCTCGACGGCGGCCTGCAGCGCAGGCGCGAACTTTTCCGGCTGCCGCCAATCGTAGATGCCGGCAAGAGGCGTCATGACGATGAAACCGGCGCCTTGCATCGACCGATTGAAGCCCCGGGCCAGTGCTGCGATCGCCGCGACCTTCGGCATCGCTGCCGGTGCAGGAGCGCCGCGCAGCATCGGCCGGCCCGTGTCCGTGGGAAAACGCGCCAGCAGCCATTTGCGTACGACCGGCAGGAAATGCACGTGCTGGTGCCCGTCGACGAAGTCGGGCAGCCGGCCAAGCGTCTCGATGAAACGGCTGTATTGCGCGTCGAGCTCGGCATGGACATCCCGGTCGTCGACACGGCCGCGCAGGACTGGCAATGCCAGCGAACGGAGCGGCGGCAGCCGGCCCTCCGGCGCCAGGCTGGACTGGCCGGTGATGGCCCGCTGGTCGGTGAGGGTCAGGTGCAATCCGATCGCCACGCGGCCGCGCAGCGGCTTGATAAGCGCCGCCGCCTCCGCCCATTCGGGAAAGCCGGTCATGCAGCTAGCGCCAGTCAGGCGTCCACGATCGAGCAGGTCGAGAATCCCTGCCGAGACGCCGGGCGCCAGGCCATAGTCATCGGCGATCAGGCGGATGCGCCGCGTCATGCGCCGGACGCGCCTGGCGGCCTGTGCAAAACGTCGCCGCGCACGACATCGCGTACGATGTAAATCGGCCGGTCCTTGCTCTCGCTGAGTGTGACCCAGACATATTCGCCGATCAGTCCAAGCAAGGTGAGGTTGAGACCACCAAGCAGAACAACGGCGACCAGAAGGCTGGGGTAGCCTGGAACGGCAATGCCGTAGAACAACACTTCGAAGAACACCTTGGCGCCATAGGCCGCACCCGCCAGCGCCGCCAGTAATCCGCTCAGGCTGATCAGGCGCAGGGGAATGACGGAAAACGAGGTAAAACCTTCCAGCGAAAAGGCAAGCAGGTTGAGCCTGCTCCATTTCGACGTGCCGCTGGCGCGGTTCTCCGGCGAATAAGGTATGGCCTTCTGGCGAAAGCCAGCCCAGGCGAACAGACCCTTGTTGAAGCGCCTTTTGTCACGCAAGCTTGTCAGCGCGCGGGCCACGGTACCGCGCATGACGCGAAAATCGCCCGCATTCTCGGGAATGTCGAAACGCTGGCTGCTGTTGATCAGGCTGTAGAACAGCTTCGCCAACTGGCTGCGCCGCCAGCTGGCCTCGCGCCGGTCGTTCTGGGCGTAGACCACGTCGATGTCGGGGTGCTCCACCAACTCGCCAATCATTCGCAGGCTGACATCCATGGAATGCTGAAGGTCGGAATCCATGATCAGCACCATGTCGCCGCGCGCGTAGTCGAGGCCGGCGAGCACCGCGACCTCCTTGCCGAAATTGCGGCTGAGCCGCACGATCTCCCAGGAACCGGACAGCGCCCGCGAAAATCGCTCCGCGCCGTCATCGCGGCTGCCGTCGTCGACCAGGATCTTGTGGACGGCCATGCCGAAACGCTGCGACACCACGACCTCCAGCTTGTCGAGCAAGGCGGCGAAAGCCGATGCGGATTGCGCCTCGTTGAAGAACGGCGCCACGATATCGAGAACAGACCGCGACTCAGCCATTTGCGACAGGCCCCTCATTCATCACCTTGCCTCGCGCCCTGGCCCAGAACCACCAGATCAGGGAACCGGCAATGACGGTGACCGCGATCGGCCGGAACCAAGGGTACGTGAAATCTTGGATATGACGCTCGATGCCCGTCAACCCTGTCACGAACAGCATCACGGACAGTATCGAGACGAGCACACCACCTCGCTCCTCGCGCCACAGCAAGGCAATGGCCAGACCGGCGGGCACGGCGATCATGGCATAGGTGTTGGGCTCGACGCGCGGGTTGAAGACACACATGTAGAACGTCGCCGTCAGGAAGATGGCGAGCTCAGCTGTTCCGCGTTCGAGCTTGCGATCGAACCAGACGACCATGGAAAGCGTGAACAGCGCCATGACGATGCGAACGATCGTCGCGCCGAATTCCGGGATTGGCAGCCCCATTTTGGTGAAGGGCGCCGTGAAGTCGGTGGGAACAAAATGGCTGGTATTGTCGACAGCCATCGAGGTCAGCATCCCCGCAAAAACCCGGTACTGCTCGGTCAGGTAGCCGGCGGGAGCGAATGCATAAGGCAGCGCGATCACGAACAGCACCGCGAGCACCAGCACCGGTATCAACCGGAAGCGCAGGGCGCCCACCAACAACAGCATGATGACCGCGGTCGGCTTGGCGATGATGGCAACCGAAGCCCAGAAGAAGGTCTCGGCGCGCCGCCCTTCGAGCGCCGACAGAGTGAGGAGCCAGCAGGCACCGGTCAAAAGGACCGTTGCCTGGCCATTGCGGATCGCGCCCAGGGACATCGGCAGGGCAAGGAAGAGCCCGAACGAAAGCAGCCACGTCAATTCCCCGCCGCCAAGCTTGCGCACCTGCCGCATCGCGACGAAGGTCAGCACCGCGAAACCGATGATATGCCACACCAGGCCGCCAAGATGAGAGCCGAGCTTGAACAGCGGGATGTAGAGCGCTGCAAAGGCCGGCGCGTAGAGATATCCCATCTCGGACTGGATATTGTAGAGCGGACGGCCGGCCAGAAACTCTTCGCTGCCATACCTGTAGGCCATCAACACGGAACGCGTGTCGGGCGCCCACAGGACGAGGACAAGAACGACCAGAAACGCTCCGACCCACAGGCCAAATCCCAAACGGTCGAAAACCGGCTTGGAAATCGTCATAAACGCACCCCACACCACTTCAGAACAGGCCCTTGCCCGCGCCGTCCGGCATTTCGATGGCGGCGGCATATCACGGACAAAGCGAATTGGCATAGGGGCTGAAGGACACGGCCATCAACTTCGCGAACTGCCGGCGACGGCCATGCACCGCGGCCTGGCTCGGAAAAGCCCTGAAAGCCTCGCATTGAAACTTCCGGCGCAGCTCCGAATGGCCTCAAGGCCGGATGAAAACCTTGCCGTTCGGCTTGGCCAGTTCACCCGGCACCCGCGTCACCGCCTCGGCGAGCGGCACGACAGCCGTCACGTCGGTCGACCAGCGTCCGTCGGAGAAACGCTTCTGGGCTTCCAGGATCGCAGGACCGCGCCGATCCTTGTATTGCCGCATCCATTCGCTCAGCCAGAAGCCTTCGATATGTTTGTGCTGGAAGATCAGCTGGCCGGGCTCGCGGATGATGGTGGGGTCGGGATCGAGCCGGCCATAGATGATCCACCGCGCCCGTTTCGGCATCGCATTGAAGATGGCTGACGCCAGCGGACCGGTGACCGCGTCCAGCAAGATGCGTGGCTGTTCGGCCTTCATCACCTCGCGCAGCGAGGCTTCGAAATCCGGCGCCCTCTCGTTGAGCACATGGGCAGCGCCGATCTCCTTCAGAAGAGCGATCTGCTCATCGCGGCGCACGGTGACGACAGCCCGGAACCCCTCCTCCCTGGCCAGGCCGATGATCAGCTTGCAGAGCTGGCTGGCGCCGGCAGTCATGACGAAGGCCTTTTCGCCCTCCTGCTTGACGATGTCGAACATGGCGATCGCGGTAAGCGGATTGACGATCATCGCCGCACCGTCCTCGTCGCGCACCGTATCGAGGAGCGGAATGCAGGCCGCCGCCTCGGCAACGGCATACTCGGCCCACGAGCCCCAGTTGCTGAGTCCTGTGGCGAAGGCCACGCGCTTTCCGACAAGGCTCTTGGGGTAAGGCTCGTCGCCGCCGGCCACGACGGTGCCGACGCCCTCGAAGCCGGCCGGCCGGCCCTTGGCGCGCGGCTGGCCATACTGGCCCTTGATGAAGGCGACATCGGATGGATTGATCGAAGCCAGACTGACCTTGATCAGCGCCTGGCTCGGTCCCGGCGTTGGCACCGCGATGCTGCCCGGCTGAAGATAAGGCTCCATTGCCTCAAGCATGCTGCCGCTCGGCGTCTTGGTGTAACCATCACCGACAAGCAGCAGTGCCTTCATCTGGGACGGGACGGTCATCGGAATAATCCTTCTTTGCTGGCGGAGAGATCGCAACGGGCCGGGATTGACCGGGCGCTCAGATCTTCTCCTGTGTGTATTTCTTCAGCTCCGTGCGCGCCACCTGCCGCCGATGCACGGCGTCCGGCCCATCGGCAAGGCGCAAGGTTCTGAGATGCGTCCACGAGCGGGCCAGCGGCGTGTCCTGGCTGATGCCTTGCGCCCCGAACATCTGCACCGCCTCGTCGGTGACTTTCAGCGCGACGCGCGGTGCGATCACCTTGATCTGGCTGATCCAGGGAGCCGCGGCGCGCGCATCGCCCTGGTCGATCATCCACGCCGCCTTGAGGCACAGCAGCCGGGCCATCTCGATCTCCATGCGGCATTCGGCGATAATGTCGAAATTGGCGCCGAGTTTCGCCAGGGGCTGGCCGAAGGCCTCGCGGCGCACCGAGCGCTGGCACAGCATCTCCAGCGCCATCTCGGCCTGGCCGATGGCGCGCATGCAATGATGGATACGGCCGGGGCCGAGCCGGCCCTGCGCGATCTCGAACCCCCTGCTCTCGCCGAGTATCAGGTTCGATGCCGGTACCCGGACATTGTCGAAGCGAAGGTGCATGTGGCCATGCGGTGCGTCATCGTCGCCATAGACCTGCATGGCGCGGACCTTGGTCACGCCTTTCGCGCCGGCAGGCACCAGGATCATCGAATGGCGGCGGTGCTGTGGCTCCCCGTCGCCGCCAGTCCGCACCATGACGATGTAGATGGCGCAGCGCGGATCGCCCGCGCCCGATGCCCACCATTTCTCGCCATTGAGCACATAGTCGTCGCCCTGCCGCTCGCAGCGCATCGAAATGTTGGTGGCGTCGGACGAGGCGACATCCGGCTCGGTCATCAGATAGGCCGAGCGGATTTTTCCATCCAAAAGCGGCTCGAGCCAGGTCATCTTGTGCTCGGCCGTGCCATAGCGCTCCAGCACCTCCATATTGCCGGTGTCGGGCGCCGAGCAGTTGAAGGTCTCGGCGCCGAGATGCGCCTTGCCCATTTCTTCTGCAAGATAGGCGTATTCGACAGTGGAAAGGCCATAGCCGCGTCCCGAGCCGGTCAGCCAGAAATTCCAAAGGCCGCGCTCTCTCGCGGTCTTCTTCAGCCCTTCCAGGATTTCGCTTTGGCGCTTGCTGTAGACCCAGCGGTCGCCCGCCTTGCCGACTTCGCCCAGGAATTCCTTGTCGAGCGGCATGATCTCGTCGCGCACCATGGCCGCGACACGCGTGTGGATCGGCTTCAGCCGCTCGGTCATGCCGAGATTCATCTCCGTCATCGGTCGCTAACCCTTCATGCAAGCCGGGCATTTTGTCAGTGGCAAGGATGACCGCACTTCGGATAGCCTTGTCAACGCGAACCGTTTGCCCGCATGCCGAGCGCGGAGGATTGTGATGAGCTATCTCGACGAGCTGTTTGCGGTAGCCGGCAAGACCGCGCTGGTGACGGGAGCGGCGACCGGCATCGGCCGCATGGCGGCGACCGCGCTGGTCAGGGCGGGAGCCAGCGTGATGATCGCGTCGCGCAAGGGCGAGGATTGCATCAAGGTCGCCGGCGAGTTGAACGCGCTCGGCGCTTCTGGCCGCGCCGAGGGCTTTGCCGGCGACGTCTCCAGCGAAGCCGGCATTGCGGCGCTCGTCGCCGAGGTCAAGGCGCGGACCGACAGGCTCGATATCCTCGTCAACAATGCCGGCGTTTCCTGGGGCGCGCCGCTGGAGAGTTTTCCCTACTCGGCCTGGGCCAAGGTGTTCGGCGTCAATGTCACCGCGGTCTTCCATCTGACGCGCGAATTGCTGCCGCTGCTCGAAGCGGCCGCCAGCGACGACGATCCGGCCCGGGTGATCAATCTGGGTTCGGTGATGGGCACGCAGCCCTTGGCCGACGATGCCTATTCCTACGCCGCCTCCAAGGCCGCCGTTCATCATCTGACACGCACGTTGGCGCTTGAGTTCGCCGCCCGCCGCATCACCGTCAACGCCTTCGCGCCGGGGCCTTTCCAGAGTCGCATGACGGCGTTTGCCACCGGCACGGATGAACAGGCCAGGCATGTCGGCAGCCACGTCCCGATCGGCCGCATCGGCGCGCCAGATGACATTGCCGGCGCAACGCTCTATTTGTGCAGCCGTGCGGGCAACTATGTCACCGGCGCCATCCTGCCGATCGACGGCGGGCAGTCGGTGCAGCATGGATTGACCCTGTTCAAGGAATGACATGTTCCGGCCGCAGAAGCCGGAGATGAACTGGAGGACATGAGCGTGGAACCGATCAGTCTCGATGTGCTTCTGGCCAGTGTCGGCAAGGAAGTCGGCGTCTCACCGTGGCGTGTGGTCACGCAACGCATGATCGACCAGTTCGCCGACGCTACGGACGACCATCAGTTCATCCACTGCGATCCGGAGCGGGCCAAGCGCGAGACGCCGTTCGGCGGCACCATCGCGCATGGCTTTCTGTCGCTGTCGCTGTTGTCGGCGATGACCTTCGAGACCATGCCACCGCTGGAAAATGGCAAGATGGGGGTCAATCACGGCTTCGATTCGCTGCGCTTTCTGGCCCCGGTAAAGACCGGCGCCCGTATCCGCACCCATTTCGTGCTGGCCGACGTCAAGGTCCGGCCGTCGGGCTGGGTGCAGACAGCGCACGATGTGACGATTGAGATCGAGGGATCGAAGAAACCGGCGCTGACCGCCCGCTGGCTGACGCTGACCCTGATCGAACGCCAGCCCGAGACCGCATGAACGACGCCAACGCGCTCGACCAGGCAGCGCTCGCGCCTTACCTTGAGGCGGCAATACCGGGCTTTTCGGGGCTCGCCACGATCGAGAAATTCAAATCCGGCCAGTCCAACCCGACCTATCTTCTTAAGGCGGCCAGCGGCCGCTATGTGCTGCGCGCCAAGCCACCGGGGCGGTTGCTGAAATCGGCGCATCAGGTCGACCGCGAATTCCGCGTGATGAAAGCGCTTTCCGGCACCGCCGTGCCGGTGCCGAAAATGCTGCATCTGTCGGCCGAGGAGTCGCCGATCGGCCGCATGTTCTACGTCATGGATTTCCTCGACGGCCGCATCTTCTGGGATCCGGCACTGCCGGAGGCGCGCGACAATGACGAGCGCGCCGCGATCTACGATACCACGAACGCCACGCTCGCGGCCCTGCACGATGTCGACGTCGAGGCCGTGGGCCTGTCCGATTTCGGCCGGCCGGGCAATTATTTCGAGCGCCAGCTGGCACGTTGGACCAGCCAGTACCGTGCCTCGGAAACCGGCACCATCGCCGAAATGGACCAGCTGATCGCCTGGCTGGAAACGCATATGCCCGCCGATGATGGCCTGATATCGCTGGTGCATGGCGACTATCGGCTGGACAATCTGATCTTCGCGCCGGACCGGCCAAAGGTGCTGGCGGTGCTTGATTGGGAACTGTCGACATTGGGCCACCCCTTCGCCGACATCGCCTATCAGTGCATGCAATGGCGCCTGCCGCACGCCTCCGGCTTTCGCGGCTTGGGCGGTATCGACCGCGCCGCCCTCGGGCTGCCCTCGGAAGAGGACTACGTCGCGGCCTACTGTCGCCGGCGCGGGCTCTCCGGCATCGGCAACTGGACCTTCTTCCTCGCCTTCTCCTTCTTCAGGCTGGCCGCGATCTGCCAGGGCGTCTACAAGCGGGCGCTCGACGGCAACGCCTCCAATCCTGAAAAGGCCAAAACCTACGGCGAGGCGGTGAAGCTGCTTTCGCATCTCGCCGCCAGACTGATTGAGGACAAGGCATGACGGACAGCTTTGAGGGAGCAACGGTGCTGATCACGGGTGCCGCCGGAGGTCTCGGCCGCGGTGCCGCGAAAGGCTCCTTCATGACCGGGCACGCACTGGCCGTCGATGGCGGCGTCGGCGCCATCTGATCCTGCCGCTTGGGAACAGGCGATGCCCTTGTTCGTTTCCGTACAGCGTATATAATTAGCCACGTACACCAACCAAAAGAGGCACCAGACTTGCCGCTGAGCGTCCAGAAACGCCGCGAAAAACAAAAGGCCGAACTGCGCTCCGAGCTCGTCGAGGCCGCGCACAAGCTCGTCCAGGAAGAAGGTTATGAAGGCCTGACCATCCGCAAGCTGGCCAAGCGGGTCGGCTATGCGCCGATGTCGGTCTATTCCTATTTCGCCGACAAGCAGGACATCCTGTTCGCGCTGGCCGAAGATGCGTTCGAGACGCTTGCCCGACGCATCGAGGAGCACCCGTCCGACGATCCGATCGAGGCCTTGCAGGCTGTGATGACCGAGTATGCCGCGTTCGGGCTCGGCAACCCCAATGAATACCGCACCGTCTTCATGACCGAAAAAACCAAGCCGCCGGAAGGCCGAAGCTATAAGGATATGGAGGAAGGCAACCCGGCGATGAAGGTGCTCATCAAGCGGGTCGAAGCCTGCGTCGCCGCCGGCAAATTGCGGGGCGATCCGCGCGCCATCGCCACCATGCTGTGGGCTGTCGGCCACGGTACCATCTCGCTGCTGATCACCTTTCCCTTCTACCCCTTCGGCGACCCGCAGGCTTTTGTAAAGCGGATGTGCGATTTCACCCTTGCGACGCTGAGCACGCAAGATGTGCCGCCCCTGACCGAGACACCGGTCACCTGCTGACAGTCGCTTCTTCCATTCCCGATCTCCCCGTCATCCCGGCCAAACCGGGGCAATTTTTGGGTTAACAAAAATTTACCGTACGCGTACGATTTTGGCTTGAACTTCCGGATCGACGGGCGTATTTGTAAGGCATATCGTACATGTACGAACAGAATTCGCCCGTCGAAAACGGAAACTGACAATGAAAAAGACCCTCCTCACCCTAGCCGCCGTGCTGGCACTTTCGGGCTCGGCCTTCGCCGCCAGCGCCGCCCAGCCGGTCAAGCAGGCGCCTGCCGTAACCTGCGTTGACACCAAGACCCATGCGAAGCTTGACTGCAGCGCGACGGGATCGATCGAAAAAACGACCACCAGCTCGACCGAAGGCAAGAGCCCGCGGCTCGGCATCGACATCAATCCGTGGATCGTGCCGAACTTCTGATCCACGGCCATCGAAAAGGGGCCACGGAGCCCTTGGGGCCGGAACTGGCTCTCCGAACGACCCTATCAGGCGATCGTCAGCGGTCGCCTGGCAGCAGAACTCTCAAAGGCCGCGTCGATCAGCTTCTGCATGTCGGCGGCGCGCCGGAAGGACGGATCGCCGTTGAGGCCGGTGTTCAGCGCTTCGGCAAAGCGCCGGGCGTTGCGCTTGACATCCGGCGGCGTCAGCGTCCGCCAGCGTTGCTGGTCGACATCCTTGCCGAGGCAAGCTGACAGGCTTGATACCTTGCCATCGGTCTCGACCTTGATGGCTCCCTTGGTGCCGTGCATGGCCAGCGACAGCTCATTGGTGTTGCCGGTCATGTAGCGGCTCGCCACGATCGTGGCGAGGGCGCCCGACTTCAGCCGCGCCGTCATCGCCACGCTGTCATTGGCATCCAGCACGTAGTCGCCGATCCGGTCGCCGTCGGCCTTGGGAAACGTCACCAGATCGGCATGGAGACTGACGATATCCTCCGCCGCGCCGTAGGTGGCGAAGTCCAGTATGTGGATACCGACATCGCCCAGCACGCCTGTCGAACCATGCCGGCTCGACAGGCGCCATAGCCATTTGTCCTCGACCCGCCAGTCGCCCCAGGATTTGCTGACCAGCCAACTCTGCTTGTAGCTCGCCTCGACATGGCGCAAATCGCCGATCTCGCCGGCCTGCACCATGCGCCGCGCTTCCTGGATCGCGGGCGAGTTGCGATAGGTCAGGTTGACCATGTTGACGACCCCGGCCGCCTCGGCCGCTTCCGTCATGGCCAGCGCATCGGCGTGGTTCGGCGCCAGAGGCTTTTCGCAGAAAATGTGCTTTTCCGTAGCCAGCAGGGCCAGCGTCGTTGCCTTGTGCACGCCGTCCGGCGTCGCATTGATGGCAGCATCGAACTGCCCCCAGGCGATCGCCGCCTCCAGGCTCTCGAAGAAATCGCCGATCCTGTTGGCGGCGGCAAACGCCGCCGCGCGGCCCGGCACCTGATCGACACAAGCGACGATCGTGCAGCCGGGAATCGCTGCAAATTCGTCGACGTGATGCCCGGCAATGCCGCCGGTGCCAAGCAGAAGCAGCCTGTGTGTCATCGGCCCAAGCCCCTCATCAACTCACCCCAGGCAACTCAGCCCCGATCAGCTCAGGCCCTTGTCGCCGTCGGCATGCAGGCGTAGGCCCTTTTGGACAATCTTCTCCTTGGCCTTGTCGGCCGGCACGTTGGGCGCATCAGTGATGCCGGCCCATGCCGGTGCCGGGTTGTGCGCCCAGTGCACGGCGTTGCGCAGCACCTGCTGCACGCCCTCATTGTGATAGATCGGATAGGTCTCGTGGCCGGGCGAGAAATAAAAGATGCGGCCGGCGCCGCGCTGATAGGTCAGCCCCGACCGGAACACCTCGCCGCCCTCATACCAGGAGATGAACACTGTCTCGAGCGGCTCCGGCACCGCGAACGGCTCGCCATACATTTCGGTCTCGCCGATCTCCAGGCATTCGCCGATGCCTTGCGCGATCGGGTGACCGCGGTTGATCGCCCAGACGCGCTCGCGCTCGCCCGCCTCGCGCCATTTCAGCGAGCAGGGCGTGCCCATCAGCCGCTTGAATATCTTCGAGTAGTGGCCGGAATGGAGCACGATCAGCCCCATGCCTTCCCAGACCCGCTTCTGCACGCGCTCGACGACCTCATCCTTGACCTCGCCATGCGCTGCATGCCCCCACCATAGAAGCACGTCGGTGGCGGCAAGGCGCTTTTCGCTCAGGCCATGCTCCGGTTCCTGCAAGGTGGCGGCGGTCGCCTCGATGCCCTTGTCCTGGTTGAGCGCGGCCGCGATAGTGCCATGCATGCCCAGGGGATAGAGGCCGCGCACGGCGGCATTGGTCTGTTCGTGGACGTTCTCGCCCCAGACAATGGCTCTTATCGTCATTTTCCCTCTCCAAAGCGCTTTGAATATCGCATCCACTGATGTGCTGGGAAGATGCCTCTCGACCAAAATTTTCTCAACATCAGGGCTGGCGAGCCTTGCGTCCGGGGACGGTCTTGGCCTTGCCGGGTTTCGCCGGCCCGCCCGGAATGGCCGACCCGGTGATGGACACCGGATCGCTGGCCGGGAACGTGTCCTCGAGACCCTCCTCGAGTTCCTCTTCAGCGTTGGCCTCGTGATGCCGCTCATGTTCAAACGAGCGAACCGCCGCCGTTTTCGCTATGGTTTCCGCTGTGGCTTTCCTGGGCGATTTCGGCGCGGACTTCGACGGCATCGGCATTTCTCCCTCGACCTGTCGCCGCACAACGAATGCTGGCGGCAAACGTTCCGGGGTCAGCCGGCGGCGTCGCGGGCTCCCTCGGACAGAAAAGTAAAGACATAGTCCGAGAAGGAACGCCAGCATTCGACCCGGAAGGCGTCGTTGGCCGTACGCAACAGCACGATCTCTGCCTTGCCGAGAATGGTGCGCGAGGCTGCGCCCACCGGAAATGCGTCGAGCGACAGATCCTGCGGGCAGCCTGAATTGATCGCGGCTTCGGCCGCCGGACCGGTGACGGCTATGGCAATGTTGCGATGCGAGATGCCGACCGACGAATGCAAGGCGGAAACCCCTGCGCAATCGGCGAGCGGGTCTTTGCCGGCCTCGTCAATGACAAGCCATTCGTCCGGCCCAAGCCAAAGCGCCGTGCGCCCGGCTTTCGACGTTGAAGTCTTCGGCTTCTTCGGCAAGGTCACGCCGAGCGCCTTTGACAGGGCAGCGACGGAAGCCTCCGGCGCGCGCAGCGAGATGCGTTCCGCCGGCGGCAGCACCTCGACCTTGACACCGGTTGCGGAAACACTGCGCCCGGCCAATGCCGGACGCCGCTCGGCCGAAGGCGAAGCCGTCGCGGTGGTCTTTGCAGCAGCCTTAGCCATTGAGGCGCCCTCCCGTCTCGTCGAAGAACACCATGCCGGTAACCTCCACTTCGATCAACCCGTTCGGCATCGGCACGTAAAGCGTGTCGCCCATCCGGTCACGGCCGCCGGCGACCAGCGCCAACGCTATGGAACGGCCGCAATTCTGCGACCAGTAGCTCGAGGTGACATGGCCGATCATCTTCATCGGGATCGCCTGTTTGGGATCCTCGACGATCTGCGCGCCCTCTTCCAGAACCACCTTGGGATCCTTGGTCTTGAGGCCAACCAGTTGCTTGCGGCCCTTGGCGACCAGGTCCGGCCGCATCATGCCCCTGATGCCGACGAAGTCGGTCTTTTTCTTGCCGACCGCCCAGTCGAGACCGGCGTCGTTCGGCGTCACCGTGCCATCCGTGTCCTGGCCGACGATGATGTAGCCCTTCTCGGCGCGCAGCACGTGCATGGCCTCGGTTCCGTAGGCGGTGGCGCCATGCTTCTGGCCTTCGGCCCACAGCGCCGCCCATACGGCCTGGCCGTAATCGGCCGGCACGTTGACCTCGAAGCCGCGCTCGCCGGTGAACGACATGCGGAACAGCCTGGTCGGCACGCCGCAGATCTTGCCTTCGCGCACCGACATATGCGGCAGCGCCTCGTCGGACATGTCTATGCCTTCGACCAAGGGTTCGATAATCTTCCGCGCGCTCGGCCCCTGCACGGCGATGACCGCCCATTGCTCGGTGATCGAGGTCAGCCAGACATTCAAATGCGGGAATTCGGTCTGGAGATAGTCCTCCATATGGTTCATGACGCGCGGTGCGCCACCAGTCGTCGTCGTCACGTGGAAACGGTCCGGCGCCAGCCTGCCGACGACGCCGTCATCATAGATGAAGCCGTCCTCGCGCAGCATGATGCCATAGCGGCAACGGCCGGGCTCCAGCTTCTCCCACGGGTTGGTGTAGAGCAGTTCCATGAACTTGGCGGCATCCGGCCCGACCACTTCGATCTTGCCCAGTGTCGAGGCGTCGAACAGGCCTGCCTGGTTACGGACGGCGACGCATTCGCGGTCGACCGCGGCATGCATGTCTTCGCCGGCCTTGGGGAAATACCAGGCGCGCTTCCACTGGCCGACATCCTCGAACACGGCACCATGTGCCTCTGCCCACGGATGGATCGCCGTCTTGCGCGTCGGATCGAACAGCGGCCCGCGCGCATGGCTGACGATCGCGCCGAAGGTGACAGGCGTGTAAGGCGCGCGGAACGTGGTCAGGCCGACCTCCGGGATCGGCTTGCCCAGCGTTTCCGCCGCGATCGCCAGTCCATGCATGTTGGAGGTCTTGCCCTGGTCGGTCGCCATGCCGTTGGTGGTGAAGCGCTTGACGTGCTCGATCGAGCGCATGCCTTCATGCACCGCCTGGCGGATGTCCTTGGCGGTAACGTCGTTCTGGAAATCGACAAAGGCTTTCACCGTCGTGTCCGGCCCGGCCCCCGGCGCGGCGCCCAGCATGCCGCGCGACCAGTTCTCCGAGGCATCGACCTTCGGCTTCATGCCCTTGGCGGTTTTGGCGCCGGCATCCTTGGCCGCCTTGGCGCCCGCCGCATAGGCCTCGTCCACCGTGGCCGACAAGCCGTCGGTGCCGTTGCAAGCGCCGACCGAGACGCAGTCCTGCGCATAAGTGCCCGGCACGAAGCGCTGGGTCTCGTCGTTGAAGGCGACCTTGCCGCGCGACTGCGAGAACAAATGGACCGACGGCGTCCAGCCGGCCGACATCAGGATTGCATCGACGGGGATGGTGCGCTCGCCGCCGCCATTCTTCGGCTGCACCGTCATCGACGACACGCGCAGTTTGCCGCCGGCGCGGATCACCGCGCGGCCGAAATTGATCTCGATGCCGAGCGCCCTTGCCTCGTCGATCACCGGACCGGTCGGATTGTCGCGCAGGTCGACGATCGCCGCGACGTTGACGCCGGCCTTCTTCAGGTCGATCGCCGCCGCGTAAGCCGAGTCATTGGCGGTGTAGACGCCGACATTCCTGCCAACGGCCACGCCATAGTGGTTGAGGAAGGTGCGCGCCGCGCCCGCCAGCATGATGCCCGGCCGGTCATTATTGGCGAACACCATATGGCGCTCGATGGCGCCGGAGGCCAGCACGACGCGCTTGGCGCGGACCTGCCAGAGCCGTTCGCGTGGCAGATCATGGCCAGGGGCTTTCAAATGATCGCTGACGCGCTCGACCAGGGCGACGAAATTCTGTGCGTAGTAGCCGAACGCCGTGGTGCGCGGCAGCACGCGGACATTGTCCATCGCGCTCAGCCTGGCGATGGCCGCTTGCGCCCAGGCAAAACCGTCCTGGCCATCGATCTTCGCTCCACTCTCGAAACGCAGGCTGCCGCCGAACTCGGCCTGCTCGTCGGCCAGGATGACGCGTACGCCGGTCTCGGCCGCCGCAAGTGCCGCCGCGATGCCGGCGGCACCGCCGCCCAGCACCAGCACGTCGCAATGAGCATAGCGCGAGGAATAATGATCGGGATCAGGCTTGTTCGGAGAAACGCCAAGGCCGGCGGCTTCGCGGATCTTGGGCTCGTAGAGGCTCTTCCAGGCCGCCTTCGGCCACATGAAGGTCTTGTAGTAGAAGCCGGCCGAAAACATCGGCGACGCGATGTCGTTGACCGCGCCGACATCGAAGGCGAGCGACGGCCAGCGGTTCTGCGAGTTGGCGGCGAGCCCGTCATAGAGCTCCTGCACGGTCGCGCGCACATTGGGCGTCTTGCGCGCGTCGTCGCGTACGATCTGCACCAGCGCGTTGGGCTCTTCCGCGCCGGCGGACAGCACGCCGCGCGGCCGGTGGTATTTGAACGAGCGACCGACCAGATGCACGCCATTGGCAAGCAGTGCCGAGGCCAGCGTGTCGCCCTCGATGCCGCTATAGGACCGGCCGTCGAAGCTGAACCGCGCGGTCTTGGCCTGGCTGAGGCGACCGGCGCTCGGAATGCGGAATGCGCCGCTCATTTGGCAACCACTTCGTTGGAGTTTTTGGGCAGCTTGGTGGGTTTC
Organism: Mesorhizobium sp. B2-4-17; assembly: GCF_006441275.1. NCBI lineage: Bacteria > Pseudomonadati > Pseudomonadota > Alphaproteobacteria > Hyphomicrobiales > Phyllobacteriaceae > Mesorhizobium > Mesorhizobium sp. B2-4-17. The sequence continues at coordinate 78,022 of NZ_VFUX01000008.1, read as the reverse complement.
GGCTCGCCGGCCTTGTAGGTCATGACGAACTTGTCGGTCACGGTGTCACGCACGGCATTGAAGAAGCGGGCGCAGCCATGCATGTGTCGCCAGCGCTCGTAGATGATGCCCTTGGGGTTCGAGCGGATGAAGAAGAACTTCTCGAAATCGTCGTCGCTCTCGCCGGCCATGTTGGCCGAACGCGCTATATGCGCCTCGCCGGCGTTGCGGAACTCGAGTTCCGGGCGCTCTTCCTCGCAATAGGGGCAGCGGATGAGAAGCATTTTTCGTTGATCCTACAATTCGCCATGGCCGACGCGGGCGCCGGCGGGTTGGTCGCAAAGCTTCTGGCCCATTGTCATGAAGGGAGCGACGAGCCGCAGCCGCTCCTCGACGCTAGCCGAGGCACGAAACAGGTCGCGATTGGCCATGTTGCCGAGTGTCAATTGCATCGGGTCCGTGGTGACGATGACGCCGCCGCGCGGTTTCAAATTCTCGTCCTCGTCCAGGCCTTCCGGCCGGCCTTCAAAGAACATCACGACTTTCTGGCCGGCGCTCCACACACAGGCGAGCATTCCCTCGTCGATCGAAAACGGCCATGCGGTCTCGTTGCCGGCGCGGCTGATCGGCTGCAGCCGCACTTCTTCCGGCGTCGGAAAATGGAACATCCCCTGTTCCCCCGCCAGCATCAGCGGCATCGCGACAGCCATTTCGGCCATCATCAGTGCGCCACCGCCGCCGCTGCCGCCTCGTCGATAAGACGGCCGGTGCGGAAGCGTTCGATGGTGAAGGGCGCGTTGATCGGATGCGGATCGTCCTTGGCGATGGTGTGGGCGAAGACATGGCCCGAGCCCGGCGTCGCCTTGAAGCCGCCTGTGCCCCAGCCGCAATTCACGTAGAGGCCGGGCACCGGCGTCTTGGCCAGGATCGGCGAGCGGTCGGGCGTCACGTCGACGATGCCGCCCCACGAGCGCAGCATCTTCATGCGCGTGAAGATCGGGAACATCTCGCAGATGGCGTCGAGCGTATGCTGCAATATGTGCAGGCCGCCGGTCTGCGAATAGGAGACATACTGGTCGGTGCCGGCGCCGATCACCAGTTCGCCCTTGTCGGACTGCGAGATGTAGGCATGCACGGTGTTCGACATCACCACGCAGGGCACCACCGGCTTGATCGGCTCCGACACCAGCGCCTGCAGCGGATAGCTCTCCAGCGGCATACGCACACCGGCCATGTTCATGATCACCGAGGAGTGTCCGGCGGCGACGACGCCGACCTTCTTGGCGCCGATGAAGCCGCGTGTCGTCTCGACGCCGGTGACCGCGCCGTTCGGTGCCCGCTTGACCCCGGTCACCTCGCAATTCTGGATGATGTGGACGCCGCGCGCCGAAGCGCCGCGCGCATAGCCCCAGGCGACGGCATCATGACGCGCGGTGCCGCCACGGCGCTGCAGCGCCGCACCCACCACCGGGTAGCGCGCATCTTTCGAGGTGTTGAGCGGCGGACAGAATTCCTTGGCCTGCTCTGGTGTCAGCCATTCATTGTCGATGCCGTTCAGCCGGTTGGCATGGACATGGCGCTTCAGCACCTGGATGTCGTGCACATTGTGGGCGAGCATCATGACGCCGCGCGCCGAATACATGACGTTGTAGTTGAGCTCCTGGCTCAGTCCATCCCACAGCTTCAGCGCGTGGTCATAGATGCCGGCGCTCTCGTCATAGAGATAATTGGAGCGGATGATGGTGGTGTTGCGGCCGGTGTTGCCGCCGCCCAGCCAGCCCTTTTCCAGCACCGCGACATTGGTGATGCCGTGCACCGTGGCGAGATAATAGGCGGTGGCCAGGCCATGGCCGCCGGCGCCGACGATGATGACGTCGTATTCCTTCTTGGGCTCGGGCGAGGACCATTGCTCCTCCCAGCCCTTATGGCCGCGCATGGCCTCGCGGGCGATGGCGAATACCGAATATTTTTTCAACGTCCCAGCCTCTCGCCAAAAAGGTCTCGCAAAATGGCGCAGGGGCATTCACTCGGCCCCGGCGCGCGAGGTGTATCACTAGCGAAACAGCGCTGCCACCCTTGCGCTGTTTGCGACGGCGCTTGCCGTTTTGCGCCGTGGTGAAAAAGACGCCCGCTAGGCATCGGCACATTGGCCGGTTTCGGGTCGCCCGCCCGATCCCGGCTACCGCCAGGCCATCCGATGCCTCGAGCTTCACCACGGGCATCGCGCTGTTTGCCGACGGCGGTCTCGATCAGCCGGACGTGAAGGGCTTCGAGGCGATGATGCTGGTCCGCCACTTTTTACCAGTCCGCCGGGCTTGCTTTTTTGGCGCGATTTGACGATCTCGTTTCCTGTCGAAACGGGTCTTCTTGCCGAAAAAGGTCCTGGAACCATGATGCTGATCCGAACCTACGTCGCCGCGAGCGCAATCGAGGGCGTCGGCATGTTCGCCGCCGAGCCGATCCGGAAAGGCGCCTCGATCTGGCGCCTCGATCCCGATTTCGACCGGCTGATCCCGATGGACAAATACGAGGCGGCGCCGCCGCCTCTGAAGGAATTGCTCGACCGCTACGCCTATCCGAGTCCCGATCGGCCGGGTTTCATGGTCTATGAGGTCGACAATGGCCGCTTCATGAACCATTCGGCGACGCCGAACACCGACTTTTCGCAATATGGCGGCGCGACCGCCACCCGCGACATTGCAATTGGCGAAGAGATCACCTGTGATTATGGCGAGTTCTTCGAGGATTTTGAGCGGCTGCATCTGGCCACGGCGTAGTCGGCCCCCTATCTCTTGTCCATTCGTGGCGATTAGGCCGCCGTCCTTCATTTCGGCTGTGGACAGCGCGGTCTGATTCTGCTATCAGCCGCCACAATTCGTGGTGTCGACCGCTGCGGAGGCTAGTGGCTATGGCCGCCTGCCTATTGATATCAAACCCGAAAGACAGGATTGCCCGTGCAGGTACTCGTCCGCGACAATAACGTTGATCAGGCGCTTCGCGCGCTGAAGAAGAAGATGCAGCGCGAAGGCATTTTCCGCGAAATGAAGATGCGCGGTCACTACGAGAAGCCTTCCGAGAAGCGCGCCCGCGAAAAGGCTGAAGCCGTGCGCCGCGCCCGCAAGCTGGCCCGTAAGCGCGCACAGCGCGAAGGCCTGCTGCCGATGACGCCGCGTCCGGTGGCTGCCGGTGCTGCCGGTGCAGCGCGTCCGCCGCGCTGATTATCGCCAATATTTCGTCCTTTTCGAAGGATACCAAGGTGGCGCGATGCGGAATCGCCGCCACCTTTTTGTTTAGAGCCACATGCGCCCGCCTGGGCGCACAGGATACGCTCTGACACTTTATGACATTGTGACCGGCCCGGAGGGGGGATCCGGACCTGAACGACGCGGCAAGTGAGGACAGGGCAGACATGAACGCAACAAGCGTGGAGCGGGGGACCGCATTGCGTGGTTTCGCCCTGACAGCGGCCCTGCTTTCCGGATTGGTGCTTGCCGCCTGCCAGACGTCGGGCCCGGCCGGCGAGTTCAACAACATCGACAAGGCGCAGGGGTCGAGCGAGAACATCTCCTCGCTGTCGGCGGTCATCCAGCGCAATCCCCAGGATCCCGAAGGCTACAATGTGCGAGGCTCGGCCTATGGCCGGGGCGGCCAGTACCAGGCGGCGCTCAAGGACTTCAACCAGGCTATCCAGCTCAATCCGAATTTCTACCAGGCCTATTCGAACCGCGCGCTCATCCAGCGCTTCCTCGGCAATCAGGAAGCAGCGCTTGCCGACTACAACCGCTCGATCCAGATCAACGGCAATTATGATGCCGCCTATATCGGCCGCGGCAATCTCTATCGCAAGGCGGGCCGCACCCAGGATGCCTTCAACGATTTCCAGAAGGCGATCCAGCTCGACACCACGGACGCCCGCGCGTATCACAATCGCGGCCTGATCTATCAGAGCCAGGGCCAGCACAAATTCGCCATCGAGGATTTCTCGACCGCCATCTCGCTGGCCCCTGATGCCGCGGAGCCTTACAACGGGCGCGGCCTCTCCTACCTGGCGACGGGCGACGAGGACAATGCCTTCTCCGATTTCAACATGGCCATCAAGCTCGACGGCCAGAATGCCGAGGCCTGGGCCAACCAGGCGCTGATCTATGAGAAGCGCGGCGACAAGGCGAAGGCGGCGAAATCCTATCACGAAGCCGTGCGCCTCAACCCCAGCTACCAGCCGGCCAAGGACGGCCTCGCTCGCGTCAGCTGATAGCCGGCTAAGCATTGCGGGTCAGGTTGCGTGTCCGAAAGGACACGCACCGCGGCGGATCGCCGCCAATCAACCGCGCGTTAACCCCCGCAACAAGCCGTTAGCCCTTGCCTTGTTCGCGCCAAGTTTTCGGCGGAACGGACTGGTCACCCAAGCCGTTATTTCGAAGCATTTTGCGAAAGGACCCTCCCCCATGATCAAGAGACTCGTCTGCGCCGCGGCACTCGCCACGACCGTGTTTGCTGCCGCTCCGGCCAGTGCCGGAAAGCTGCAACTCGGCACGCTCGACTGCACCATTGATGGCGGCACCGGCTACATCGTGACGTCCAACAAGGGTGTGTCCTGCGTTTTCCGTCCCCACCATCACGGGCCGTCGGAGATCTACACCGGCGTCATCTCCAAGCTCGGCGTCGACCTCGGCAAGACGCATCAGGGCCAGCTCGTCTGGGCGGTTCTTGCCGCGACCCACGACCGCGACGCCGGCGACCTTGCCGGCAGCTATTATGGCGTGAACGCCGAGGCCAGCGTCGTCACTGGCGGCGGCGCCAATTTGCTGGTCGGCGGCTTGGATAGCGCCTTCATGCTGGAGCCACTCAGCGTCCAGGCGCAGACCGGCGTCAATCTTGCCGTGGCCGTGACCTCGCTTGAGCTGATCCATTCGCTCAAGTGAGTGGATAGGTCTCGCGCAATTACAGGAAAAGTGTGAGACGGTTTCCCGTCCGCAATTGCGCTAAAACGAAGGGTTAGAGCAGTTCAACGTTTCCGTGACACGGCGAACTGCTGTGAGCTCCACGACCCCTCACCCTGCGGCGCGGAACCGGATAGGATGGTTCCGCGCCGTTTGATTTTGGGGGGACCGCCATGCCAAAGACAGCCATTGCCGCTGCCGTGATCGCAACCGTGCTTGCCGGCGCGGCACAAGCGCAGGACGGCGGAATAGAGCTCGGCACGCTCGAATGCGCCATCGGGGGCGGCACCGGCTTCATTTTCGGCTCGAGCAAGGATCTGAGCTGCACCTTCACCCGACCGACAAGACCTTCGCGCCGGAAGCCTATTTCGGCGCCGTCAACAAATACGGCCTCGACATCGGCACGACGAAGCAGGCGGTGATGCAATGGCTGGTGCTGACACCGCTGAAGAACATCTACGCGCCCGGCGCGCTGGCGGGCGACTATATCGGCCCCAGCGCCGAGGTGACGGCGGCCGTCGGCGCCGGCGCCAATCTTTTGGTCGGCGGCTCCTCGCAGGCCTTCACCCTCCAGCCGCTCAGCCTGCAGACCCAGACCGGCATGAATCTCGCCATCGGCGTCAGCCAGTTCCAGCTGCGCAGCACCGAGAACTGATTGCTTCGCGAACGCGGCCAATCGCGGGAGACGGCCGCGTAACGCACTCTCAAAAAACCGCTTGAGCTCAAGCGCGGTTGAGGTTCTACAAGCCCGCCCAGGCAAACGACGCCTGGTGCGGCGCACCATCCCGATGCGCATGGTCCTGCCGGAAAGCCTTGCTGGCTTCTGGTGCCACGCGCCGGCGTCGAGATATGCAGAGGCGGGGGTGAAGATGGCTGAAATCAGCACAAATAGGGTCGACTGGCGCGCCTTGTGGGCGAGCGGCGACCTGGCGCGCTTCTGCTTCATCAGTCTCGGCATCCTGCTTCACGCCACCAATGAAACGATGGTGGCGACCGTCATGCCGGCCATGGTCGGGGAACTGGCCGGCGTGCAGCTCGTCGGCTGGTCCCTGGCAATCTACGAGCTTGGCGCCATCGTCGCCGGTGCTGCCGCCGGACGGCTGGTGAGCTATGTAGCGCTGCGCACCACCATGGTGGTCGCGGCGCTGCTCTACGCCGCCGGGGCGCTGATCTGCGCCACCTCGCCGTCCATGCAATTGTTCCTTGCCGGCCGCCTGATCGAGGGGCTGGGTGGCGGCGCGCTGGTGTCGCTGGCCTTCGTCTCGGTCGAGCGGCTGTTTTCGCGCGCCATCTGGCCGCAGCTTTTCGGCATCATGTCGGCGATCTGGGGCGTCGCGGCGTTCAGCGGCCCGCTGCTCGGCGCGATCATGACCGAGCTCCTGTCGTGGCGCTGGGCCTTCGGCGTCTTCACCTTGGGCGGCACCGCCATGGCGCTGGCGAGCTTCCTCGTGCTCGACACGCCGGAGGCGAAGAAACCCGCGACAAGCGCGGGCAAGGCCCCGCCCTTTCCGTTCGCGGCCCTCGGCTGCCTTGCCGTCGCGGTGGTGCTGATCGCCTCGGCCGGCGTCGATATCGCCCTGCTGCGCTCTTCGCTGCTGATCGTGCTTGGCCTGGCGGGTCTCGCGCTGTTTTTCTACATCGACGGGCTGAAGCCGCGCTCGCGGCTTTTCCCGGCGCGGCTGTTCTCGTGGCGCACACCGGTCGGCGCCGGCATGACCATGGTCGCCGCCTTTTCTATCGCGACCTGCTCCTTCGGCGTCTACGGACCCCTGCTGCTGACCAGCCTGCACGACATTCCGCTGCTGACCACCGGCTACATCATCGCCGCCGAATCGATCGCCTGGTCTATCCTGTCGATCCTCGTCGCCAACGCCCCGCCGCGGCGTGAGCGGCTGATCATCGTCTGTGGCGCATTGATGATCGCCGCGGGCATAGCTGGCTTTGCCTACACGATACCGCTGGGCTCGATCCCGCTGATCCTGGTCTGCGCCCTTTTGCAAGGCGGCGGCTTCGGCGTGGCCTGGCCATTCCTGACCCGCGTCATCGTCGCCTCCGCCCCGGACGACGAGCAGACCATCGCCTCGGCCGCGGTGCCGACCATGCAGCGCATCGGCTATGCCGTGGGTGCGGCCCTTGCCGGCATCGTCGCCAACGCCAGTGGTTTTTCGCAAGGACTGAACCACGACGCGGCGGCCAATGTCGCGAGCTGGCTGTTCCTTGCTTTCGTGCCGCTTGGGCTGCTCGGCTGTCTCGCCGCCCTCCGGATGTCGGCGGCCGCGAGCCGGCCGCTGGAAGCCACCGGCTGACTTGGGGTCAATCGAAGCGCCGTCTCAATCGACACGCAGGCGGTAGCCGACACCGGTTTCGGTGGTGATGTAGCGCGGCTGGTCGGGGGTCTTCTCGATCTTCTGCCTGAGCTGCCGGACATAGACCCTGAGATACTGCACGTCGGTGGAATCTCCCCAGATCTGCTTGAGGATGAAGTGGTGGGTCAGCACCTTGCCGGCATGCTGCACCAGGATGCGAAGGATGTCGTATTCCTTCGGCGAGAGCTTTATCTCCCTGCCCTCGACCTTGACGATGCGCTTGACCAGGTCAACCGAGAGGTCGCCGCTCTGGAAAACCGGCTTCTCGCCCTGTTGTTGGAACTTGTGCCGCAGCGCCACGCGGATGCGCGCCACCAGTTCGTTCATGCCGAACGGCTTGGTGACATAGTCGTCAGCGCCGAGTTCGAGCGCGTTGACGATGCCCGCCTCGTCGGTGCGGCTGGAGAGGATGACGACGGGGATGTCGACGCCCTCGTCACGCCATTTGCGCAAGAGTTCATGGCCACCCATGCCCGGCAGGCCGAGATCGAGCAACACCAGGTCGGGCTTTTCCTGTTCCATCAGCTCGATCGCCACCTTGGCGTTCGGCGCTTCGCTGACCGCATAGCCCTGGCTGGCGAGGCCGACCCGAAGCAGCTTGCGGATCGGCGGCTCGTCATCGACAACCAGTATCCTGACATTCGAATTCGTCATCAAAGCTGATCCACGCTGGGCCCGTTGCCGCGATTGTCGGCCTCGGGCGCTTCGGCCGGCACCGGCATCCTGATGGTGAAAGCGGCACCGGGACGGTCGCTGCGATTGGCGGCCGAGATCGTGCCGCCCATCGCTTCGACAAAGCCGCGGCAGATCGACAGGCCGAGCCCAGTGCCGGCGCGCACCTGATCGCCCTTGCGCACCCGGTAGAAAGTGTCGAACACGCGTTCCAGATCCTGCGCCGGAATGCCCGGTCCCTCATCCATGATCCGCACGACGACGGAGCCATTGTCGATCCATCCCTGCACGCGGATCGTCGAGCCGGGTGGCGAATATTTCGACGCATTGTCGAGAAGATTGAACAGGACCTGTTCGAACAGCACGGGATCGAGCTTCAGCATCGGCAGGTCAGGCGGAATATCGACCTCGATTCTATGTTCGCTGGTGATCTTGCGGGCGCGGTCAAGCGCCGTGCCGACGATATCGCCGGCATAGTGGAGGGCACAGTTCGGCTCCATCGCACCGGATTCGATCTTGGTCATGTCGAGCAGATTGGCGATGAAGCGGTTCAGCCGTTCCGACTCGTCGATCACCGTCGACAGAAGCTCCGCCCTGTCCTGCTCGGGGAGATCAGGCGCGAATTCCTTGAGCGTGCCGGCCGCCCCCATGATGGCCGAGAGCGGCGTTTTCAGATCATGCGAAATCGAGGTCAGCAGGGCCGAGCGCAGCCGGTCGGCCTCGGCGGCGAGCTTGGCACGGTCGACGTCGGCGACCAGTTGGATGCGCTCGATCGCCACCGCAGCCTGGTCGGCCAGCGCGTCGAGCAGGCGCTGTTGCTCGGGCGTCAGCAGCGGGCCCTGCTTGTCATTGTCGAGGCCGACGACACCGAGCGCGGTGCGCCCCGTGCGCAAGGGAAGATAGAGGCGTTTGGCGCCGGGCAGCGTGTCGGCGCCGCGCCCGGCGGCACGGTTGTGCTCCCAGGCCCAGCGGGCGGCGGCGATGTCGGCCTCCGCCAGCGTGTCGTCGGGCGGATAACCGGCCTTGACGGTTATGGTGCCGTCTTCGGGCAGAAGCAGCACCACGCGCAGCTTCAGCATCGAGGCGATCTGGAAGGCGGTGGCCCAGAGAACGTCGTCGAGCGTACCGGCGCCGGCGAGCTTCTTGGAGAACAGATAGATGTCTTCCGTGGCCCGCGCCCGCGAGCGGGCAGCGACCGCCTGGCGCTGCACGCGTGCCGTCAGGTCGCTGGCGATGACGGCGACGACCAGGAACACGCCGAGCGCCACAATGCTCTCCGGATCCCGGATCGTCAGCGTGTAGCGCGGCTCCAGGAAGAAATAGTTGAAGGCAATGGCGCTGACGACGCAGGCATACAGGGCCGGCCAGAGACCACCGGCGACGGCGGACGTCAGCACCCCGATGAGGAAGATGATCGCGAGGTTGCGAACGTCGAGAAACTGGTCGAGCAGGACGGCGAAAGCGAGCGAGCCGGCGACAAAAGCGGTAGCCTTGAGATAGGGCCGGATCTGGAATTGCCATTGCTCGTCGGCCGCCTTGACGCTTCTCGAACTTGCCTCGGCATCACGCTCCGTTCCGGAAATGACATGGACGCTGATGTCGCCGGCATTGCGGATCAGGTCATAGGTGAGCGATCCCTCGATCAATTCTCGCCAGCGCGACCGGGTCGGCCTGCCGACCACGATATGGGTGAAGTTGTTCGCCGTCGCATGGCGGACGATGTCCTGCGCGACGTTCTGGCCGGGAATGGTCGTCACCTCGGCGCCGAGCTGCTCGGCAAGGCGCAGCAGCGTGGCGAGGCGGTCCTTGTCTTCCTCGGACATGCCCGCCGAGCGAGGCGTATCCACATGAAGCGCCGTCCATGGCGCGCGAAGCCGGTCGGCCAGCCTGCGGGCGTAGCGGATGCGGGCAGCACCGCCTGGACGCGCATCAACGCAGACGAGAACCCGTTCCCCGGCAGCCCACGGTCCCGAAATGGCGTGCGCCTGCATGTGGTTGAGCAATTGCTCGTCGACGCGCTGGGCCGTGCGGCGCAGCGCCAGCTCCCGCAGCGCCGTCAGATTGCCCGGCGAGAAATAGTTCTCGATGGCGCGTTGCGCGGTGTTGGGGAAATAGACCTTGCCTTCCTGCAGCCGCTTGATCAGGTCATCGGGGGTCAGATCGATGATTTCGACGTCGTCGGCCTGGTCGATGATGGAATCGGGAACCGTCTCGCGAACCCTGACCCGCGTGATCTGGGCGACGACGTCGTTCAGGCTTTCGACATGCTGGATGTTGAGCGTCGTGTAGACATCGATGTCTCGCGCCAGGATTTCCTGGACGTCGAGGTAGCGCTTGGGATGGCGGCTGCCGGGCGCGTTGGTATGGGCGAGCTCGTCGACGAGGACCAGCGCCGGGCGCCGGGCAAGGATGGCGTCGATATCCATCTCGTCGAGAATGCGTCCCTTGTAGTCGACCTTGCGGCGGGGAATGACTTCATAACCCTCGACCAGGGCCTGGGTTTCCCGACGGCCATGCGTCTCGATGACGCCGATCACCACGTCGATGCCGTCGGCCAGCCTGGCACGGCCCGACATCAGCATCTCGTAGGTCTTGCCGACACCGGGCGCCGCGCCAAGGAATATCCGCAGACGGCCGCGCCCTTCCCGCTCGGCATGCTCGAGCAGCGCGTCGGGAGAAGGTCTGTTTTCGCTGCTGCTGTCTTCCGGCATCGGAACCGATCATGTATGGCGCCGGGGATGCTGTCGATCCCCGGCGCCTGCCATCAACTATTTCGCGGCGTCCAGCGCCATGTTGAGCGCCAGCACGTTGACCACAGGCTCTCCCATGAAACCGAGTTCCCGGCTCTCGACCCGGCCGTCGACGAGCGCCTTGACCCTGGCTTCGTCGATGCCCCTGGCCTTGGCCACGCGGGGAACCTGGAAATAGGCGGCCTCCGGGCTGATCTGCGGGTCGAGGCCGCTGCCGGACGTCGTGACGAGATCCATCGGCACCGGCGCGTTCGGATTCTCTGCCTTCAGCTTCCCGGCATCGCCCTTGATGCGCTCGATCAGCTTGGGATTGGTCGGGCCGAGATTGGAACCGCCGGAGGCGCTGGCGTCATAGCCGTTGCCGGCGGCCGAAAGCCTGCCATGGAAATACCTATCGCCGGCGAAGGCCTGGCCGATCAGTTCGGAGCCGATCACCTTGCCGTCCTTCTCGATCAGGCTGCCATTGGCCTGCTTCGGGAACAGCGCCTGCGCGATGCCGGTCATGCCCAGCGGATAGACCAGGCCGGTCAGCACGGTGAAGAAAACGACCATGACGATCGCGGGTCTGATTTGCTTGACCATCGGAATGATCCTTATGCGAGGCCGAGGGCCGTGACGGCCATGTCGATCACCTTGATGCCGACGAACGGCACTATGATGCCGCCAAGGCCGTAGACGAGGAGGTTGCGGCTGAGCAGCGCACCGGCGCCGATCGCCCTGTATTTGACGCCGCGCAGCGACAGCGGGATCAGCGCTATGATGATCAGCGCGTTGAAGATGATGGCCGACAGGATGGCGCTCTGCGGTGTCGCCAGATGCATGATGTTGAGCGCTTGCAGCGGGCCGGTGGTCTGGCCGGGCGCGACGTAGAAGACGGCGAACATGGCCGGGATGATGGCGAAGTATTTGGCCACATCGTTGGCGATGGAGAAAGTGGTCAGCGAGCCGCGCGTCATCAGCAGCGCCTTGCCGATCTCGACGATCTCGATCAGCTTGGTCGGGTCGCTGTCGAGATCGACCATGTTGCCGGCCTCGCGAGCGGCGACCGTGCCGGTGTTCATGGCGACGCCGACATCAGCCTGGGCTAGCGCCGGCGCATCATTGGTGCCGTCGCCGCACATGGCGACCAGCTTGCCCCTGGCCTGCTCGTCGCGGATCAGCTTCAGCTTGTCCTCCGGGGTTGCCTGGGCAAGAAAATCGTCGACGCCGGCTTCCGCCGCGATGGCCGCCGCCGTCATGGGGTTGTCGCCGGTGATCATCACCGTGCGGATGCCCATCTTGCGCAGCTCGGCGAAGCGCTCGCGGATGCCCCCCTTGACGATGTCCTTGAGGTGGACGATGCCGAGCAGGCGCCCGTCCCGCTCGACCGCCAGCGGCGTGCCCCCGGACTTGGCGACCTCGTCGGCCATCGCCTGCAGATCCCTGATCGTGTCGCTGTTCGGGCGCGTCGCGTGGCCGCCCGCGTTCGACCGGTTGACATGGGCGAGCACGGAATCGACCGCGCCCTTGCGCACCGAGGAGCCGTCAATGTCGACACCGCTCATGCGGGTCTGCGCGGTGAACGGCACGAAGGTCGCGTGCAGCGTGGCCATGTCGCGGGCACGGATGGCGTATTTCTCCTTGGCCAGCACGACGATCGAGCGGCCCTCCGGCGTTTCGTCGGCGAGCGAGGCAAGCTGCGCCGCGTCGGCCAGTTCCTGCTCGGTGACGCCCTTGACCGGACAGAACTCGGTCGCCTGGCGGTTGCCGAGCGTGATGGTGCCGGTCTTGTCGAGCAACAGCGTGTCGACGTCGCCGGCGGCCTCCACGGCGCGGCCCGACATGGCCAGCACGTTGAAGCGCACCAGCCGGTCCATGCCGGCGATGCCGATGGCCGACAGCAGCGCGCCGATCGTGGTCGGGATCAGGGTCACGAACAAAGCGACAAGCACGGTGACCGAAATATAGCCGCCGGAATAGGACGCAAAACTCGGGATGGTCGCCGTGGCCAGCACGAAGATCAGCGTCATGCCGACGAGCAGGATGTTGAGCGCGATCTCGTTCGGCGTCTTCTGGCGTTCGGCGCCTTCGACCAGCGAGATCATACGGTCAAGGAATGTGTGTCCGGCGGCGGCGGTGATGCGGACGCGGATCCAATCCGACAGCACCTGGGTGCCGCCGGTGACCGCCGAGCGGTCGCCGCCGGATTCGCGGATCACCGGCGCGGATTCTCCGGTGATAGCCGCCTCGTTGACCGAGGTGACGCCTTCGATCACCTCGCCGTCGGATGGGATGATGTCGCCCGCTTCGACCAGCACGGCGTCGCCGACCTTCAGGCTAGTGCCAGGCACCAGCTTGAACCTGGTGCGATCCTCGCCGGTCAACAGCTTGGCCTGCGTTTCGGTACGCGCCTTGCGCAGCGAATCCGCCTGCGCCTTGCCGCGCCCCTCGGCGACGGCTTCGGCGAAATTGGCGAAGAGCACCGTGAACCACAGCCAAATGATGATCTGCAGGGTGAAGCGCGGATCGCCACCGCCGGTGAGGAGATCCTTGACGAACAGCACTGATGTCAGCGCCGTAACCACCGCGACGACGAACATCACCGGGTTGCGGGCCAGCGTGCGTGGATCGAGCTTGCGGAAGGCGCCGCCGATGGCGGGCCACAGGATGCGTGCATCCATGATGCTCGCGGATTTTGAGTGTCTCATCTTGAAGCTCCAGCTTCGCTGTTGTTGGTCGGCACCGACCGATCGGGCGCCTGAAGAAGATGCGGAAGCCCGTAGGCCAGCAACCAAAGGGCGATCATGACGATGGCAAGTCCGAGGAACGTCGACATCGTCGGAAAGGGAGGAGGCTTGCCGCCCCTTTCACCTTCACCGTCGGGCTGATGCCGGCCATTCGGACGTCTGATGTTGAACATGGACATGTCCGCCTCAGAATGTCTGCCCGTGGATCATCGCCAGATGCTCGACGATCGGGCCGACGGCGAGCGCGGGGAAGAAGGTCAGGCCGCCGACGATGACGATGACGCCGACCAGCAGCCCGACGAACAGCGGACTGTCGGTGGGGAAGGTGCCGGCCGAGGCCGGCACGGTTTTCTTCGCCGCCAGCGAACCCGCGATGGCGAGCGCCGGGATGATGACCAGAAAACGGCCCATCAGCATGCCGATGCCGAGCGTGACGTTGTACCAGGGTGTGTTGCCGCTGAGGCCGGCGAAGGCCGAGCCGTTGTTGGCGGCCGCCGACGTGTAGGCGTAGAGCATTTCGGAGAAACCATGCGGGCCGCCATTGGCGATGGACGCCACGGCACTTGGCAGGACCACCGCGACGGCGATGAAGATGAGCATCGCCAGCGGCAGGCACAGGATCGCCAGCATCGCCATCTTGACCTCCTTGGCCTCGATCTTCTTGCCGAGATATTCGGGCGTGCGTCCCACCATCAGCCCGGCGACGAAGACCGCGATCAGGATGAACATCAGGATGCCGTAGAAACCGGCACCGACGCCGCCGATGATGACCTCGCCGAGCTGCATGTTGATGATCGGGACCATGCCGCCGAGCGCGGTGAAACTGTCGTGCATGGCATTGACCGCGCCGCAGGACGCGGCCGTGGTGATGACCGCGAACAACGCCGACAGCGCGATGCCGAAGCGGGTTTCCTTGCCTTCCATATTGCCGCCGTCAATGCCCAGCGCGTGCACCAGCGGATTGCCCGCGGCTTCCGCCCAGTAGCAGACGGCGACGCCGGCGATGAACAGAACGCCCATCGACGCCAGGATCGCCCAGCCCTGCCGCTGGTTGCCGACCATGCGGCCGAAGACGTTGGTGAGAGCAGCGCCGAGCGCGAAGATCGTCACCATCTGGATCAGGTTGGAAATCGCGTCGGGATTTTCGAACGGATGCGCCGCATTGGCGTTGAAGAAACCGCCACCATTGGTGCCAAGCATCTTGATGGCCACCTGCGAAGCGACCGGGCCAAGCGCGATCGTCTGCTTGGCGCCCTCCAGCGTGGTGGCGTCGACATATGGCCCAAGCGTCTGCGGCATGCCGAGCCAGACATAAACCAGCGTCAGCACGATACAGAGCGGCAAGAGCACGTAGAGGATGCATCGGGTCATATCGACCCAGAAGTTGCCGATCGATCTACCGGAGGCGCGGGCGAAGCCTCGGATCAGCGCGATCGCGATCGCGACGCCGGTTGCCGCCGAAACGAAATTCTGGACCGTCAGGCCGGCCATCTGCACGAGATAGGACATCGTGCTTTCGCCGCCGTAGTTCTGCCAGTTGGTGTTGGTTACGAAGCTGGCGGCCGTGTTGAACGCAAGCGCCGGGCCCACCGCGCTCATGCCTGCGGGGTTGTAGGGCAGGCTGCCTTGCAGGCGCTGCAGGAGATAGAGCACCAGGAAGCCGGCAAGATTGAAGAGCAGCAGGGCCACCGCATAGGCGGCCCAGTGTTGTTCTTCTCGCTCGCTGGTTCCGCAAATGTGGTAGAGCCCGCGCTCCAGCGGGCCGAAGATGGGTGAAAGCGGCGTGCGCTCACCGTTGAAGACGCGGTGCATATAGAAGCCAAGCGGCTTCACAAGCAAAACGATGATCCCGCAAAAGACCAGGATCTGTATCCAACCGTTCAGTGTCATGGCTGTGGCTTTCCGTGCCTTCAGAAGCGTTCTGGACGAACGAGCGCGTAGGTCAGGTAGGCGAGCAGGAACACCGTCACGCCGCCACCCAGGATGTAATCGAAAAGCATGGTCCGGTCCTTCAGCTCAAATTCCATCGCAGGCTTTGACGTAGGCAAAGGACAGGGCAAAAAACAAAATCCCTATACCCAGAAAAACGACGTCCATTGTGCTTGTTCCTTGCTTCCACTTTTCTACTTCGCCCTAGCCTGGCCAGCTCGGCACCCACGTCGAAACAGTGCGCCGCACTTCAAGTGGCGGCCACGTCCGACGTTTTTCTCAAGGGGAATATGGGCCCGATCGCCATAAAGGTTCGAGACGGCGCGAGGCGGAAAGAAATAGAAATTTCATAAAGGTTTTGCCGCCTCGTCGCCGTCAGCGAGCCGGCGTTTCGATTTGGATCTGGTGGATTGCGGCGCGCAACCACGCCTTGGGGCAAGCACTGGGTGTTCGGGCGATGGCGGGCATTAACATTCGTTAGAGTGCGCTATTCGCTGGCAAACACCACCGCTGATGGAACAACCACCCGGCCCGCGAATTGTCGGTCGAATCTCATAAACCCGTCAGCCTGAGGTCCAGCCGCACCATGCCAAGACATTATCTCGATCTCTACAGTGGCGACGGGCTGACGATGGACGATGACGGCCGGTCTTCGAAACCCGCGAGCGCATGCGGCGCGAAGCGATCCGCACCCTGCCCGACATCGTCCGCTTGTCGTCTTTTCCAGGTGGTGTGACTGACAGCTTTCAGCCCGGGCACCGATGACAAACATTTCCCAATTATCATTTGTAATCGTCGCATCCCCCGCAACGCTGCACCATGGAGCTTGAGGATGATGGAGGCGGCGATTGTTCCGAAAACGGTGCCTCCCAGGACGGAGTAGCGGCACATGGTTCGTGCAAAAGTCGACACCCAGCGTGACGAGCGCGCCAAGCGTGAATCGCAAATCTTGATCGATGCAGAGCGGGCAGCCCGCGAGGAAAAGACAGCCAGGCTGAGAGCGCTGCGCCTTGCCGCGCGAGCGGTGAACGGACCTGAAGCGGCGAGCCCCAGGCCGGCACCCCGACACGCGCATCCGAAAGGGTGACGGCAAGACGCGTGCCCGACTTATGGAAGGGCTATGTTGCGGTTGCTATGACCGATCCGCCGATTGTGTTCTGAAATTCGCCATCATCCAGGGCTGCGCCGCATTCCCGGCTGTCTCATTCTCGGCTGTCTGGCGCTTCGCCAACAGGCGAAGCTTTGCCGCACTGTTTCCCAGCGAGACGCCGGGCTTCTCGACAACAAGGTCGGCAAATATCAAGGCTGGCATCCTCGCTACTTCAAAGCCACGCGACTGACGCTGACAGGATTTGGATCGGTGACAGTACGACCTCGAACATCCCCAAGTACACCACGCTAACGCAGTTCAAGGCGTACCTGAAGACGTACTTCGATACGCTCTACGCGCCGGTGTGCCGAAGTTCCTCGAACAACGTCCAACAACACTAGTTCCTCGCAGATGGCTGCTATTGCCGTCGATGCGACAAACATCACCATGAGGTACGGCAGCGGCGGTTCGGCCTGTGGGCATGATGGACCTTAGGCGCGATCACCAAATGCCTTGGCTGGGGAAAAAAGCGAACGGCACCATGAACTGGGTGCGGATGATCGCAAGGGCGTGTTGCGGTCGCGACTCTAATGAGGCGCGAGCCCGGCTCGTTCATCTGGACTGACACTCTGGATAATCGAACCGGGCCTTCCCGCAAACGTCAAACGTTAGCCACCCATCTTCTTTGCCATCGCGCAGAACTCTGCGTGCGACTTGTTAACAGCGGCATCGCCGCAGTCTTTCAGCACCGCCTTACGCTCATCGGGTTTCATGGCCGTCCACGCGGTCTTGAAATCCTTTTCGGATTTCATTGTCTTCATGCCGGCATCGGTGAAGAACGGCGACATCTTGGCCGGGTCATCGAGTGCTGACGTGCCGCCGCTCGTAGAGGCAGCTATTGCAGTACTACCCATCATTGCGAGCGCAATTGCGCCCATACTGAGCACTTTGATGTTCATTTGAATATCCTCCGTAGGTCATTCACCAAAGTTGTGACCGTAACGGAAGAACGTGTACTGACTCGGGTCGGTTCCCGCGCGCTGCAAAACAAACTTGCGAGTCGAGCTGAGCGCGTCCGGGTTGATCAGATGCCCGCCCTCTTTCTTCTGGTGACACATCAGCCGGCTACCCCCGCTGCTCGGTAATCATGCACTCGGCCCTTTTGCCCAACCTGAAAGGACGTCTTTTGCCACGAGGAAGAATTCGCTAGGCGCCCGGGCCGGGGTGTAGGGTAGGCGGGACGCCCCAAGCTCCCACCACATTCTTGCCCGGGACCTGCTTTCCAAATAAGCAGAGAACACCCAGCGGTTTGACCGAGGAGCGGCTGTCGCCCCCCGGGTTCAATCCATGACGCGCACCGCGAAGCTCCTCCCAAGTAAGCGACCGACCAAATTAAGTTGATTTAATTACATAAATTGTAGCAAACAGCACGCCTATCATGGCGGCCCATGAACATAATGCCAGCCAAAGGGTTATACCGCTGTCTCTGTGGCGACGGGCTTTTTGAGAGGCGATGCTGGAAGACCAAGCTCTTAGACCGCTGATCCAAAGACCTAATGCGATCACGCACCCAATTGAAAAGACCGCAGCCTTGATCATTGCTGCTTTTTAGGTGCCAAGAGTTAACTTTGGATTCGAGGCAAGGCGGTGAGGCTGTGCGAGGAGACCTGTGGCAGGAGCTTGAGTGATACGAGGACAGGCGAAAGGTTGGCTGACGGGCCCGGCGATTGCTCCAGATTGGTCTAAGTAGTTGGTCGAAGCTATAATGACCAATTCCACTAACCATTTGATTTTGCCGGCGTAAATGCCACAGTCGTGAGAATGGCGGAGAGAGCGGGATTCGAACCCGCGTTACGGTTTCCCGTAAACACACTTTCCAGGCGTGCGCCTTCAACCACTCGGCCACCTCTCCGTCCTTTGCCTTCGCGCCGGCCGGTTTCGCCGTGCGGGTTGGGGAGATGCATCTCCTTGGGCCTGCGGCGCGGAGCTTCCGCGCCATGGATGCCGTCCAACCAACGGGCATCCTTCCCCGGCACCTGAGCCGTCAAAGCAACAGGCGCGGGGCTCATCTAGTCGATCCCGCGCCGAATGCCAAGCCATAACGGCAGTCTATTCGCTTTGCCGACCACACAGCGTTTCGCAAAGCCGCCGTCGTACCCGAATTTGAGACGACGGCACCCGAATGATGTGCACAGGCAAGGGGCGGCTTCTTCGCCGGTTCGGTGATCGCCGATGTCGCCGGGATAAGCTGCTTCGAGGGCGATTGCGGCTATTTCGCCGCCTTCATCGGCCTGGCCGGACTGGTGGTCGGCGCCATCGCCGGCGGCATTCTCGCCGTCTGGCTCGCTCACCGGCATAGGCGTCGGCCGGCCGCATAGGGCCGGTGGCATAGGAAGAGAAAGCCCGAGCCTTCAAATTCGCGTATCGCGGTTGCGGGCAAGCCATACCCATTCTATTTCTCGTTTCGGGACACGTGCCGGAGGTTCCTGGGAAGCGTCCAGGATGGGCCGGGGGAGGGCTTTGATGTTTCGTTTCATCTTTCGTCTTGCTGCCATGGTCGCGCTGTCGGTTTCCGTCATCATGGCGGTGCTCGATACCACCCGCACGGTGGCGGCTTCGGCCCTAGTGCTGACCCCGCTGAACGCCAGCTGGCTGGCCGTCTCGCCGGACACAAGGGCGGCCTTCGAAACCTTCGTCCGCGCCAAAGCCAGTCCACTGCTGTGGGATGGCGCCATTGCCTGGGTGCTCAACCAGCCGGGATTTGCCGTGTTCGCGGTGCTGGCCTTCCTGCTCTACGCCATCGGCTACAAGCGGCAGCGGCGTGCAGGTCAGTTCGCCGCCAACTGATCCGCAAGGACCAAACTGCCGGCACGGCTTGCCCTTGGCACGCTTTTCCAAAGGGTCAAAATTCCGCGTGAATTTTGTTTCGGGCCGTGCCAGATTGCCGCCGAGCGGGAGGTCAGTACACTCCTGGCTGACGTCGCATGCCTGCCGCAGAACCGGACAGGCGGGCGGGGCGTAACGGAAAAAATAACCGACAGGGTGTGGATCACATGAAACGTATCGTTCTCGGCCTTCTGGCCGCAACCGCAATGGTTCTTCCGGCTTTTGCCGCGGATGTCCAGCCGGCCATCCTCTATGATCTGGGCGGCAAGTTCGACAAATCGTTCAACGAAGCGGCCTATCACGGCGCCGAGAAGTTCAAGACCGAGACCGGCACGCCCTATGTCGAATTCGAGGTGTCCAATGCCTCGCAGCGCGAGCAGGCGCTGCGCCGCTTCGCCGAGGACGGCCACAACCCGATCGTCATGGCCGGCTTCGCCTGGGAGGATGCGCTGAAGAAGGTCGCGGCCGAATATCCCGATCTCAACTTCGCCATCATCGACGATGCCGTCGACCTGCCCAATGTCCGCTCGCTGGTGTTCAAGGAGAACGAAGGCTCCTACCTCGTCGGCATCATGGCGGCGATGGCCTCGAAGTCGAAGAAGGTCTCCTTCGTCGGCGGCATGGACATCCCGCTGATCCGCAAATTCGAATGCGGCTATGTCGGTGGCGCCAAGGCGGCCGGTGCGACGGAAGTGATCCAGAATATGACCGGCGACACGCCGGCCGCCTGGAACGATCCGGCCAAGGGCGGCGAAATCGCCAAGACGCAGATCGACCAGGGCTCCGACGTGGTCTACGCCGCGGCCGGCGGCACCGGCGTCGGCGTGCTGCAGGCGGCGGCTGATGCCGGCAAGCTCGGCATCGGAGTTGATTCCAACCAGAACGGCCTGCAGCCCGGCAAGGTGCTGACTTCGATGATGAAGCGCGTCGACGTCGCAGTCTACACCGCCTTCATGGACGGCAAGAACGGCACTTTCAAGGGCGGCGTCGAAAACCTCGGCCTCAAGGAAGGCGGCGTCGACTACGCCATGGACGACAACAACAAGGCGCTGGTGACCGATGCGATGAAGGCCGCGGTCGAGAAGGCCAAGGCCGACATTATCGCCGGCAAGATTCAGGTGCACGACTACACGGCCGACAACGCCTGTCCCTATTGATCGGTAGCGCTCTCCAGCCATGATTTTGCAGACCGCCGGGCGAAAGCCCGGCGGTTTGTTCTTGCTGGATGGGGCGACGCTTCAATCCGTCCGGAGGGAATGACATTCGAGAGAGCGATGCAGCCGACAATCGAACCCATGCAGGACCACGACATCGAGACCGTGGCGCGGCTGCGCCTCGCGGCCTTTTTCGAAGGCACGGGAAGGACGCTTGAAGACGATGCGGCAGGACTTCGAAAATTGCTTGCAGGCGACGGGTTCGAGGCGGCCCTAGTCGTCCGGATTGACGGTGTGCCGGTCGGCAGCTGCCTGTTGGTGCGCGACGAATTGGAACCGGCGCACGATCTGACGCCTTGGCTGGCGGGCCTTGTCGTCGACATCCCGCATCGAGGCAAAGGGATTGGCACGACGCTGGTCAATGCGATCGAAGCGCATGCGGCCTCCGTCGGTGTCGAGACGCTTTATCTCTACACCTGGAAGCGCGCGACTTCTACGCGGCTCTTGGCTGGACTTGGGTGGAGACATTCGAGCAGGATGGCGAGACGATGCTGCTGATGTCGCGTGGACTTGGCCTATAACCTTCCCATCAGATAGCCGAACACGAAGACAGCAATCAGCGCAGCGGCAACGATCATCCCGCACCGGCCGCCAAGAGAATGCACACCGAACCCATGTGGCTTCCGGGCAAGACCATGGATCACCGGCTTGACGTCGTCCAGGCCGGCGGCGCGCATCTGCGGCAGTTCGGCAATGCGTGTGGTGATCAGCCGCCACCGATCGTCGCCGCCCGACGGCACGGCACGGTCGAAAATGTGCATGCGCTCGGCAAGCCGTATCACCGCATCGCGGAAGGCTGGGTCGATCTCCAGGTCACGCTCGGCCCGTTGGCGCTCCACGTCGTTCATCAGGCCAAGCACATAGTCCCCAGCCCTTGCCATGCGGTCGCCCTCCCCGGCCATGGCTCCCCTCCACCCTACCAGTGCGGGGGTTTGGTCACCGGCACGTCTGACCCCGCTTGCTCCTCGAGCGCCAGGAAACGCTCGGTCAGCGCGTCGAGCTTACGCTGCATGCGCTCTATCACCGTCCACTGCTCGGCGATCTGGCCCGACAGTTCCTCGATGGTCTTTTCCTGCTCGGCGGCGCGGATTTCCAGCGTCGTCAGCCGGTCGGAAGGCGTGGTCATGCAAAGTCCCCAGTTTATACCGCGATGCCTTGCGCCGCGGTTTCAATTCGGCTTCGCCATACTAGCGAATGTGAGAGCTTCGGACACGTTCGAAATTGACAAGCGCGCGCGGATTTGTCGAGAGTGGACGCTGCTCCGGCCAATTGGCATGGGCGGAGCGTCATGCTAGGCATTTTGACCAAGCGATAAAAAAATAAGAGTGGGAAAGGCTGCATGGCGCAAGCCGCAATCGAACTGATCGGCATCAACAAGAGTTTTGGCGCCGTGCGTGCCAACCGCGACATCAATCTGGAGATCGCGCGCGGCACCATCCACGGCATCGTCGGCGAAAATGGCGCCGGCAAGTCGACGCTGATGTCGATCCTCTACGGTTTCTACCAGGCCGACGGCGGCGAAATCCGCGTCGGCGGCAAGCCGGCATCGATCAAGACGCCCAACGACGCGATCGCGCTCGGTATCGGCATGGTGCACCAGCATTTCATGCTGGTCGACAATTTCTCGGTGCTGGAGAACATCATTCTCGGCGCCGAAAACGATGCGCTCTTGAAGAGCAGCATCGCCAAGGCGCGTTCCGAGCTGGAGCGGCTGGAGCGCGAATACGGGCTGGAAGTCGATCCCGACGCGATCATCGAGGAACTGCCGGTCGGCCTGCAGCAGCGTGTCGAAATTCTCAAGGCGCTCTATCGCGGCGCCGAGATCCTGATCCTCGACGAGCCAACGGGCGTGCTGACGCCTGCCGAGGCCGATCATCTGTTCCGCATCCTCAAGCAGCTGAAGGAACAGGGCAAGACGGTGGTTCTGATCACCCACAAGCTGCGCGAGATCATGGCCATCACCGACACCGTGTCGGTCATGCGCCAAGGGACGATGGTAGCGACCCGGGAGACGAAGAAAACCACCGTCGAGGAACTGGCCGAACTGATGGTCGGGCGCCGTGTGCTTCTGCGGGTCGAAAAGGGCGAAGCGGAAGCCGGTGCCGTCAAGCTCGCGGTCAAGAACCTGACGGTCAGGGATTCCCGTGGCGTCACCATGGTCGACGACATCTCCTTCGACGTGCGCGCCGGCGAGATCGTCGGCATCGCCGGCGTCGCCGGCAACGGCCAATCCGAGCTGCTCGAGGCGATTTCCGGCATCAGACATGCCGTTTCAGGCTCGGTCATGCTCGACGACAAGCCGATCGACCTGACGGGCAAGGCCGATCCCGGCGAATTGCGCGACCGCGGCCTCGCGCATGTGCCGGAGGACCGCCATCATGTCGGGCTGGTGCTGGCCTTCGAGGAGAACGAGAATTCCACTCTCGGCTATCACGACGACCCCCGCTATCTCAAAGGGCCATTCCTCAATGTCGACGCCATCATGGCCGATGCGAAGGACAAGATCGAGAAATACGATATCCGTCCCGGCAATCCGCGCCTGAAGACCGCCAATTTTTCAGGCGGCAACCAGCAGAAGATCGTGCTGGCGCGGGAGATGGAACAGGATCCCGGCGTGCTGATCGTCGGCCAGCCGACGCGCGGCGTCGATGTCGGCGCCATCGAATTCATCCACAAGCGCCTGATCGCCATGCGCGACCAGGGCAAGGCCGTGCTGGTGGTGTCGGTCGAGCTCGACGAAATCCGCTCGCTCTCCGACCGCATCCTGGTGATGTTTGCCGGCCGCATCGTCGGCGAACGCGGCCCCGAAGCCACCGAAGGCGAGCTCGGCCTGCTCATGGCCGGGGTCGAGCAGGAGGCCGCCGCATGAGCACGCCTTACGCCAAATTGCCGGCCTGGGCCGACTATGGGCTGATCCCGCTGATCAATCTGGCCGTGGCTTTCATCGTCGCCGGCTTCGTCGTGCTGTTGGTCGGCGAAAATCCGTTGCGTGCCGCCGTCATCCTGGTCGAGGGCGCCTTCGGCAAGGGAACAGGCATCGCCTTCACTCTCTTCTATGCCACCACCTTCATCTTTACCGGGCTCTCGGTGGCGGTGGCCGCGCATTGCGGCCTGTTCAACATCGGCACCGAGGGGCAGGCCTACATCGCCGGTCTCGGCATCGCCATCGTCTGCCTGTCCTTCGACAGCGCGCTGCCCTGGTGGCTGACATTTCCGCTGGCCATCGTCGCTTCCGCGCTTGTAGGCGCGTTGTGGGCGCTGATCCCGGCCTATCTGCAGGCCAAGCGTGGCTCGCACATCGTCATCACCACCATCATGTTCAACTTCATCGCCGCCTCGATCATGGTCTACCTCCTGGTGGGACCGTTAAAGCCGGCCGGTTCGCAAGCCCCGCAAACCCGGAACTTCCTTGCCGGAGCCGAACTGCCCAAACTCAACTGGATCATCGAGCTGTTCGGCGCCAAGATCCGTTCGGCCCCGCTCAACGTCACCTTCCTGCTGGCCTTGGTCATGGCCTTCCTGGTCTGGCTGCTGATCTGGCGCACCAGGCTCGGCTATGAGATGCGCACCTATGGTCACAGCCCGAAGGCGGCGCGCTATGCCGGCATTTCGGAGACCCGCATCATCATCACCGCGATGATGATCTCAGGCGCGCTCGCCGGCATGATGGCGCTCAATCCGGTGATGGGCGACCAGCACAATGTCGCGATCGACTTCGTCTCCGGCGCCGGCTTCGTCGGCATCGCCGTGGCGCTGATGGGGCGCCTGCACCCGGTCGGCATCGTGCTGGCGGCGATCCTGTTCGGCATGCTCTATCAGGGCGGCGCCGAACTCGCCTTCGAGATGCCGGCGATCAGCCGCGACATGATCGTCATCATTCAGGGGTTGGTCATCCTGTTCGCCGGCGCGCTCGAACATATGTTCAGGCCTTACATCCAGGCGCTGTTCGCCTCGTTCAGCCCACGGTCGGTCGGCATGGAAGCGGTCAAGGGAAAGGGCGCCTGAGATGGACGTGTTCAATGCGATCGTCCAGACATTGGACTCGACCATCCGCCTCTCGGTGCCGCTGCTGCTGGCGTGCCTTGCCGGCCTCTATTCGGAACGCGCCGGCATCTTCGACATAGGGCTCGAAGGCAAGATGCTGGTTGGCGCATTCGCGGGGGCGGCCGCGGCGTCGGTCTTCCACTCGGCCTTGCTCGGCCTCGGCATGGCCATCCTGATCTCGGTCGCGTTTGCCATGGTGCACGGCTTCGCCTCGATCACCCATCGCGGCAACCAGATCGTTTCGGGCGTGGCGATCAATTTCATCGCCGCCGGATCGACCATCATCCTCGGCCAGGCCTGGTTCCAGCAGGGCGGACGCACGCCGGCGCTGCAGCCGGGCGAACGGTTCGAAGCGATCATCTGGCCTGGCGCCGATGCCGTCAGGGATGTGCCGATCATCGGCCCGATCTACGCGGAGTTGATCTCCGGTCATTCGCTGCTGGTCTACCTCGCCTTCCTTATGGTGCCCTTCACCTGGTGGGTGCTGTTTCGCACCCGCTTCGGCCTCAGGCTGCGCGCCGTCGGCGAAAATCCCGCCGCCGTCGACACCGCCGGCATTTCCGTCGCCTGGCTGCGCTACAGGGCGCTCATCTGCACCGGCATCCTCACCGGCGTCGCCGGCGCCTATCTGTCGATGGTGCAGAATGGCGGTTTCGTGAAGGACATGACCGCCGGCAAGGGCTACATCGCGCTGGCCGCGCTGATCTTCGCCAAGTGGAAGCCGGTCAACGCCATGTTCGCCTGCCTTCTGTTCGGCTTCCTCGACGCGCTGTCGATCCGCTTGCAGGGCTCGCCGCTGCCCATCATCGGCAAGGTGCCGGTGCAGTTCATGCAAGCCCTGCCCTATATCCTCACCGTCGTCCTGCTCGCCGGCTTCATCGGCAAGGCGATCCCGCCCCGCGCCGGCGGCGTGCCCTATGTCAAGGAGCGCTGAGCGGACGGAATCCACTGGCGGGCGGCTTTTGAACGAGATCGTGGGAGAGAACAACTGAATGTCGCATGATCTGTTCGAAGCGGCCAAGACCGCCATGGCCAAGGCCTACGCGCCCTATTCCAAGTTTCCCGTGGGCGCCGCCTTGCGTACCGAGGACGGACGCATCTTCACCGGCGCCAACGTCGAGGTCGCCTCCTATCCGGAGGGCTGGTGCGCCGAGACGACCGCGCTTGGCCACTACATCATGGGCGGCGGCGGCAAGATCGTCGAAATCGCCGTCCTTGCCGAACGCATAGCCAAATGCACGCCTTGCGGTGGCTGCCGCCAGCGGCTGGCCGAATTCTGCCGCCCTGAAACCAAGCTCTATCTCTGCGACGACACGGGTGTGGCCGAGACCGTGACCATGGGCGACATGTTCCCCTACGGCTTCCGCGGCGACATTTTGAAGTGAAGCGCTGGCTGAAATGAAGCATCTGCTGAACCACGGGCTGGCTGAAATGACGGAAAAGGCGCTGGACCATCTCATCGAAAGGCTGGACGGCCTGGCGCCGTCGACCGCGCTGGTGCTGGGTTCGGGGCTCGGCGTCCTTGTCGAACGGATCGAGAACCCGATCCGCGTCTCCTATGCCGACCTGCCCGGCTTTCCCAGGAGCGGCGTCAGCGGCCATGCCGGTGAAGTGGTGGCGGGACTGTTTGCCGGCACGCCGGTGCTGATGCTGTCCGGCCGCGCTCACTACTACGAACATGGCAACGCAGCGGCGATGCGGCCGGTGCTGGAAGTGCTTGCCGGCATCGGCATCACAAAACTGATCCTCACCAATGCCGCCGGCTCGGTCGATCCGGACATGCCGCCGGGCTCTGTCATGTTGATCACGGACCACATCAACTTCTCCGGCACCAACCCGCTGATCGGCGAGCCGAGCGACCGCCGCTTCGTCGGCCTGACCGAAGCCTATGATGCCGGCATCCGCAAGGCGATCGAGCGCGCGGCGGACGCGACCGGCACCGCTCTGCACAAGGGCGTCTATATGTGGTTTTCCGGGCCGTGTTTCGAAACACCGGCCGAAATCCGCATGGCGCGCATCATGGGCGCCAACGCGGTCGGCATGTCGACCGTGCCGGAAGTCATTCTGGCCCGCTTCCTTGGGCTGCGGGTCGCCGCCTGCTCGGTCATCACCAACCTTGCCGCCGGCATGACCGGAGCCGAACTTTCGCACCAGGAGACCAAGGACATGGCCCCGGTTGGCGGGTCACGGCTGGCAACGGTCCTTCAGCGCGTGTTCCGCGACAGGCTCCTGGAGAACTGATGCTTCCGCAGGAAATCATCCGCCACAAGCGAGACGGCCAGAGGCTGCCTGCTCGCGAAATCGCGGCCTTCATCGACGGCGTGACGTCAGGTGCCGTCACCGATGGCCAGGCCGCGGCTTTTGCCATGGCGGTGTTCTTCAACGGCATGAACCGGGACGAGGCCGTGGCATTGACACTGGCCATGCGCGATTCCGGCGATGTGCTCGACTGGTCGGACCTGCCCGGCCCGGTCACCGACAAGCATTCGACCGGAGGTGTCGGCGACAATGTCTCGTTGATGCTGGCGCCGATCGTCGCCGCCTGCGGCGCCTATGTACCGATGATCTCGGGGCGTGGCCTTGGCCATACCGGCGGCACGCTGGACAAGATGGATGCGATCCCCGGCTATATCAGCCAGCCCGACATTGCATTGTTTCGCCAGGCGGTACTGGAAACGGGCTGTGCCATCATCGGCCAGACCGCCGACCTCGCGCCGGCCGACCGCCGGCTCTATGCGATACGCGACGTGACCGCCACCGTGGAATCGGTGCCGCTGATCACCGCCTCGATCCTGTCGAAGAAGCTGGCCGCCGGCCTGGGCTCCCTGGTGCTCGACGTCAAGGTCGGCAATGGCGCCTTCATGGAGAAATCGCGCGATGCGACCGCGCTCGCCAACAGCCTGGTCGAGGTCGCCAGCGGCGCCGGGCTGAAAGTGTCCGCCCTGATCACCGGCATGAACGAGCCACTGGCCTCGGCTGCCGGCAACGCCGTCGAGGTGCGCAACGCCGTCGACTTCCTGACCGGCCGTCTTCGCGACCGGCGGCTGGAGGACGTGACCCTGGCGCTGGCGGCCGAAATGCTGCAGTCGGCGGGACTGGTGTCGTCCAACCAGGATGGCATGCGGCGCGCCACCGAGACGCTCGCCAGCGGGCGCGCCGCCGCCACCTTCGCCCGCATGGTGACGGTACTCGGCGGCCCCGCGGATTTCATCGAGAGGCCGGAAAAATATTTGCCGGAAGCGGCAACGGAATTCGCGGTCAAGGCGACGACACAGGGTTTCGTCACAAGCATAGCCGCCCGCGATATCGGCCTTGCGGTGGTTGGTCTGGGTGGCGGGCGCACCCGGCCCGACAACAAGATCGATCCCGCCGTCGGCATCACCAGGCTGCTGCCCATTGGCGCGGAAGTACAAGCCGGAGATGCGCTGGCGCTGATCCATGCCCGCTCCCCGATCGATGCCGAAGCGGCAGCAGCGGCCGTGCTTTCGGCCTATGCGATCGGCGCTTCGAAACCGCCGGCGGACAAAACCGTCATCCGGCGGATATTGCCTCGCGGCTAACTACTGGACGAGGAGCAGTGAGCCGTTTTCGACCTGGTATTTCTGGAGCCGCGTGAGGAAACTCATGCCTATGAGATTGGTTTGAAGCGCCTTGTCGTCGAGCACGACCGCCTGGACGTCTTCCACCTGGATGGCGCCGATCTGCAGCCGATCGACCGTGACCACGGCAGCCTTGATCGTGCCGTTGGCGGTGTTGACCTGGCGCGTGAAATCGGAAGGACTCAGCGACAGGCCGATCCGGCGGGCCGTCGAGGTGTTGATGGCAACCAGCGTCGCACCGGTATCGATCATGCCGTCGACCTGACGACCATTGAGCTTGAACTGCGATGTGAAGTGTCCGCGCGCGTCCGCCTCGACCATGAACTTGCGGCCCAGCGGTTGCGCTGCAGCCGGCTTGTCCGGCATCGCCGCCAGTTTCAGGTCCGGCTGGGTCTCCGTGGCCGGCTTGGCGGTAATCGCCGATTTCACCAATCCCTCGATAAGCTGGGGATTTGACTGATAGATCATCGGGATGGATGCGGCTATCCCGGCGGACGCACCAAGAATGAGAAGTGTTCGCAGCATGGGTCAACCTTTTAAGGGCTGATCCTTAGTCCGGACATGGTGTTTGGCGCTTTAACGCTCTCCGAAACCGCATCCTTGCGTAAACAATCGGTAAACCTGGTTGCGGCTTTGAGCAATTCCAGGAAAAGTGCACAGCGGTTTTCCGTCCGGAATTGAGAAATCGAAGGCAAAAGCGGGTCAACGATTCAATCGAACGCTGAATCGCTTCGACAGGTGCTATTTCGTCCCGTACATGCGGTCGCCGGCGTCGCCGAGCCCAGGCATGATATAGCCCTTCTCGTTCAGCTGGCGGTCGATGGAGGCGGTGAAGACCGGGACGTCCGGATGCGCCTTGGTGAAGCGCTCGATGCCTTCGGGCGCCGCCAGCAGGCACAGGAAGCGGATGTTGGTGGCGCCGCGCCCCTTCAACTTGTCGATCGCCGCGATTGCCGAATTGGCGGTCGCCAGCATCGGATCGACGACGATCACCAGCCGGTCGGCGAGATCGCTCGGCGCCTTGAAGAAATACTCAACCGCTTCCAGCGTTTCGTGGTCGCGGTAGAGGCCGATATGGGCGACGCGAGCCGCGGGCACCAGGTCGAGCAGGCCTTCCAGCAAGCCGTTGCCGGCTCGCAGCACCGAGGCAAAGACCAGCTTCTTGCCCTCCAGCGTCGGCGCTTCCATCTCCTCGATCGGGGTCTCGATGGTGGTGGTGGTCAGTTCAAGGTTGCGGGTGACCTCGTAGCCGAGCAACAGTGATATCTCGCGCAGCAGCCGCCTGAAGCCGGCCGTCGAGGTCTCCTTCTTGCGCATGATGGTCAGCTTGTGCTGGACAAGCGGATGATCGACGACGGTGACGCCCTTCATGATGTGCTCCGACGTGGTGGTTCGCGGTGAGTGGTTGAATAGTGAGTAGTGAATAGTGAGCCGATTTGCGAGTCCCCGCCTGAGGGAAAGCGCCGGCCTTCAACCGCTCCATGCGTGCATGGCCAAACTGCCCGCTACTGACTACTCACTATCGCGATCACCGAACCTTCGCGTCCAGCCGACCCAGCAGCATCGCCTTGGTCTTCCTGTCGACGAAGGCCGCTTCGATAGCGGTTCTGGTGACCGCCGCCAGCGCCTTTTCGCTCATTGAAAAATGCTCGGCGGCGATATCGTATTCGCGCTTCAGCGAGGTCCAGAAATAGGGCGGGTCATCGGAATTGAGCGTCACCTTGCAGCCGGCCGCCTTCAGGGCGGGAAACGGATGGTCGGCAAAACTGTCGAACACCTTGAGCGCAACGTTGGAACCGGGGCAGCATTCCAGCACGACGCCCTCGTCGGCGATGCGCCGGACAAGCTCCGGGTTCTCGATGGCGCGCACGCCGTGGCCGATACGGGAGGGGCGGATGTGGTCGAGCGCGGCCTGTACGGTCTCCCAGCCTGTCAGTTCGCCGGCGTGGACGGTTATGCCGAGCCCTGCTTCGCGAGCGATCTCGAAAGCCCTGACATAGTCTTCCATGTCGCCTATCCGCTCATCGCCGGCGACGCCGAAGCCAGTGACCAGCGGATGCCCGCAGCGCGCCGCGAAACGCGCCGCCTGTTCGATCGACTCGACGCCAACATGGCGCACGCCGGTGACGATCATGCGGCCCTCTATGCCGGTCTTGGCCTTGGCGCGCAGCATGCCTTCGCCGAGCGCGTCCGTATAGGCCTTGGGCGACAGCCCGGCTTTCGTCGCATGGTCGGGCGAGGTGAAGACCTCGGAATAGATCGCCCCGTCGCGGGCGAGGCTGGTCAGATAGTGGTCGGCCAGCCGCGCATAGTCCTCCTCGGTCCGGAACAGATCGGAGGAGAAATCGTAAGCAGCGAGAAAGGAGGTGAAATCGTGCCAGACGAAGGAACCGTTCTCGATATAGGGCGAGGTATCCTTGCCATATTTCTGCGCTTGGCGGATGACGAGTTCGGGCGCCGCTGCCCCTTCAATGTGGCAGTGCAGTTCCGCTTTCAAAGGCATTCAAACATCCCGTCGGTCAGTCCAGGTGTTGAAAACCCACCACCTGGAAGCGCGGCTGAACACCGCGCCTTAAACAATAGCGCCCGCACCATCGATCGGCTATGGTCCCGCCGGTTTTATGACGGATCAAAAAAATGTCAGTTGAGAGAACCACGGCCGCGGGCGGCATGGAAACCTCCTATGGTTTCAAACGTGTAGGGGAAGGCGAGAAGCAGTCCCTGGTCAACGATGTTTTCCACAAGGTCGCCAACCGCTACGACCTGATGAACGACCTGATGTCGGGCGGCCTGCACCGGCTGTGGAAGGATGCCATGGTCACCTGGCTCAATCCGCCCAAGCGGCCGGGCTGGCGTGTGCTCGATGTCGCCGGCGGCACCGGCGACATCGCTTTCCGCATCGTCGATGCCAGCCACGGCCACGCCCA
This sequence comes from Mesorhizobium sp. B2-4-17, assembly GCF_006441275.1. Taxonomy (NCBI): domain Bacteria; kingdom Pseudomonadati; phylum Pseudomonadota; class Alphaproteobacteria; order Hyphomicrobiales; family Phyllobacteriaceae; genus Mesorhizobium; species Mesorhizobium sp. B2-4-17. The sequence goes on along the minus strand of NZ_VFUX01000008.1, from coordinate 46,900 downwards.
TGCCACCGTGCTCGACATCAACGGTTCGATGCTCGCCGTCGGCCGCGACCGGGCCGAGAAGAAAGGCCTGTCCGGCAACACCGATTTCGTCGAGGCCAATGCCGAGGAACTGCCCTTCGCGGATGCCACGTTCGACGCCTACACCATTGCTTTCGGCATCCGCAACGTGCCGCGCATCGATGTCGCCCTCGGCGAAGCGTTCCGCGTGCTGAAGCCTGGCGGCCGGTTCCTGTGCCTGGAATTTTCCGAGGTCGAGATGCCGCTGCTCGACAAGGCTTACGAAGCCTGGTCGTTCAACGCCATTCCCAGGATCGGCAAGATGGTCACCGGCGACGGCGAGCCCTATTCCTACCTGGTCGAATCGATCGCGAAATTCCCCAACCAGCCGAACTTCGCGGCAATGATTTCCCGCGCCGGCTTCGAGCGTGTTTCCTTCCGCAACTATTCCGGCGGCATAGCGGCCCTGCATTCGGGCTGGAAGCTTTGAGGCCGTCGCATATCTACCCCGCTCGATGCGCTCTGTGCCGGTTCAACGGATCGGCGGGGCGAGCGCAGCCATGAGCACGGTCAGCGCAGGATTTCGGCTCATGCGGGCCGGCTGGGTGCTGGTGCGCGAGGGCGTCGTCGCCGCCTTGCCCGGCGAGGAGTTGTCCGGCCTGCCGAAATTCGGCTGGCGGCTGGCGCGGCTGTTCACCCGTCGCCGCGCACTCGCCTATCAGCGCAGTGACCGGCTGGCCAAGGCCGTGGTTCGGCTCGGCCCGTCCTATGTGAAGCTTGGCCAATTTCTGGCGACGCGGCCCGACGTCGTCGGCAATGACATGGCGCTCGATCTTGCCATGCTGCAGGACAAGATGCACACCTTCCCGAGGGCCGAGGCGATCGCGGCCATCGAAGCGTCGCTCGGGCGCAAGGTGGCCGATCTCTACGCGCAATTCGGCGACCCGGTCGCTGCCGCTTCCATCGCCCAAGTCCACGCCGCCGAAACCCTCCACGAAGGTGCTGCCAGCAAGGTGGCGGTGAAGGTGATCCGGCCGGGCGTGCGCCGCCGCTTTTTTCACGACTTGGAAAGCTATTTCCTCGCCGCCCGCCTGCAGGAAAGATACATCCCCTCATCACGCCGGCTGCGGCCGGTTCAGGTCACCGAAACGCTGGCGCAAACCACCAAGATCGAGATGGACCTGCGCCTCGAAGCCGCGGCGCTCTCCGAACTGGGCGAAAACACCAGGGATGATCCCGGCTTCCGCGTACCCTATGTCGACTGGGAACGCACCGGCCGTGACGTGCTGACCATGGAATGGGTCGAAGGCGTCAAGATGAACAACATCGCCGGCCTCGAAGCCGCCGGCCACGACCTGAAGGCGATCGCCGCCAATCTCGTCCAGTCGTTCCTGCGCCATACGCTGCGCGACGGCTTCTTCCATGCCGACATGCATCCCGGCAATCTGTTCGTCGAAGCGAATGGCACCATCGTCGCCGTCGATCTCGGCATTGCCGGCAGGCTCGGCAAGAAGGAGCGCCGCTTCCTCGCCGAAATCCTCTACGGCTTCATCACGCGCGACTATCTGCGCGTCGCTGAGGTGCATTTCGAGGCCGGCTATGTGCCGCGCCAGCACAATGTCGCGGCCTTCGCACAGGCGATCCGCGCCATCGGCGAGCCGATCCACGGCCAGCCGGCCGAGACCATTTCGATGGCCAAGCTTTTGACGCTGCTGTTCGAGGTGACCGAACTCTTCGACATGGCGACAAGACCGGAACTGATCCTGCTGCAGAAGACCATGGTGGTGGTCGAGGGCGTGGCGCGTACGCTCGATCCGGTCTTCAACATGTGGAAGACGGCCGAGCCGGTGGTCAGCGGCTGGATCGCCGGGAATCTCGGCCCGCGCGGCATGATGATCGATGCGCGTGATGGCGCCAAGGCGCTGCTGACGCTCGCCCGCCAGGCGCCGGAGCTTGCGGCGCGCACTGATCGGCTGTCGCGAGAGATCGATCTGATGGCCGAGCACGGGCTGCGCTTCGACGAAACCACCGCCCGCGCCATCGGCAAGGCCGAGGCCCGGTACAGCCGTTCCGGCCGGGTGGCGCTGTGGGTGATCGCGTTGACACTGGTCTATATTGCCTGGAAGCTGATCTAGCTCCGCCGCGTCAGCACTGTCCGTAGCTTGCTGCGATATGATTGCATTGCTATCATTGCTATCGGAAGATGAGCAGAGCGCAATCACATGGCAAGCATCACCATTCGCAACCTCGGCGATGAGGTCAAGGAACTGCTGCGCCGACTGGCGGCGGAAAACGACCGTTCCATGGAAGAGCAGGCACGGGTCATGATCCGGGCCGCGGTTGACGGGCAGGCCCTGCCGACCGGTCGCCTCGACCAGATTGAGAAAGCCCTGCATGCCCTGGCCGTCTCACAGGGCTCGACGGCCCCCGCCATTGCAACGGCAGCCAGGATTTCTGCCCAAGGCAGTCTCTCCGGCAAGCGCATCCTGCTCATCATCGGCGGCGGCATTGCAGCCTACAAGGCGCTGGACCTGATCCGGCGGCTGCGCGAGCGCGGTGCCGCGGTGCGGGTGGTGATGACGTCAGCCGCGCGGGAGTTCGTCACCACGCTGTCGGTCGGCGCGCTTTCGGCAGATCATGTCTTCACCGAACTGTTCGACCGCAATGACGAGCACGATGTCGGCCACATCAGCCTGTCACGCGAGGCCGACCTGCTGGTGGTGGCGCCCGCGACCGCCGACCTGATGGCCAAGCTTGCCTATGGCCACGCCAACGACCTCGCATCCACCGTGCTGATCGCCACCGACAAACCGGTGCTGATGGCACCGGCCATGAACCCGAGGATGTGGGCGCATCCTGCGACGCGGCGCAACCGCGCCACGCTGGCCAAGGACGGCGTTGCCTTTGTCGGCCCTGCCAAAGGCGAGATGGCTGAGAGCAACGAGGCGGGCGAAGGCCGCATGGCCGAACCGCTGGAGATCGTCGCCGCGATCGAGGCGCTGCTCGATCTCAGTCCGAAACCTTTGGCTGGCAAGAAAATCATCGTCACTTCCGGCCCGACGCATGAGCCGATCGACCCGGTGCGCTACATCGCCAACCGTTCGTCCGGCAAGCAGGGCCACGCCATCGCGGCGGCACTGGCAAGATTGGGCGCCGATGTGCGACTGGTCTCCGGCCCGGTCGGCATTGCCGATCCGGCCGGCGTGAAGACCATTCACGTCGAGCGCGCGCAAGAGATGCGCGATGCGGTGGAGCAGCTTTTGCCCGCGGACGCAGCCGTCTTCGTCGCCGCCGTTGCCGACTGGCGCACCGAAAGCTCAGCCGGCGAAAAGATCAAGAAGGTGGCGGGCGAAGGGCCACCGGTGCTTCGTATGGTGGAGAACCCTGACATCCTTGCCGGGGTCGGCCACCACAAGCAGCGACCCGGCCTGGTCGTCGGCTTCGCCGCCGAGACGCAGGACCTTTTGCGCAATGCCGAGGCCAAGCTGAAGAAGAAAGGCGCCGATTTTATCGTCGCCAACGACGTCTCGCACGAAAGCGGCATCGGCCCTTCAGGCGTCATGGGCGGCGATCGCAACCGGGTCCGGATCATCTCGAAGACCGGCGTCGAAGAGTGGCCCGAAATGACCAAGGACGAGGTGGCGGCACGGCTCGCCACCCTGATCGCCGAGCGCCTCAAAACGATCGTCGTCTAACCAGGACGCGCAACGCACGCACCGCCTGCCGCTCGACGGTGGCCAGGCGATGCTTCGGCTTCGCCGGTCCGGAGACCCTCTCCCCGTCAATTGGCCAAAAGCTCCGCCGTGCGGGCAAGAGCCCCGCCGAAGCCGTTGAGCGGAACGGAAAAACTCACCTGCTGTCCCGTGTCGGCCGCGAAAGCGTCGATCTTGAGCGTCGTGCCCGACTTGAGCAGCGGCGTGACGTTGGCATCGAATGCCACAGGCACGAGGCAGCCGACCACCTGACAGGTGTTGAACGGCAGGCTGCCATCGAGTTTCTGGTCGTCGACGGTCAGGGTGACGCCCTTGGCGAGCGCGAGGCCAAACGGCAGGGCAAGGGTTCCGCTCGCGTCGTCGCCGCTCTTGCTCGACAGCTCGATCGCCAGCAGACGCTGGTTGCTCTGCTTGTTGAACTGCTGATGCGACAGGCTGCATACTTTGGCAGTGCCCGATACCTGGCAATTGACCGTCCAGTCGCCATGGGTTTCAGACAAGGCCGACGCGCCGCCAGGCAGTTGCGGCGCACTGGCGGCGGCATTTGCGGCCGGAGCTGCCTTGTCGCCCTTCGTTTGCGCCGCCATGGCCGGCAGACCGGCGATGCAGGCCGCACCCAGCATCGCCACAAGATACGCGTACTTTCTCATCAAGACCCCTCCCGCCCGGCCCCGTCTCGAGCCAGCCTGGAAACTGACCTTGAGACACGCGCTGACTGCGTTCTGTTTCACCGTTTCGCCGAAGACGCCGTTGTATCTGACAGACAGGCCGACGCCATTGACGCCATTCAGCTCGAGGCCGGCGCCGACCCGATAGAGCGGCGAATCGACCGCTTCCGTCAAGTGCAATGCAGGGTTGCCGGGCAGATTCTCCGCCGCGGCAAAGCGGCCTCGATCTCCCATGCCTTGTTCGAGAACTCCACCCCGGCCATGGCATCGCCGGACAAACGTCCTATATACGAGGGATGAATAGCATTTTTGGCAGGAATGAGCGGATGTCAGTACATCGACCATCGATGGTTTTTGCATCGGCGGTGCTGGCGGCGGTGGTGTTGGCCGGCGTTGCTGTGCCTGCTTCCGCGCAAGCACTGAACCCCGCTGTCAACGGCAACGCGCTAATCCAGCAGAACGATCTGCAGACTTTGCAGAACCGGGTTCAGCGGGAGCAATTTCAGCAGCAGCAACAGCAGTATCGGGCCCAGGACCGCGTGATCGTCCAGCAGCCGCCGCCGGTAGTGCCGAAGGTCAGGCCGACCTGCCAGACGCAGATAATCGGCAACACAGCTGTGAGCACTTGCCGCTGACGGGCCGGCATCTCCTTTTATTTAGCCGACTTACATGATAGGGGCGTTCTAGTGCCCCTGCGGCGGTTTAGGTTTTGCAAAGGCGCCGCATCACGCTATGGGGGCACTGCACCGACTGGATTTTACGAATGGCAGCCACCAAGAAAAAGGCCGTGCGCAAGGCCAAGAAAGGCGAGAGAATCCGCCAGGTCGCCGCGGTCCCCTTTCGGCGGAACGCGCACGGCGATATCGAGGTGATGCTGGTCACGTCGAGAACGACGAGACGCTTCATCGTGCCCAAGGGTTGGCCGATGAAAGGCAAGAGCGGACGCAAGGCAGCTACCATCGAGGCGCAGGAGGAAGCCGGCGTGCTTGGCAAGACGCTGAGAGAGCCGGCAGGCTCCTATTCCTACTGGAAGCGGCTGGCCAGCCACTTTGTCCGGGTCGACGTCATCGTCTACCTGCTTGAAGTGACGGAAGAGCTTGCCCACTGGCAGGAGGCCAAGCGGCGGCAGCGGGCATGGCTGGCGCCGGCCGACGCGGCGATGCTCATCGACGAACCGGATCTGTCGACGCTGGTGAAGACCTTGAAGCTTCCCGAGCCCGCGCCACTCGACCAGGTATAGGCTTCACGCGCCAGTCTCATCCTCCCCCGGAAACGGCCGCGCCGGTGTGCCTGCATAAGCCCACAGCCATTCGCGCGGCAACGGGCCCTTTTTGCGCTCGGCTTACTGCGATTGTTCCCAGGCATGCGCCAGGATGCCGACAGAGCGCGACAGCACGAAGAGCCCGCGCGTCAGCGGCGGCGGCAAGCCGAGTTCGCCATAGATGACGGCCGTGGCGCCGTCGATGTTGAGCGGTATTCTTTTGCCTTTGCGCCGCGCGACATCAGCCTCGATGGCCTCGGCAATCTCGGCGAAACGCCCCTTGACGACACCACGCGCGGCAAAGTCGCGGGTCAGTTCCAGCAGGCGCGGCGCGCGTGGATCTACCGGATGGAAGCGATGGCCGAAGCCCGGCACATAGCCCTTCTCCTCGGCGAAGAAGCGGTCGAGCCGTAACGAGACGGCATCTTGGAGCGTCGCCTCACCATCGAGCGCCACCGCGATGTCGCCATAGAAGAAAGCGCCTGTTCGCCAGCGCCGCCATGCACATCGCCGAGCACGTCGCCGACGGCGAACAGGCCGACGGCGGCAATGATCACATCGACGCCGTCAAGCAGTTCGGTCATGCCGAAGGTTTCGGTCATGCCGAAGGTGAAGCGCGGCTGACCCGTCTGCAGGTCGACGCCGATCATGCCGATTACGAAGCCGGCAAACAGGCTGGTCAGACCGCGTGATGAAGGCCAGCACCATCAGCGAGAAATATACGGCCGAGCCGAAGGCAAGCGCGAACTTGACCACCACCGGCGCGAGGAAGGCGACGCCCAGCGTGCCAAGGGTGCCGGCGACGAAAGAGCCAATCGCCGAGGTGGCGAGCGCAGCACCGCCGCGCCCGGACCGCGCCATCTTGTTGCCTTCCAGAGCGGTGACGATGCGACGTCCGCACCTGTCTCTACCGCGTCGAATCCAAGCATCCGATTCGCTACACCATAGGCGAAGGTGACGTGTTGCCTTTGCTGGCCGGATCGGGCGGACGCGTGCTCGCGGCATTTTCCGGCCAGCCCGGCGAACCCTACGAGACCATCCGCGGAACCTGTTGCTGTCTCGCCGTCGGCGACCGAGACCCCGAGACGGCGGGCGTCTCGGCGCCGGTATTCGGACCGGGACGCGTTTTGCTGGGCGCCTTGACGCTGGCCGGCCCCAGCACGCGCGTCGACGCTGCGTTTCTTCAACGCATGAGACGTCCGTTGCTCCAGGCGGCGGCTCGCGCCACCCGTGCCTTCGAGGATGCCTCCATGCTGGAGCAAGCCAGCCTCGCGGCGGAGGCTCAGCCCTAGTCGTTCGGTTGCGACCCAGGCAAGATGGCCGATAAGCCTCAAATACAAATTCGAAGCAGTTGCCTGACGTTGCGTAATATTCGGCCGCCGTGGCAAGATTCGCCGTCACAAATAGGGGAAAGTATTTATTTGCTGTTAAGCCCGCCATGATACCCGGATCGTTGTCGCCAGCCGAACGACATGCGGGAAACAACATCGTCTCAACCGGTGAATGAAACAATCGGACAGACGCGCTGACAGGATCATGGCAAGCCCATGAGGATTCGATGAAGCTGTCACCCATTGATGCGAGTTCCCGTCTTCTCGGACTCGTATGGCCCTTCGTCGCCGTCGTCCTCATCCAGGCGCTGGTGGCCAGCCTCAGCCTCTACACCCTTTCGGCGGTTCGTGCTTATGTCGGCGGCGAGAGCCAGTGGTCGAAGGGCCAAAAGCACGCTATCTATTTTCTCAGCCTCTATGCCGACACCGGCAACGAGGACTTCTTCAGCGAGTATCGCGCGGCGATCGCCGTTCCGCTGGCTGATCGGTCGGCCCGCCTGGCACTCGAGCAATCTCAGCCCGATATCGAAGCCGCGAGCATCGGTTTCCTGCAGGGTGGAAATCACGTCGACGATGTCCCCGGAATGATCTGGCTGTTCCGGGATTTCCGTGGTTTCAGCTATCTCGATGCCGCCATCCGCCATTGGACGGCCGCCGACGCCATGATCCTCGCCATCCAGCGGCTCGGCGGCACGATGCACGAGACGCTGAGCAAGGGGCCGGCATCTTTGGCCGAGATCAGCGCCTGGAAAACGCAGATCCACCAGCTCGACCGTGAGATCAGCCCGCTTTCCAAGGCCTTCTCGGAAAGCCTCGGCGAAGGTTCGCGCTTCATCAAGATGCTGCTCACCTTTGCCAATCTCGTCACCGCCGCCTTGTTGATACTGCTTGCCGTGTGGCGCACGCGCAAACTGCTCGCGCAGCGTCAGGCCTTCCAGCTGGCGCTCAATACCGAACGCGAGCGCGCCCAGATCACCCTGGCTTCGATTGGCCAGGCCGTCATCAGCACCGGCCCTGACGGGCGGCTGGATTACATGAACGCGGTTGCCGAGAAGCTGCTGGCTTGCCCGTTGGGCACAGCCAGGGGCAAGCCGATCGCATCCTTGTTTCGCCTGGTGGACAAGGACACCAGCTTTGAAGAATCGCAACTGGTCGAGCACCTTCTGGCCGGCGACCCGCGTCGTTCCAGCGCCCGTCCGCAATTGCTGCGGCGGCCGGACGGCTCCATTGTTCCCGTCGCGCTGACCGGCGCGCCCCTGCTCGTTTCCGGCGAAGTGGTCGGCGCGGTGCTCGCCTTCCACGACATGACGCGGGAAGAGGATTATATCGAGCGGCTTTCATGGCAGGCCTCGCATGACGCGCTGACCGGGCTCGCCAACCGGCGCGCTTTTGAAAGCCGGCTGGAAAGGACGATCGTCGACTTGCAGGGGCAGGCCCGGCAGCACGCCTTGATGTATCTCGATCTCGACCAGTTCAAGCTGGTCAACGATACCTGTGGCCATGCCGCCGGCGACCAGTTGCTGCGCCATATTTCCTCGGTGTTGACCAACGAATTGCGGTCCGGCGATGTGCTGGCCCGGCTGGGCGGCGACGAATTCGGCGTGCTGCTGATCGATTGCGAGGCCGGCACTGCGGCCGACATCGCCGAAAGGCTGCGCGCGGCCGTGCAGGATCTGCATTTTTCCTGGGATAACAGGCCCTTCAACACCAGTGTCAGTGTCGGCATGGTGCAGATCGCCAATGCGCAAGCGACGATCGAGGAGGTTCTGCGGGCCGCAGATGTCGCCTGCTACATGGCCAAGGAGAAAGGCCGCAACCGTGTCCAGATCCACAGCGACGGCGACATGGCCTTGCGCGAGCGTTTTGGCGAGATGGCCTGGGTGCAGCGCCTGCACATCGCCCTGGAGCAAAATCGCTTCAGGCTTCATGCCCAGGAGATCTGGCCGCTCAACGACGACGTCGCCGAGGCTGGCGCGCATATCGAGATCCTGTTGCGGCTGACCGACGAAGACGGCAGCTTCGTCACCCCGCAGAGCTTCATTCCCGCGGCCGAGCGCTACGGCCTGATGCCGTCGATCGACCGCTGGGTGGTGCGCAACACGTTCCGCATTCTGGCCGCACGGCAAGCCGATGCGCGCATGGCGCCGATCACTACATGCGCCATCAACCTTTCCGGAGCGACGTTCGGCGACGAAACGTTCCTCGATTTCCTGCGCGAGCAGTTCCTCGTCCATCGCATTTCGCCTGCGATGATCTGCCTGGAGATCACCGAAACCAGCGCCATCGCCAATCTCACCAATGCCATGCGCTTCATTGCCGATCTGCGCGGTCTGGGCTGCCGTTTCGCGCTCGACGATTTCGGCTCCGGCATGTCGTCCTTCGCCTATCTGAAGCACCTGCCGGTCGACTATCTCAAGATCGACGGCAGCTTCGTCAAGGACATGCTAGACGACCGCATCGACCGCGCCATGGTCGAGATGATCCATCACATCGGCAAGGTCATGGGCAAGCGCACCATCGCCGAGTTCGTCGAAAGCGACGGCATCGTCGCGGCCCTGAGGACGATCGGCGTCGACTATGCCCAGGGCTATGGGATCGCCAGGCCACAGCCTTTCGACAGCTCGACGGTGCTGCGCGGCCCGGACATCGCTTCAGCCGCGGCGGCTGCGGCAGATCCGTGGGCCGATCTAGCGCAGAAACTGCACCGCAGAGCCGGCTGAAACCGCCTCAGGGCAGCCGCTCCAGCAAAATTGTCGCCGCGTCGTGATAGGCGGTACGCGTCACTTCACGGTAGCCGCACTTCCTCGCGACGTTCAACGAGGCGGTGTTTTCTGGATCGATGATGCAGACGGTCTTGGCCCGTCCGAACGTCTCCTCACCCCAGCCGTGCACGCGGCTGACGATTTCGGTGGCAAGGCCGGTGCCATGGGCGGCCGGAGCCAATGCCCACCCCGCTTCGGGAATGCCTTCGATCGACGGTTCGATATCACGCTTCAGGTCGTGGAACCCGGCCTCGCCTATGAAACGGCCGGTCGCCTTCTCCTCGACGGCCCAGAAGCCGTAGCCGAGCAGCGACCACAGGCCAGCGTGACGCAGGAAGCGCATCCAGCTTTCCTCGCGTGTGCGCGGCTTGCCGCCGATGAAGCGGGTGACGACCGGGTCGACCCACATCGCCGCATAGGCGTCGAAATCCTCCAGCCGGTGTGCCCTTAGAATGGTTCGCTGCGTCTCGATCACGGGGGCAACGGTCGCTTGCGGATTGTCCATGAATTGCCTCGCTGATGTTGCCCGCGCTTAGCAAATCGCCCCCGGTGTGCAAGGGCCAGCGCGACACGCGCCATCATCCAGGGGCGTGCAATATTCCACGGTGACCTGAGCCGAACTTCAGCCGTGCCAGGCCATATTCGTGGAGACGCCGGCGCGCTGCAATTCGTCCAGCCTGCTTTGGCATGGGATTTCCCGTCAAGGATGGTACCGTCGCGGCATACCGATTTAGCTATGCGGCCGGCGGATCTCTCTCGCAAGCGGCGCCGTTCGAGCAAAGGGAAAGAGTATGGACACGACCGATCTCGTGCTGGCAATCGTCCATCATCTGCTGGTGTTTTCCCTGGCGGGGATCATCGGCGCAGAATTCGTGCTGATCCGTGGCGACTTGCCCGCCGCGACGCTCAAGCGGCTCGCCGGCATCGACCGCCACTACGGCGCCATCGCCGCACTCATCATCATCGTCGGCATCGGCCGCGTCGTCTGGGGCCTCAAGGGCTGGGAATTCTACGTCCACAACTGGGTGTTCTGGGCCAAGATGGCGGCGTTTGCGATCGTCGGCCTGCTGTCGATCATTCCCACCGTGCGCTTCATTTCCTGGAACAGGCAAGCCAGCGCCAACCCTTCCTTTGCCGTGCCGGCGAGCGAACTGGCCTCGGTGAAGACCTATGTCCGCGCCGAGGCGTCGGTCTTCCTGCTGATCCCGGTCTTCGCGGCTGCGATGGCGCGCGGTTACGGCTATTGATCCTCGACGGCCACTGTCTCCAGCGGAGCGATCGGCACCAGGGGTGCCGGAATGCTGGTGGTCTTCTCCTGCGCCTTGCAGATATCGGCGATGACGCAGGCTGGGCAATCCGGCTTGCGCGCCTTGCAGACGTAGCGGCCATGCAGGATCAGCCAGTGATGCGCGTGGCGCATATATTCCTCCGGGATGATCTTCAGCAGGCCCTGCTCGACCTGTTCCGGCGTCTTGCCGGGCGCCAGGCCAAGCCGGTTGCCGATGCGGAAAATATGCGTGTCGACCGCCATCGTGTGCTGGCCGAACGCCATGTTGAGCACGACATTGGCGGTCTTGCGCCCGACCCCCGGCAGCTTGACCAGTTCATCGCGGTTATCAGGCACCTCGCCGCCATGGTCACGGATCAGCGCCTCCGACAGTGCGAGGACGTTCTTGGCCTTGTTGCGCCAGAGCCCGATGGTCCTGATATGGTCGCCGACCTTGGCTTCACCGAGCGCCAGCATCTTTTGCGGCGTGTCGGCAAGCTTGAACAGCGCCCGCGTCGCCTTGTTGACGCCGGCATCGGTGGCTTGCGCCGAAAGCACCACCGCCACCAGAAGCGTGAAGGCGTTGATGTGTTCGAGTTCGCCCTTCGGCTCCGGCCGCTGCACCGAAAAGCGCCGGAAAATCTCATGCACCTCGGCCGGGCTATAGAGCGACCTGCACCGCATTGGCCTGGGGCGCGGCTTGGCGTTCGAGCCGTCACGCCGTCCGGCCGGCTGCTCTTTTTTGGGCATTGAAGACTCTTTGGACTTGGGGCTCGCCATTCCCTTCCTATAATATTCAGTCATGAGCGAAACAAACGCCTCATTTCAGGCCGACGAGCCATTCTTTCATGCGTTGCTGACACCACACCGGTCGCTGGGCAGGACAGGCTTCTTCGTTCTGATGGGCGCCCTGCTGTTCGGCTGGCTGGTGACAGGCGCGTTTTTCCTATCACGCGGTGCCTGGCCGGTGTTCGGCTTCTTCGGCCTCGACGTGGTCGCCGTCTACATCGCCTTTCGTGTCAACTACCGGGCCGCCCGCGCCCGCGAAGAGGTTTCGGTCTCCCGCACCAGCCTCGATATCCGCAAGACGGATCCTTCGGGGAAATCGGAAGCGCATCGCTTCAACCCGTTCTGGGCGCGGTTTTCGGTCGCCCGTCATGCGGAAATCGGCATCACCAGGATGACGGTGGAAGCACAAGGCCAGAACGTGGCGATCGGCGGCTTTCTCGATCCCGACTCCCGCGAAACCTTTGCCACCGCCTTTTCGCGGGCGCTGGCGACCGCCAAGACGCGCTGAACCGACCTTTTCCGAAACCGGTTCCCGTATTTCGGGATCACGCCCTAAAAGCGATACCGCAGGAGTCTGCCGATCTTGCGCAACGCCGGAATGTGTTTCCAAAGGCGGACGAACAGTTTGGCTGACCAGCCCATGCGGGCGGCGTGTTCGGGCTTGTAGGCGGAAATATCCTCGACGAACCGCAGCTTCGGGACCGCCCGTTCCAACTCGTGCGGATCCTCTATGGACCAGTGGACCTCGGCGCCAGTCACCCTCAGGGCTGGATGGAGCCGAAGCAGCTTCAGCCCGAAACTGCTGTAGGCATCGAACATCAGTTCGCCACTGGCAAGATGCCAAACAAGCCGCGAAAGCAGGTGGAGCCCTTCGTCGGCGGGGAGATAGGGCGTCAGCCCCTCTGCCACCACCATGGCCGGACGGTTGCGGGGCACTTCGGCCAGCCAGCCGGGTTCGATCACCGACGAAGCGATGAGATGATAGTGGTTTCGGGACGGGTAGAGTTTCCGCCTGAGTTCGATGACCTCCGGATAGTCGACATCGAACCAGTCCACGCCGACTGGCGGGGCGACACGGAAGATGCGCGTGTCAAGCCCGCAGCCCAGATGCAGCACGATGGCACCAGGATTTCTGGCCAGAAAATCCTCGACACGGACGTCCAATGTCTTGGCCCGGATCGCCAGGCCGATGCCGAGATTGTCATCGACCTTGAGCCTGGAGAAATCATAATCGATCTTGCGCACCGCCTCGTCGGCGAAATGATCTTCCAGCAGGGAATTGGGCAGCCGGCTCTCCAGCGCCTTGCCGTAGAGCGTCATCAGCAAGGTTTCCTTTGCCCCGGTGAGATCTGCTTTTTCGCCAGCCATCGCCGCCTCTTGGGCACGAAATGCGAGTCTATCTGGGCATGCGAGGCGAGAAGGCAAGTTTCGGGTGGCGATCGGCGCCCCAAAGGGCGATATTCCAGGCCAAGGAGACAGTTCCATGAGCACACAGACAGCAGTCCTCAAAAAGGACATCACGCCCGAAGGCAACGATTATGAGATCGTTCGCCGTGCCATCGAGAAGATCAGCCTCGACTACCGTGATCAGCCATCGCTGGAAGAACTGGCTGAAGAGGTCGGCGAGACGCCGACCGGCCTGCAAAAACTCTTCACCCGCTGGGCGGGCCTTTCGCCAAAGGCCTTCCTGCAGGCGGTAACGCTGGACCACGCGCGCCGACTGCTCGATTCCGGCATGCCGCTGCTCGAAACCTCGTTCGAACTGGGCATGTCCGGTCCCGGCCGGCTGCATGACCTGTTCGTCACCCATGAAGCGATGTCGCCCGGCGACTACAAGACGCGCGGCGCGGGCCTGACTATCCGTTACGGCTATCACCCCTCGCCTTTCGGCACCGCCCTGATCATGGCCACCGATCGCGGCCTTGCCGGGCTTGCCTTCAGCGACCCCGGCGAGGAGCGCGCCGCTTTCGCAGACATGTCCAGCCGCTGGCCGAACGCCCTCTATGTCGAGGATATGGCCGCGACCGGTCCCTACGCCGCCCGCATTTTCGATCCGACGTTGTGGCGCCCCGACCAGCCGCTGCATGTCGTGATGATCGGCACCGACTTCCAGGTTCGTGTCTGGGAGGCGCTGCTCCGGATACCCATGGGCAAGGCTCGCACCTATTCCTCCATCGCCGCGAGCATCGGCGCGCCGAGCGCCAGCCGGGCCGTCGGCGCCGCCAATGGCGCCAACCCGCTATCTTTCGTCGTTCCCTGCCACCGCGCCATCGGCAAGTCAGGCGACCTCACCGGCTATCACTGGGGCCTGACCCGCAAGCGCGCCATCCTGGGCTGGGAAGCCGGGCAAGTGTCGTCCTGAAATATCGATTTTTGCTTCCACTTTGCTTCCACAGAGATATACCCGGCGATAGTATTCGTTCGGGTCAGCCGGAATCGTCAACGGCACTCATACCGTTCAGGTCGACCTCACCGCCACCAGGTCGAGCGGCATCTTCCCAGCCGGCAACTATCAGGGCATGGTCACAGTGCTGTGTGAGTGACGCGGCAAATAGTGCTGGACCATTCGCGTGGTCTGGCGTCGAACGGCTTGGCAGGATAGCTTCCCGCATTCAGCAGGGAGGCACTTCTTGATTATCGTTGTCGGCTCGATCAACCTCGACCTTATCGCCAATGTCGACCGCTTGCCGAGCCCCGGCGAAACGGTGAGCGGTTCCAGCTTCACCACGGCGCCCGGCGGCAAGGGCGCCAACCAGGCGCTGGCCGCCGCGCGCGCCGGTGTCGCGGTGCGCATGGTCGGCGCCGTCGGCAAGGACAATTTCGCCGCCGAGGCGCTGGCACTGCTGCGCGACGCCAAGGTCGACCTGTCGGGCGTGGGTGAAACCTTTGCGTCCACCGGCACGGCCCTGATCATGGTCGGCGACGACGGCGAGAACATCATCGCCGTGGTGCCCGGCGCCAACGCCTCCGTCGTGCCCGGCGACCTTTCCAAGACCTTTGTGAAAGAGGGGGACGTCGTGCTCCTGCAGCACGAGATTCCGCTGGCGACCATCGAAGCCGCACTCGACCAGGCAAGCGCGGCCGGCGCCGTCACGGTGCTCAACACCGCTCCGTTTCACGCCGAGGCGGCGGCCTTGCTCGGCAAGGCTGACTACGTCGTAGCCAACGAGACGGAGTTCGACCTCTATGGCGAGGCGCTGGCGCTCGGCGGTCGCGACCGGGCGGCACGCATGCGCGATTTTGCCGGCAGGACGGGGCGCACCATCGTCGTCACACTCGGTGGCGACGGCGTGATGGCAGCAACGCCGACCGACTTCCTGACCGTCCCGGCAATGAAGATCACACCTGTCGACACGGTCGGCGCCGGCGACACCTTCTGCGGGTACTTCGCTGCCTGTCTCTCGTCCGGCCTTGCGCTCGACAAGGCGCTGGCACGCGCCGGCGCGGCCGGCTCGCTGGCCTGCCTGAAGCCTGGCGGCCAGCCGGCGATCCCGTTGGCCGCCGATGTCGACCAAGCCCTGAAATCCCATTGAGATAAGAAAAATGCGCCCCCGGACCAAACATGCCGTGCCGCCAGCCGGCGACATCTGCCGGCTGTCGGCTGTCGACCTCGCCGACGCGATCCGCCGCAAGAAACTTTCCGTGCGCGAGGTGGTGACGGCCTTCCTCGACCGCATCGAAGCGGTCAACCCGCTGGTCAACGCCATCGTCTCGTTGCGTGAGCGCGCGGATATACTGCGCGAGGCCGATGCAGCCGATAGCCGGCAAGCGGCCGAAACCGAAACGCTCTTCGGCCTGCCGATCGCCATCAAGGATCTCGCCTCGACGACGGGTCTCCGCACCTCTTTCGGCTCGCCGATCTTCGCCGATTTCGTGCCGCAGGAAGATGACTTCTTCGTCGAGCGTATCCGCAACGCCGGCGCCATCATCATCGGCAAGACCAATGTCCCCGAATTCGGGCTCGGCTCAAACACTTACAACAACGTATTCGGGCCGACGCTGAACGCCTTCGATCCGGCGCTCTCCGCCGGCGGGTCGAGTGGCGGCGCGGCGGTGGCGCTGGCGCTCGACATGGTGCCCGTCGCCGACGGCAGCGACTTCGGCGGCTCGCTGCGCAATCCGGCGGCCTGGAACAATGTCTACGGCTTCCGCCCGTCCCAGGGGCTGGTGCCCGGCGGGCCGGACCTCGAGGTCTTCCACGCGCAGATGGGCGTCGACGGGCCGATGGGCCGCAACGTCGCCGACATGGCGCTGCTGCTGGACGTACAGGCGGGGTATCATCCGCAGGCACCGCTATCCTATGAAAAACCTGGCTCGTTCCTCGAAGGGCTCGCAGAACCAGCAACCGGCGGCCGCATCGCCTGGTTCGGCGATCTCGGCGGCCACCTGCCGATCGAGCCCGGCATTCTCGATCTCTGCGAGGCCGCGCTCGGCCGGTTCGTCGAAGCATCCTTCCCGGCTGAACCCTTGCGGCCGGATTTCGATTTCGAGGCGCTGTGGCAGGCTTTCGTGACGCTGCGCCAGGCCAGCAGCGGCTGCGCTCTCAAGACCCATTACGACGATCCCTCGAAGCGCGGCCTGCTGAAGCCGGAAGCCATTTGGGAGGTGGAAAACGCGATGCGGCTGACGGCGCCGCAGATTCGCGCCGCCTCGGTCGTCCGCACCTCCTGGCATCGCACGCTCCTGTCGATCTTCGACCGCTTCGACCTGATCGCGCTGCCGACCGCACAGGTCTTCCCCTTCGCAGTCGGCATGCACTGGCCGCGCGAGGTCGCGGGATGCGCGATGGACAGCTATCACCGCTGGATGCAGGTTTCCGCCTTCGCCACGCTTGGCGGCTGCCCGGCGGTCAATGTGCCGGTCGGCTTCGACGACAAGGGGAGGTCGATGGGCATGCAGCTGATCGGACGGCCGCGCGGCGACGTGGACGTGTTGAGGGCTGCCGCGGCCTACGAGGCAACGCTGCCGTGGCAGGCTGGCGCCTGAGTTGCACGGCTTGCGCCGCTACCGCCGCCATGCATTGATTGTCGTTCACCGCGCTGCGCAGCCGGCGCTCTGATCGAGGAAAACATGTCGCTCGAACTCTACGCAGCCTATGTCGTCGCTTGCATCGTCATCATCCTGGTGCCCGGACCCACGGTCACGCTGATCATCGCCAACAGCATCCGCCATGGCTCCCGCGCCGGCCTCGCCAATGTCGCTGGCACGCAGGCCGGCCTTGCCGTCATGATCGCCATCGTCGGTATCGGTCTCAACACGCTGATTTCGGGCATGGGCCACTGGTTCGAGTGGGTGCGATTGATCGGCGCCGCCTATCTGATCTGGATGGGCGTGCAGATGTTCCGCTCCAAGGGCACGCTGAACGCGGACGGAACCGCCAGAAAGCCGCGCGGCGGGTTCTTCATGCAGGGCCTGCTGGTGGCGCTCAGCAACCCCAAGACGCTGATCTTCTTCGGCGCCTTCTTTCCGTAGTTCATCTCTCCAGCCGGCAACTACCCGCTTCAGATCGTCATCATGGGCCTCACCGCCATGATCTTCGCCGCCATGTCGGACTCGACCTATGCATTGGCCGCCGGCCGCGCCGGACGCATGCTGTCGGCCAGCCGCATCAAGCTCCTGTCCAGGATCAGCGGCAGCTTCATGGTCGGCGGCGGCCTGTGGCTGGCGTTTTCACGGTCGAAATGATGGCGAAGCGCCTTCTTTTGAAATTTTTTGCAGTGACATATTGAAGAGTTGTGCATTGCTGCACAACTCTTCAATATGAAAAAGTCAAACGTTTCCTTTCGGAATCGCTTGCTTATTTGGCAATACGAGTACAGCGACGCAGTGATCGGCGTCACTTTCTTTTGCGCCTTGGCACTGATCAAATCCATCGCGGTCATGGAGCTTCAAATCAACCCGGTCGTAGCCACTCAACATGTAATGGGCGTGGTCGAATATATCAGAGTGAAACCTATTAGCCCGTACGCCATGGTAGGTCACAATTTATACTACACCTACGATGTGCGCCTCAATGACGACAACACACGGATATGGATCGATGACGATGTCGAGCGGCCGCATCTTGTCGGCTCGCTCATTCCCATCGAGCGGCAACACCACAAGCACGGCGTCGACACCTATCGATTGCTCAATAGGTGATGCCGCGCACGTACCGGCTGCTCCAAACGTCAGTTCAGCCGCCCCAGCCTTTCCACCAGCAGCGCGAAAAAGCCGTCATGATCGATGTCGCGCATCACCATGGCGTTCTTCTGCCGCTTGCTCACGCCCCACCAGTCGATGACGGTCATGCCCATGGTCAACTCCGAGGCGGTCTCCACGCTGACGTTGCAGTTGCGGCCGTTGAATAGGTCCGGCTTCAACAGATAGGCGATGACGCAGGGGTCGTGCAGCGGACCGCCGTCGGTGCCGTATTTGCCCTCGTCGTAGCGCTCGAAGAATTCCAGCATCTCGGCGGTGGCAATGCCAACCTTGCTGCCCAGATCACGAATGGCCTTGATGCGCTTGGCGGTGGTCAGCGCCTTGTGGGTGACGTCGAGCGGCATCATCACGATCGGGATGCCGGACTTGAACACCAGATCGGCGGCTTGCGGATCGACATAGATGTTGAACTCGGCCGCCGGGGTGACGTTGCCGCCTTCGAAAAAGCCGCCGCCCATCAGCACGATTTCCTTGATGCGCGATGCGATCCGCGGTTCGCGGATCAAAGCCAGCGCGATGTTGGTCAGCGGCCCGAGCAGGCAGAGCGTGATGGTGCCGCTCTCTTCCCTCATCAGCGTCTCGACGATGAAGTCGACGCCATACAGCTCCTGCAGCTTCATCGTCGGTTTGGGCAATTCCGGCCCGTTGAGGCCGGTCTCGCCATGCACTTCCTCGGCGGTGACCAGTTCGCGCGCCAGGGGACGGATGGCACCGGCATAAACCTTGATCTCCGGCCGCCCGGCCAGTTCGCAGATCTTGCGGGCGTTCTTTTCGGTAAGCTTCAGTGGCACGTTGCCGGCGACGGCGGATATGCCGACCACCTCCAGTTCGGGGCTGCCAAGCGCCAGCAGAATGGCGACGGCGTCGTCCTGGCCGGGATCCGTGTCGATGATGATCTTGCGTGGTTGCGGCATTTCAATTCCTTGTTTGGCTGGCCATGAGCTCATTGGACCGATCGCACGCCAGAGAGACGCCGAACCGACTGCAAGCTGCCGAACCGCTTGACCGGGAATGGTCCCGACCTTGGCGCTTCTCCTTGCATCCGCGCGTCGTTTCAAGCGCCATATCGATTATTCCTGTGAGTCCAGGACGCTGATCCTTTTGGGCTGTTCCTGCGAGCTCACGACCTGGTCTTTTGGGCGGGTCTTTCGATGGCTTGAACTTGGTCGCGAGGCGGACCATATCAAGGCCATCGGGAAAAATGCCATCAGGGTTTTTCCAGTTTATGTCGCTCTTGAGAGGACAGTGTAACATGAGCCGAATGACGCCTTTCTCCAGCCCGCTTCTCCTGGGTTTCGACGCCATGGAAAAGACCTTGGAGCGCCTGGCGAAATCCGGTGACAGCTACCCTCCCTACAACATCGAGCGCCTCAGCGGCACCGACGGCAAGGCCGAAAGGCTGCGTATCACGCTCGCCGTCGCCGGTTTCGCCGAAAGCGATCTCGATGTGACAACGGAGGAAAACCAGTTGGTCGTGCGCGGCCGTCAAACCGACGACACCGAGCGCGAATTCCTTCACCGCGGCATCGCCGCGCGCCAGTTCCAGCGCTGTTTCGTGCTGGCCGACGGCATGCGGGTGATCGCGGCGGAGCTGAAAAACGGCCTTTTGTCGATCGACCTCGATCGGCCGGAGTCCGAACGGCTGGTACGGAAAATAAATATATCGGTGAAAGACTGATCCTTACCACTGCATCGGCCGAAAAAGTCGGCACCGATTTTGCGAAAGCACGATGCACCAACTTGAATGGCTCTCATGCGGGATGGCCTTTAGCGGCGTCCTCGCGCCAAGGAGGCTTGAAATGACCAGAACTGACGAAACCATCACCATGACCAGCGGCGAATTCGCCCATCTCGGCGAAGGCTCTGTCGCTTACCTGCGCAAGGTCTCGAGCGACGAACTGCTCGGCCGCTTCCCCAACATCGGTGAAATCGCGCCCGGCCTCGAGCTGTGGGCCCTGTTTGCCGCCAACGGCCAGCCGATCCTGCTTTCCGACGCGCGTGACCGCGCGCTGGCCGGCGCCATGGAAAACGACCTGACCACGGTCGCCATTCATTAAGGCGGCCGATAAAAAAAGGGCCGCTCACGGCGGCCCTCATCCAAAATGGCTTCAGGCCGCGTGCGAGGCTTGCGTGTCCGACAAAAGCGCGTGGATCGCCGTGGCATCTCGCGTCCCCCTGATCTTGGCCACCGTGTCGGCGTCGCGCAGCACGCGCGCGATGCGCGACAGCGCCTTGAGGTGATCGGCACCCGCCCCTTCAGGCGCCAGCAGCAGAAACACCAGATCGACCGGTTGGTCATCCAGTGATTCGAAATCGACCGGCGTTTCCAGCCGGGCGAAAACGCCGGCGATGCGCTTCACGCCGGCGAGCTTGCCGTGCGGGATGGCGATGCCGTTGCCGACGCCGGTCGAACCCAGGCGCTCACGCTGCAGGATGGTGTCGAACACCTCCCGTTCCGGAATGCCCGAGATCGCCGCCGCCCGCTCGGACAGCAATTGCAGAAGCTGCTTCTTGGAGTTCGCCTTCAACGCCGGCAAAATCGCCGGAACGCTGATAAGATCGCTCAGATCCATGCTTGAAAATCCTTGTTCGCCTGCCGCGCCAGTCCCCACCCCTCGTGCGGCTGGCTTTTATCCCTGTGCGACTTTGGTCGTGGACGGATCGATCCAGCCGATGTTTCCGTCGGGCCGGCGATAGACGATGTTGAGATGGTCGGTTCCGGCATTGCGGAAAACAACCACCGGACTGTCCTTGGTATCGAGCTCGATGACGGCCGAGGCCACCGACATGGTCTTCAGCGTCATGGTCGATTCGGCGACGATGGCCGGTGCGAAATCCTCCGGGATTTCCTCGTCGTCATCGGCAAGCGGTGCCATCACGGTATAGGCAATGTCGGTCAACTCGCCATTGCCATTGCCCGAATTGTGCGATTTCAGACGGCGCTTGTAGCGCCGAAGCCGGGTCTCCAGCCGATCGGCCGCGGCCTCGAAGGCCAGCGTCGGATCCTGGGCATCGCCGGTGGCCTGCAGCGAGGCGCCGGAATCCAGCCGGATCATGCAATCCGCCGAATAGCGCGAGCCCGATTTGATGACGGTGACGTGCCCCGCGAAGCCGCGATCGAAATATTTGCCGATCGCTTCACCGACACGATCGTTGATGCGTGTGCGGAACGCATCACCGATATCCATGTGCTTTCCCGATATGCGCAGATTCATCTGAAAACTGACCTTCCTTGCTCAGGCTTCAAACTGGCCCGAGTTTATACTCGTGATCCGTGCGCACAAGCTTTGCGGCGTCACTCGCGCCGATTTAAATCCGAACTTTCCGGTTGATCACAAGCCGCCTTCTTGACCATCCCGGGGCCATTGTCGTGACGGACCATCCGCTAGCGGGCATCAAGCCCGTCTCATGCGGGCGGGCTTCTAGCCACTTCACCGCGCCTTGTCAATAAAGCTCGAGAGCTGTGGAAAATCGCAAGGGCCTAACGGCCGGCGCTGGCGCGTGCCCGCTTCTCGCGCCGGCGCTGCACGGAAGACGGAATATTCATGCCTTCCCGGTACTTGGCGACCGTGCGCCGGGCGATATCGACGCCGCTTTCTCTGAGCATGTCGACGATCGCGTCGTCGGACAGCACGTCGACAGATTTCTCCTCGTCGATCAGTTGCTTGATGCGGTCACGTACCGCTTCCGAGGAATGCGCGTCGCCGCCGCCCGACGCGGCGATCGAGGCGGTGAAGAAATAGCGCAGCTCGAACACGCCACGCGGGGTCAGCATGTATTTGTTCGCGGTGACCCGGCTGACCGTCGATTCGTGCATGCCGATGGCATCAGCCACCGTGCGCAGGTTGAGCGGTTTCAGGTGGCGCACGCCATGGACCAGGAAGGCATCCTGCTGGCGCACGATCTCCGAGGCCACTTTGAGGATCGTCTTTGCCCGCTGGTCGAGGCTGCGCGTCAGCCAGTTGGCGTTTTGCAGGCACTCGGCCAGAAAGTCCTTTTCCGCCTGATTCTTGGCGTGCGGCGAGACCTGGGCGAAATAGATATGGTCGACCAGCACGCGCGGCAGCGTTTCGGCGTTGAGCTCGACCGTCCAGCTGCCGTCATTGGCCGCGCGCACCTCGACATCGGCGACAATGGCGTCGCTGGCGCCGCCTGAAAAAGCCATGCCCGGGCGCGGATCGAGTGCCCGGATCTCGGCCAGCATATCGAGCAAATCCTCCTCGTCGACGCCACAGATCCGCTTCAGCGCCTGGAAATCGCGCCGCGCCAGGAGTTCGAGATTGGCCACCAGGGCCTGCATCGCCGGGTCGAGGCGATCACGAACGGCAAGCTGCAGCGACAAGCATTCGGCAAGATCGCGGGCGAACAGGCCGGCCGGCTCGAAGGTCTGGCACACCGCCAGGACCCTGCCCACGGCGGTGTCGTCAGTGCCCAGACGCCTAGCGATTTCCGCAAAATCGGCCCTGGCATAGCCGCTCTCGTCCAGGCTGTCGGCGAGTTCCCCGGCGATCAGCCGCGCTGCGGGACCGGCGAAGGCGAGCGCGATCTGCTCGCCGACATGGTCGCGCAAGGTGACGGCACTCGCCGCCATGTCGCCGACGTCGAGCCCCTCGGACGAGGAGCCGCCGCCATTGCCCGAGGCCGATTTCCATTGTGCCGTCAGGTCGGGTCCGAGCCGCTCGCTGGTGCCGGGATCGTCGGGAAACAGGTTCTCAAGTGAGGTATCGAGTTTTTCCGAGATCGCCTCGGCGCTCCATCCCGCCTCGTTCTCGAACCAGTCGCCGTCGGCGGCCGCTTGCGGCTCCACCTCGGTTTTCTGCGCCTGGTCGCTGACAGCATCGTCCTGCGGCTCCGCGCGCTCCAGCAGCGGGTTGCGTTCGATCTCCTCGTCGATGAAATGCTCGAGTTCGACATGGGTGAACTGCAGCAGCCGAATCGACTGCATCAGCTGCGGCGTCATCACCAGCGACTGCGACTGTCGGAGCTGTAGTTTCGCCGCCAACGCCATAGTTCGGTTTCAAACGCCTCCTCTACGCGTCCGGACTGCCGGAAATGAATTTCGCGGCCGGCCATAGAAACTGGCCCGGCTTTTGCTTGTCAAGGCGAAGGCTAGCAAAACCCGCTTACCGGACGGTTAGCCTGGCGAAAATCGCGGAAATACAGGCGGTCACACGCAAAATCGTGACCAGGAGCGGTTCATCGATTCTACCGATGCTGAACAGCCCTAAAGCGTAAAACCCTCGCCCAGATAAAGCCGCCGCACGTCGGGGTTCGCCACCACCTCGTCGGCGCGGCCATGGGTCAGCACCTGGCCGGCATGGATGATATAGGCGCGGTCGATCAGACCGAGCGTCTCGCGCACATTGTGGTCGGTGATGAGGACGCCGATGCCGCGTGCCGTCAGATGGCGCACCAATTGCTGGATATCCGCGACAGCGATCGGATCGATGCCGGCAAAAGGCTCGTCGAGCAGCATGTAGGCCGGGCGCGTCGCCAGAGCGCGCGCGATTTCCAGGCGGCGCCGCTCGCCGCCGGAGAGCGACATGGATGGCGCCTTGCGCAGATGGCTGATGTGGAATTCCTCGAGCAGTTCGTCGAGATTGCGTTCGCGCACCTTGCGGTCCTTTTCGACCACTTCCAGCACGGCGCGGATATTCTGCTCGACGTTGAGGCCACGGAAAATCGAGGCCTCCTGCGGCAGATAGCCGATGCCGAGGCGCGCGCGACGGTACATCGGCATCGAGGTGACGTCGAAGCCGTCGATCTCGATCGTGCCTTCATCCACCGGCACCAGGCCGGTGACCATGTAGAAACAGGTTGTCTTGCCGGCGCCGTTGGGGCCGAGCAGCCCGACGGCCTCGCCGGCACGCACGCCCAGCGTGACGCCGCTGACGACCTTGCGGCCCTTATAGCTCTTGGTCAGGCCCTTGGCGATCAAGGTTCCCTTGAACTTGGCCTTGTCGGCAGTGATTGTGGCCGGAGCCGAAACCTTGCCTGCGGCCCGTCCCGGAAGACGCGCCGTCAGCGACGACAGGCTGGCCATCAGGGGTTCGTCGCTCCCGATTTCGGCGGCGGCGTGATCGACATCTGGACACGCTGCCCAGCGCATGGGTCGACCTGAGCCAGCCCGCTTTTCATCTGCACGGTCAGCTTGCAGCCGACCAGGACATTGTCGTTTTGCGACAGAACGACCTTTTTGCCCGAAAGCACCAGCACCTGGCTCTTCATGTCGAAGCTACCCTGATCGCCGGTCGCGACCTGCTGATCCGACTTGATGTAGACCTTGTCGTAGATTTCCAGGTGGTCGATGTTGGCAGAGCCGGTCATCGCCGCCCCCGCGGCTTCCGTGCCCTTGGCCGCTGCGTTGGGATCCTTGACGTAATAGACCATCATCTTGCCGGCCTTCATCAGCGTCGGCCCTTGGGCGACCGTGACATTGCCCGTGAAGATGGCGACATTCTCGGCCTGCCGCACTTCAAGCTTGTCGCTCTCGATCTGGATAGGCTTATCGCCGGCCAGTTTGAGGCCTGACACCTGACTGGTGGCACTGGACTGCGCCAGCGACGGCGTCAGGCTAAGCAGGAGCAGCGCCGAAGTTGCGGCCGCAAGCCGTGTCGAACTGTTGAGCCACATTCGCCTATTCGCCCTTTGCCTCAGCCGCCTTCAGACTGGCGGGATCGATGTTGACGCGCACCCTGTTCTCGAACACCAGAATCTTGCCATTGTCCTGGACCGACAAGGAATCCGCCGTGATCTGCGACCCGCCACGACTGACATCGACGGGATCATCCGTCTTCATAGTGCCTTTGCCCATGTCGAGGAAGACCGATTTGAACTTGGCTTGCATACCATCGGTCGTGGTTATCGAGACGTCACTGGTCAATTTCATGGTATTGCCGTTGCGATCGTAGGTGCCCTGCGAGGCCTTGACCGCCGCGACATTGTCTGGCCCGACCGGAACCTTGGCGTCTATGCCTTCGAGTTCGATGATGCCTTGCGTGCTGACATCCTGTATCGCCCGCAGGGCCGTCATCGAATAGGGCTGCTTCTGTTTGGTGAAACCGTTGAGCTTGGGATTGGCCATCACCAGCTTGCCGTTGGAAAAAGCGGTGCCTTCGGCCTGCACCGCGACGGAGACGGGCGCCGCAAGATAGGAATAGACGGGGAAGGCGACGGCGATCAACGCCGCAGCCAAGGGCACCGCGAATTTGAGCACCCGCACGCGGCGCGAATGACGCTGGGCGCGGTCGAACGCATCGCTCCGTGTCCGGCCATCCGCCGGGGGAGCCAACTCCGTCTCGGGGCTGGTCGGTTCATTCGGTCGCGCTAACATGACTGCTTTCTTCTAAAACCCTGCCCGCCCGGAGCACCGCCTATAGGTGGGATGCCAGCGCCCTCAAGCAAGCACAAGCCGACGAAACGCGCAAAAATGTGACAACTGCCGTTGTACAAACGAAAACCAGGTCAGCACAACAACCGGTACTTCATAGCAGAAATGGACGCCGTTGCGTCGTTTTTCATCGCTGCTGTTCCTCCCTTTACCTTGGGTCCGTTGCCCAGGCCAGTCACAAAATGGACAGCCTGAGGATCGGCGCGCGCGGATTGCCGCGCCATCGGGAAGACGGAACTGCTTCCCGATGTGGGCATCATGGTCTAAAAGCATCTCTTCCCGCCGATTGTGAGGCTGACCATGGCAATGAGAGCCGACGACCTGATCGACCGCCGCCGTTTGCGGCGCAAGCTGACTTTCTGGCGTGTCGCGGCCTTCGGCATCGTGGCGCTTGGGGTGATTATGCTCTCGGCCTGGCTGTACCGCGACGATTTCGGCGGGTCGACTGTCGACCATATCGCCAAGGTCAGGATCGAAGGCACCATCACCGAGGATGACGAACTGATCAAGCGGCTGGAGACCATCCGCCAGTCGTCGAAGGTAAAAGGCGTGATCCTTGCGATCGATTCGCCCGGCGGCACCACTGTCGGCGGCGAATCGATCTTTGAGGAGGTGCGCAAGGTGGCCGCCGACAAGCCTGTAGTGGCCGAAGTCGGCACGCTCGCCGCCTCGGCGGGCTATATGATCGCCAGTGCCGCCGACCACATTGTCGCCCGCAAGACCTCGATCGTCGGTTCGATCGGCGTGCTGATCCAGTATCCCGACGTCAGCGGCCTGATGGACAAGCTCGGCGTCAAGCTGGAGGAGGTGAAATCCTCGCCGCTCAAGGCCTCGCCGTCTCCCTTCAAGCCGACCAATGACGACGAGCGTGCCATGGTCCGCAAGCTCATCCTCGACAGCTATGACTGGTTCGTCGGGATCGTCGCCGAGCGCCGCAAGATGACCCATGAACAAGCGTTGGCGCTTGCCGACGGTTCGATCTTCACCGGCCGCCAGGGTGTCGCCAACGGCCTGATCGACTCCGTCGGCGGCGAGACCGAGGCCATCGACTGGCTGGCGACCAAGGGGGTCGATGCCAAACTCAAGGTGGTCGAGTGGAAGAACACCGAACGGCGCGGAGGCTTCTTCTGGTCAAAGGCCATGGTGAAAACGATCGGCAGCGCGCTCGGCCTGCCTGACTACAGCGGCGACGTCATCCACGAACTCGGCGCCGACCGCTTGTTTCTTGACGGTCTCGTTTCCGTCTGGCACCCTTGAGACGCCGCTTGGGACTGAAAAAACAAACAAAATCATCCTGATAATTTTGGCCGCACGGCTTTCACGGGGACCCGTCTGATGATCAAGTCCGAACTTGTGCAGATTATTGCCACGCGCAATCCGCATCTTTTCCTGCGCGACGTCGAAAACATCGTCGGCGCGATCTTCGATGAAATCACCGACGCCCTTGCCGAAGGCAACCGGGTCGAACTGCGCGGCTTCGGCGCCTTTTCAGTGAAAAACCGCCCCGCGCGCACCGGCCGCAATCCGCGCACCGGTGAATCGGTCGAGGTCGAGGAGAAATGGGTGCCGTTCTTCAAGACCGGCAAGGAATTGCGCGAAAGGCTGAACGGCGGCAAGTAGGCGCAACATCAGCGCCAGACGGCCTTGTCGGGCCCGCTTGCGACGGAAGATATCATGCTCAATCGCTTCATGCTCATCGTGGTCTTCGTGCCTCTAGCGATCATCCTGATCGCTTTGGCCGTCGCCAACCGCGAACTCGTCGCCTTCACGCTGGACCCGTTCAACCCCGGCAATCCGAAGCTGACGCTCACCTTGCCGCTGTTCATCTTCCTGTTCCTGGCGCTGGCCATCGGCATGATCGTCGGCAGCCTGGCAACCTGGGTCAAGCAGGGCCGCTACCGCAAGCTGGCGCGTCAGCGTGGCGTCGAGGCGGAAAACCTGCGCCAGGCGGTCAGCCGCACGCCTGCGGCGCCGCAGGGACCGGTGCTGCCGAAGCCGAGCAATTGAACCGCCGGCCGGCGCCTTTCGTTTCACGGAGCTTTTCATGCTGACCATTTCGGCCGCCGAGGTCGACCGTGCGCTGACCTTTCCTGGACTCGTCGAAACGTTGCGCACCGCGTTTCGAGAGGGTGCGGTGCAGCCCGTCAGGCATCATCACGCGGTCGAACGGCCCGATGGTGCGGCCTCGACCTTGCTGCTGATGCCGGCATGGACCGATTTCAACTCCGCCGGCACTTCGGCGGGGGGGCACATCGGTGTCAAGATCGTTACCGTCTCGCCCGATAACAACACCATCGGCAAGCCCGCCGTGATGGGACTCTATCTTCTGCTCAACGGCAGCACCGGCGAACCGGAAGCCCTGATCGACGGCCAGCGGCTGACGCAGTGGCGGACGGCCTGCGCCTCGGCGCTCGCGGCGTCCTATCTCGCTCGTGACGATGCTTCACGCCTGCTTGTAGTCGGCGCCGGCGCCCTGTCGCCGTTCCTCGCCAAGGCGCATTCGGCGGTGCGGCGGATCAAAATCATCCGCATCTGGAACCGTACCCCGGCCAATGCCGAGAAAGTCGCGGCCGATCTGCGCGCCGAGGGCTTCGCCGCCAGCGCCGCGATCGATCTCGATGCTGAGCTTGGCCAGGCAGATATCGTCTCCTCCGCGACGATCACCACCACCCCGCTTATCAAGGGCGCGCTGTTGCGGCCGGGAACCCATGTCGACCTGGTCGGCAGCTTCACCCCGACGATGCGCGAAAGCGATGACGACGCGATTGCACGCGCCCGTGTCTATGTCGACACCCGCGCCGGCGCCACCAAGGAGGCCGGCGACATCGTCCAGCCACTGGCCTCCGGCATCCTGAAACCGGAAGCCATCATCGCCGACCTGCACGAACTCGCACGCAATCAGAAGAAGGGCCGCGAGAGCACTGACGAGATCACGCTGTTCAAGTCGGTCGGCGCCGCGCTCGAGGACCTTGCCGCCGGCATTGCCGTTTACACGGCGCTCAAGCCGTAACATCTGCGAGCTTCTTCGCGGCCCCAGTCGCCAGCCGTTCCACAATCGCCGTTTGTTGCGCACAAGGGCATAGCTGTGGCAGAAGCGGGCCGAACCGCCGGAGATGCTGCCTCTTGAAGTCTTTTCGCGACAAACGCCGCGACGGCCGCCCGCACCAGCCGGCGAAGGGTGGGGCCGCACAGCCGCGCCCGCAGGAGAATCGGCCAGCGGTCAAAACAGACGCCAGGCCGCGCGAACCGCGTGACTTGAAACCGGATAACCAGCTTGAACCGAGGTCCGCGCCGCGCATCCTTACCCGTCGCGATGGCGCCCTGCCGGCCGAGCAGCTTCCGCTGATCCTCGAAGTGGTGCCCAACGCCGATTATGCGCTGCTCGACAGCGGCTCCGGCCAGAAGCTTGAACAATACGGCCCCTACCGCATCGTGCGGCCCGAGGGCCAGGCGATCTGGCAGAAGGCCTTGCCGGCAAAGGACTGGGAACGCGCCGACGCCATCTTCACCGGCGATACCGACGAGGAAGGCATTGGCCGCTGGCGCTTTCCCAGGACGCCACTCGGCGAAACCTGGCCGATGAAGCATGACGGCATTGATTATCTCGGCCGTTTCACCTCGTTTCGCCATGTCGGCGTTTTTCCGGAGCAGGCCTCGCACTGGGACCACATGGCCGGGCTGATCGCGGCGGCGAAGCGGCCGGTCAAGGTGCTGAACCTGTTCGGCTATACGGGCCTCGCGTCTCTCGTAGCAGCCCTCGCGGGCGCCGAGGTCACCCATGTCGACGCCTCGAAGAAGGCGATCGGCTGGGCGCGCGAAAACCAGGAGATGGCGGGGCTCGACAACAAGCCGATCCGCTGGATCGTCGACGACGCGGTGAAATTCGCCGAACGCGAGGAGCGCCGCGGCAGCCGCTATGACATCATTCTCTTCGATCCGCCCGCCTATGGCCGTGGTCCCAAGGGCGAGGTCTGGCAATTGTTCGAGGACCTGCCGGCATTGACCGATCTCTGCCGCGCGATCCTGACGCCGAAGCCGCTTGCCGTGGTGCTGACCGCCTATTCGATCCGCGCCTCTTTCTTTGCCATCCATGCCTTGATGCGCGACACCTTTGCCGGCATGGGCGGCAGGGTCGAATCGGGTGAGCTGATCATCCGTGAAAAGTCCGCCGGCCGGGCGCTTTCGACATCACTGTTTTCGCGTTGGGTGGCCTGAATGAACGAGCGGCACGCGGGCGCACCCGGCCAGGTGAAGGAAGTCACCAGCCTCGCCAATCCGCTCGTCAAGGACATCAAGGCACTCGCCTTGAAGAAATTCCGTGACCAGCAGAACGCCTTCATGGCGGAGGGACTGAGGCTGGTCATCGATGCGCTCGACCTGGGCTGGCAGATCAGGACCCTGGTCTTCGCCAAGGCCGGACGCGGCAACCCGGCGGTGGAGAAGGTCGCCGCGCGCACGGTTGCCGCCGGCGGCACGGTGCTCGAAGTATCGGAAAAGGTGCTTGTCGCCATCACTCGCCGCGACAATCCGCAAATGGTGGTCGGCGTCTTCTCGCAGAAATTCCAGACACTGAAGGACATCCGCGCCGGCAATGGCGATGTCTGGGTGGCACTCGACCGGGTGCGCGACCCCGGCAATCTCGGCACCGTCATCCGCACCGTCGATGCCGTCGGCGCCAAGGGTGTCATCTTGGTCGGCGACACCACCGATCCTTTTTCGGTGGAGACGGTGCGCGCCACCATGGGCTCGATCTTCGCCGTGCCGGTGGCGAAGGCAACGACCGAGGCCTTCCTTGCCTGGCGCGGCGGGTTTTCAGGCCTCGTCGCCGGCACGCATCTGAAAGGCGCGGTCGACTACCGCTCGGTCGACTTTTCCCGCGGACCGGTGCTGCTGATGATGGGCAACGAGCAGCAGGGCCTGCCCGAAAGCCTGGCGGCCAGTTGCGACAGGTTGCTCAGGATTCCGCAAGCCGGCCGCGCCGATTCGCTCAATCTCGCCGTCGCCACCGGCATCATGCTGTTCGAGATCCGGCGCGGTGCGCTGAAGCTCGACCCCATCGCGGACTCCAAGTGAGGGCTATCCAACCTTGAAATCGTGGTCCCCCTACGCCCTGCTCGTCGTCGTGGCCATCGCGCTCGACCAATGGATAAAACATCTGGTCGAAGCCGGGCTGCCCTTCCAGGAAAAGCTCGATCTGTTGCCGTTCCTGGCGCTGTTTCGCACCTACAACACCGGCATCGCCTTCTCGATGTTCTCCTCCTTCGGCGACACTGGCCTGGTGGTCATCGCCGTGCTGGTCGTCGCCTTCGTACTTTATCTCGCCACCCGTACGCCGTCAGGTCATGTCGTCGCCCGCACCGGCTTTGCACTGATCATCGGCGGTGCGCTGGGCAATTTGATCGACCGCGCCGTTTACAGCCACGTCATCGATTACATCCTGTTTCAAACGCCGGTTTGGTCCTTTGCCGTCTTCAACCTCGCCGACGCCCTCATTTCGGTGGGCGCGGCACTCGTCGTCTTCGACGAACTCATCGGCTGGCGGCGCGAGCCCACGCCTTCGAACGATTGACCCGACGCGGCCATCGCCGCACAGTCACCCCGACAAGCAAGCTCGCGGAGAAAAAGATGTCCGAAACCTTCAAAGCCATCCTCGTTTCGCGCGACGCCGACAAAAAGCAGTCGGTAGCCGTGACGGACCTCACCGACGCCGACCTGATGGAGGGCGACGTCACCGTCGCGGTCGAGGCGACGACGGTGAACTACAAGGATGGACTGGCCATTACCGGCAAGGCGCCGGTGGTCCGCCGCTGGCCGCTGGTGCCGGGCATCGACTTCGCCGGCACCGTCATCTCCTCTTCCAATCCCGACTGGCGCAAGGGAGACAAGGTCATCCTGAACGGCTGGGGCGTCGGCGAGACCCATTTCGGCGCCTATGCGGGGCGCGCCCGTATCAACGGTGACTGGCTGGTGCCGCTGCCGAAAGGCATGAGCCCGCACGATGCGATGGCGGTCGGCACCGCTGGCTACACCGCCATGCTTTCTGTCATGGCGCTGGAACGGCACGGCATCCTGCCCGATCGCGGCCCCGTGGTGGTGACGGGCGCGGCCGGCGGCGTCGGTTCGGTCGCGATCTCGATCCTGTCCAGCCTCGGCTACCATGTCGTTGCGTCCACGGGCCGCAATGCCGAAAGCCCCTATCTGATCAACCTCGGCGCCGCCGAGGTGATATCGCGCGACGAGCTCAACCAGCCCGCCAAACCGCTGGCCAAGGAGCGCTGGGCCGGCGGCGTCGATTCGGTCGGCAGCCACACGCTGGCCAACGTTCTCTCGATGACCTCCTATGGCGGTGCCATCGCTGCCTGCGGCCTGGCCGGCGGCATGGACCTGCCGGCAAGTGTCGCCCCCTTCATCCTGCGCGGCGTCTCGCTGCTCGGCATCGATTCGGTGATGGCGCCGAAGACCGTGCGCCTCGAGGCCTGGCGTCGCATCGGCACCGATCTCGACTTGAAGAAGCTTGCCAACCTGTCCACGGCCATCGGCTTCGATGGCATTATCGATGCGGCACGCGATATCGTCGACGGCAAGATCCGCGGACGCGTCGTCGTCGACATGTGACCGGCCTCGCCGATCGCTGGCGGCGGACGGAATTGCCGAATCCGGTGGAGAACCCGTCGCTGCGGGAACAAAAACGCCCTATCTGCTAAAATTCGAACGATCCGCCGCAATTTTCCATAATCTCTGTCTGGCAAGGATTTCGCATGATCGCGGAATCCGGCAGCCAACGGGCGGACACTGGCGACGACGCCGATGCGGTATCCGCGCCGGCGCCGATGGCGGCACGGCGGTTTGTCGCCGCGCCACCGCTGGTACCCGAACAGCAATCGGCCAGGCAGCAAGGCCTGCCGCTCCTGACCTTCGTTGTCATCCTGGCGCTGGCGGGCCTGTCGCATCTGACCGGCGCGCCGATCTTCATCAGCCTCGCGCTGCTGGCGACCGGACTCGCTGGCCTTGCCATGCATCTACACGCCAGACGTCGCGTCCATCGTACCGCGGTGCTGTTTGACGAGACCACTGCCCGCAGCCGCGCCGAGATCGAGACGCTGGCCGACCGCATGTGGGAGATGCAGGAAAGCGAGGAGCGCTTTCGCGGTCTCATCGACGCGCTTGGCGACCTCGTCATCCACCGCGATCGCGACGGTTACATCGTCTATGCCAACAAGGTGTTCGCCGATCTGGTCGGTACCGATCAGCGCGACCTTGCCGGAAAGACGTTGGCCGAACTCGGCATCGAAGTCGGCATCGTTCCCGATGCCGCCTTTTCCGATCACGAGTGCCTGAGCTCCACCGACGTCGCCATCCGCACGCCGAGCGGCCCGCGCTGGTTCTCGTGGATCGAGCTGTCGGTGCGCGAGAAGGACAGCGGCGCGGTTTCGCATCGCGCCATCGCCCGCGACATCACCGCCCGCAAGCGCGCCGAATCCTCGCTGATTACAGCGCGCGAGCGAGCCGAATATGCCAGCCAGGCCAAATCGCGCTTCCTCGCCACCGTCAGCCATGAAATCCGCACGCCGATGAACGGCATCATGGGCATGGCGAGGCTCTTGGCCGACACCAGCCTGTCGGCGGAGCAGCAGACCTATGTCGGCGCCATCTCGACCTCCGCCAGCGCCCTGCTCGCCCTGATCGAGGACCTGCTCGACTATTCCAAGATCGAGGCCGGACGCTTCGATCCGGAACCGCAGCCCATGTCGGTGCGCGAGATCGCCGAGAACATCATCGAACTGCTGGCGGCGCGCGCCTTCGCCAAGGATATCGGCCTCGGTTGTCACGTCGAGCCGGACGTACCGCAAATGATCACCGCCGATCCGGGCCGGGTCAGGCAGGTGCTGCTCAACCTCATCGGCAACGCCATCAAGTTCACCGACAGCGGCGGCGTGCTGGTCAGCGTGGCGCGTGCCCGCACCGAGACCAGCGACCGCATCTGCTTCACCATCGCCGACACCGGTCCCGGCCTGCGCGACGAGGACATGGAGCGCATCTTCGAGGAATTCGAGCAGGCCGACGGCACGTCGACGCGCGCGCATGGCGGGGCCGGTCTTGGACTTGCCATCTCCAAGCGCCTGGTGGCTGCCATGGGCGGCACGATCTCGGTCTCCAGCCGGCTTGGCCAGGGATCGGAATTCGTCTTCGAAATCCCGGCCATAGCAGCCACCGAGGCGCCACAGGGCCGGCTCAATGCCCTTGCCGGCAGGCGCGCGGTGATCCTGTCGAAGAACACCGTTGAAGCCGACGCCATCGCTCGCACCATCCGCGCCAATGGCGGCACCGCCGGGATCGCCACCACCGTGGCGCAGGCCGCGTCCTTTGCCGATGCCTGCGACGTGCTTTTGGTTGACGCGGCCATGGAGGAGAGCGACGGACGTCTGCTCAAGCGGTTGCGCCAAAGCGGCCTTTCCGATTGCGAAGCCGTCACGCTGATCGCGCCGACCGACCGCGGCATGCTTGGCGAATTCCGCGCCAGCGGCTACGCGACCTTCCTGGCCCGGCCGGTGCGCGGAGGAACACTTTTGCGTGTGCTTTTGAGCAACCATGCGTCGGCTCTGGCCCAGCCCCATCCGGAAATGCGCCGCATCCCGGCGCTTCGCGCCGCCGGCGAGCGCCAGCAGGGCCTTTCCGTGCTGATCGCCGAAGACAACGACATCAATGCCATGCTGGCGCGCGCCACGTTGTTGAAGGCCGGGCATCGCGTCAAGGTGGTCGGCAACGGCAAGGCCGCCGTCGAGGCCATCACCAGCGCCGGACATAAGCACCGCTTCGACGTGGTGCTGATGGACCTGCATATGCCGATCATGGACGGGTTGGACGCAATTGCGGCCATACGCCGCCATGAGGAAGAAACGGCCGTGGCGCCCGTGCCGATCATGGTGCTGTCGGCCGACAGTCAGGAAAAGACCCGCCATGCCGTGCTCGCCCATGGCGCCAGCGGCTTCGTGACCAAGCCGCTGGACCCGGACGCCCTGGTCACCGCTGTCGAGAGCCAGGTGGCCGCCTGAGCTGTTTTTTTCCGGCCGCGCCGCGAATGCATGTCGCCTTAAAGCCGCCCTGGTTCCGTGAGGATGACATCCATGAAAACAATGGCTTGAGGCGCGTCGCCTCGATCCGTGCGGACGCGGGGCGCCTCGACTCTGCTCACCGAACATAGCCGGTTGACCGTTTTCGCCAGCCGACGAAGTATTGCCCGCGACGGCGTATCACGGTACTGTCACAATCCTGTTGCACCTACACCGTATCCCCGTGCCAAGAGGGATGGCTCGAAGGAGAATCACTCGTGCATACAGTTATGCCGGAATGTGACACTCGGCCGAACGCCAGCAGCGCCTTGCTCGCCGGGCGTAACGTCGATTCCGTCATGAAGGGCGCAGCGCTCGGCCGTATCGGCAACCTCGAAGTGCGGCTTGCCCGCAACGAGGCCGAGATCGCGGCCGCGCAGGAAGTGCGCTACCGTGTTTTCTACGACGAGCTTGGCGCCAGGAAGGATCTGTACCAGGCGCAGGATCGGCGTGACGCCGACCGGTTCGATCCGCTCTGCGATCATTTGCTTGTCTTCGACAATTCGATTTCCGGTCCCGAGCACCGCCGCATCGTCGGCACCTACCGCCTGCTGCGGCAAGAGATCGCGGCCGCTGCCGGAGGCTTCTATTCCGAAGGCGAATTCGAGCTGACCAAGCTCATCGCCCGTCATCCCGGCCAGCGTTTTCTCGAACTCGGCCGTTCCTGTGTTTTGCCCGAGTACCGGTCGAAGCGCACCATCGAGGCGCTGTGGCAGGGCATCTGGGCCTACATCAATCACTACGAGATCGGCGTGATGACCGGCTGCGCTTCCTTCCACGGCACCGTGCCGGCCGCGCATGCCGAGGCGCTCACCTATCTTGCCCATCACTGCCGGACCAACTCGGCCTGGGATGTGCGCGCCGTATCCGGGCGCTATTGCTCCATGGACCTTATGCCGATCGAGGCGGTCAACGCCAAGGCGGCAATCGCGGCGATGCCGCCCTTGGTCAAGGGTTATCTGCGGGTCGGCGCCCGCATCGGCGACGGCTGCGTCATCGATCGCGAATTCTCGACGGTCGACGTCTTCGTGGTGATGCCGGTCAAGGAGATCGGTGCCCGCTACGTCAACTATTATGGCGGAGAGGCGCAGCGCTTCGCGGCCTAGTGAGCAGCAGTGATAACTAGCACTGACTGACCAATCCCTAGTCACCCTTACGGAATGTCTTCGGGCCGCCGGCCGGGCCGGCTCTTGTAGGACGCAAACGCCCAGCCGAAGCGCAGCGCACCACCACGCACGGCGAACGCCACGGCGAAGCCGGCCAAACCGGAGACAATCTGCGGCAATCCGGCGACATCGCCCAGGGTGAAGATGGCGGCGCCCGCCAGAGCGGCCGTGACATAGATCTCCGGCCTCAGCAGCACCGAAGGTTCCCCTGCCAGGAGATCGCGCAATATGCCGCCGAAGGTCGCGGTCAGCATGCCGGTGATGATCGAAACCACCGGCGAACCGGTGATTGCCAGCCCCTTCGCCGCGCCCATCACCGAAAAGGCTGCAAGCCCGATGGCGTCGAGCCACAGCAGCAGTTTGTAACGGGACTCGACCCGATGCGCGGTGAAGAAGACCAGGACCGCCACGATAGCGCAAATCAGCACATAGTCGCGGTTCACCACCCAGAAGACAGGCACATTGAGGATGAGGTCGCGAAAGGTGCCGCCTCCGATCCCGGTGATGCTGGCCAGAAACAAGAACCCGATAATGTCGAGCTGTTTGCGAGACGCGGCCAACGCCCCGGTCGCCGCAAAAACGGCAACGCCGGCATAATCGAGAAGGGCGATGGGATTCAAAGACATGAGGCAGTAGGCAGTGGGGATTGGAGATTGGCGTATGAATAGCACGAAGCCGTGCGATTGATACGTCCCCTTAGTTTCCTACTGCCTACTGCCTATCCCTTACTACGCGTCCTTCTCGGCCTGCTCATTGACCGGCCCCGGCTCGACGGGTGCCTCGGCGGCGATCTTGGGTCCGCCCTTGGCGACGCCGACCATGGCCGGGCGCAGCACGCGCTCCCCGATCGAATAGCCTGGCTGCACGACCTGGACCACCGTATTGGCCGGCACATCGGGATTGGGCACTTCGAACATCGCCTGGTGGAAATTGGGATCGAACTTCTCGCCCTCCGGAGCGAGTTTCTTGACCCCATGCCGTTCCAGCGCCGACAGCATGGCGCGTTCGGTCAGGTCGACGCCTTCGATCAGTGCCTTGAAACCGGCATCACCAGATGCCTTGGCCTCGGCGGGAATGGCGTCGAGCGCGCGGCGCAGATTGTCCGACACCGACAGCATGTCGCGCGCGAAATTCGCAACCGCATAGGTGCGCGCGTCGTGCACGTCGCGCGCGGTGCGGCGGCGCAGGTTCTCCATCTCGGCCGCGACACGCAAAGCGCGGTCCTTCAGCTCTTCATTTTCCTTCAGTAGCCGCACAAGCGCTTCATAGTCGCCATCGATGCTGCCTTCCGTGCGCACGGCATTGGCCTCGGCCGCCTCCGCTTCACTGGGCACGCGT
Organism: Mesorhizobium sp. B2-4-17; assembly: GCF_006441275.1. Lineage (NCBI taxonomy): Bacteria > Pseudomonadati > Pseudomonadota > Alphaproteobacteria > Hyphomicrobiales > Phyllobacteriaceae > Mesorhizobium > Mesorhizobium sp. B2-4-17. Next base: position 9,907 of record NZ_VFUX01000008.1, on the reverse strand, counting down.
TCGTCTTTTGCCTGGTCGCTCATCGCCGTTTCCCGTTATCTCGAATGGTCTGGATTTTGTGCCCGATATCGAGGTTCGGCGGCCAAAAATCAAGGGGTAAGCGCCCCTCGGCCTTTGGCCGGCACTAAGCCGTGACCGCGGTGATACTTCGATTTTAATTCAAATTTTACCGTACTTGCTGGCTTTGCTTGCCACAAGGGCGTGATGCGGGAACCATTCCCTTGCTGGAGGAGTTTCGGAACCGACATAGGATTTTGAAATGATGACCCGCAACAAGGCTGAAAAGGGAGAACGGCTCGCCACGGAGGTCCGGCGCCAGTTCGGTGCCGAGGCGATGACCCGTTTTTTGCGCACCTTGCCGGCTTTCCGCACTGAGGCCGACATTCCCGACCGCTTCAGGCAATTGCTCGACCGCCTCGACCGATTGGAGGATGGGGACGTAAGCTGGCGACGCCAGTAAGGCTCTCGCCAGGATTCTTACGCGACAATTACGCGCGGTAATTTCGCGTGATAGTCGCCTTGCGGCGGCGGCACGCCCCGCCTATGGTTCGTGATGAACATGATTTCCCCCGACGCGGCCGCTAACAGCAAGCGCGCCTGGCTGAAGATTCTGGCGCGCTACAAGAAGCCGGACCGGCGGCGCAGTGCCATCGAACTCGCCATCACCCTCATTCCATTTGCCACGCTCTGGGCGCTCTCTTCGGCCGCCTATGCCTATGGCCATTGGTGGGGGCTGGTCCTCATCCTTCCGGCGGCCGGGTTCCTGGTGCGCATCTTCATGATCCAGCATGATTGCGGCCATGGTTCCTTCTTCGCCAATCGTGTTGCCGACGACTGGATCGGCCGCGCGCTCGGCGTCCTGACGCTGACGCCCTACGACTGCTGGCGCCGTGCCCACGCGACACATCATGCCGGCGCCGGCAATCTCGACGAGCGCGGCATGGGCGACATCCGGACCCTGACCGTTGCCGAATACCGGCGGATGTCCTGGCGTGGCCGCCTGGCCTATCGGCTTTACCGCCATCCGCTGGTGATGTTCGGTCTCGGGCCGATCTGGCTGTTCATCTTCTCGCAAAGGCTGCCTGTCGGCATGATGCGCGGCGGGCTGACACCCTGGGTGTCGTCAATGACCACCAATCTCGCCATCGCGCTTGCGGCGGCCTTGCTCATCTGGGCCGTTGGCCCCGGTGCGTTCCTAGTTGTCCATCTGCCGATCGTCATTCTCGCCGGTTCGGCCGGCATCTGGCTGTTCTATGTCCAGCACCAGTTCGAGGAGACGGAATGGGCAAAGGATGACGAATGGGAATTCCAGCGCGCCGCCTTGCATGGCTCGTCCTATTACGATTTGCCGCCGGTGCTGAACTGGTTCACCGGCAATATCGGCGTCCACCACGTACACCACCTCTCCGCCAAGGTGCCGGGCTACCGTCTGCAGGAAGTGCTGCGCGATTATCCGGAGCTGCGCGGCATCGGTCGCGTCACGCTGCTCGAGAGCTTGCGCTGCGTCAAACTGGCATTGTGGGACGAAAACCGCCGCAAGCTGGTGTCGTTCCGTGAAGCACGGGCGGCGGCATAGCGCTTACCTTCTCCCCGTCACTATACGGGGAGAAGGTGCCGGCAGGCGGATGAGGGGCAGCGCCGGACTTTCACGTGATTGAAAGCGGCGGCGAACGATACTGTAGCTTAGAGCAATTCCAGGAAAAGTGTGAGACGGTTTTCTGTCCGGAATTGCATCAAAACAAGAAGTTAGAGCAGATTGCCGTTTCCGTGAAACGGTGAACTGCTCTAAGCCTCAGGCCGCCTGGCGCTCGTCGCGCATCAGCATCTCGCCGTGGCGGATTTCCGTGCCCAGCACCTTCAGGCATTCGCGGATGAAGTTGGACAGGCCGGGCCACCCCTTGGCCGACACCAGATTACCGTCGACATGGGCGCCGGTCGGCGCGACATCGATGTAGATGCCGCCGGCCAGCGTCACTTCCGGTTCGCAATAGTGGAGCGCGGCCACTTCCCTGCCCCTTACCACGCCATCGACCGCGATCAGGATCTGCACGCCATGGCAGATGGTGAAGATCGGCTTGCCGGCCTCGTGGAAATGCCGCACCAGCGCCTGCACCCGCTTGTCGATGCGGATGTATTCCGGTCCGCGCCCGCCCGCCGCGTAGACGGCGTCGTATTTGGCCGGATCCACCTCGGCAAACGTCTTGTTGAGGATATAGTCGTGGCCGAGCTTTTCCGTATAGGTCTGGTGGCCTTCAAAGTCGTGCAGCGAAGTCTTCAGGACATCGCCCGCCTTCTTGTCCGGGCACACGACGTGGACGGTGTGTCCGACGGCATGCATGGCCTGTTCGAAAACGAAAATCTCATATTCCTCGCTGAACTCGCCAACGAGCATCAGTATCTTCTTGCCAGCCATTCCCGGTTCCTCCCTTGCGGCCATTTATTTCGGGTCACGAAATAAAGAGCCTATCCTAAGGGCAGGATGATGAAAGGGGAAGCGCAAATCGTACAATTGGTACGACCAGTTTCTTCGTCAATGGGCGACGGCGCCACAAGACCGGTTCGTAAAAAACGAATATGGGCACTACTGGTTCGACCAGACCCGAGGCCAAGCGGTCGCGGAATTACTGCTGCATCAGCTATTGCGAAGGCGCCGCCAGGAATATTTCGGGCCCTTCGGCTCCGGCACCGCGGCTGGCTGGTAATAGAGTCCCAACCCGCCTGTGCGGCCCTCTTCCAGGCGCTTCAACAGCACAGGGTTCGAGATCTCGAATTCGTCGAAGCCAAGCCGCAGCATATGCGGCAACTGGTCGACAAGAACCTGCCCGGTCGCGCGCACCGCGCCTTCGAAATGGTGGCGGCTGCGCAGCAATTCGCCCTTGGAGAAGGAGCGACCGTCGCTGAAAGCCGGGAAAGCGAGCGCCACCAGCGACAGTTGGTCGAGCAAGTCGGCGATCTTCTCGAGCTGGTCGCCGGGCTGCAGCAGGACGCCGAGCCGCTCCCTGGCGGAAAGGCGCACCTCCGGATCAAGATCGAGGAACGGCTGCAGCGGCAGGATGAAGCGGCCATTGCCGGAAAGCGCGTCCGCGTTTTCGGCATGGGCCCACTCATCCTCGCGAAAACCCTCCGGTGTCCAAAGCCGGGTCTCCGGTGTCGTCGGTCCAGTCATCAAAATTCCCAAAATTCGAAGAGCTCAAGGGTGTGTTGAAATTCAGGTCAGGCCACGTCGAAAACGGCTGCTTCCGAGAACCGGAGCGGAGCGTACTTGAAGTACGCGAGCACCGGAAGCGCAGGAAGCCGCCGGTTGCAGGCCGGCATCACCTGAATGGCAACATACCCTATAGCGATGCGTCGGTCAGCGACTTCTCCAGCCCCGACAGGTGAATGCCGCACTCGGTCTTGGCATGACCTGCCCAGCGGCCGCTGCGCGCGTCCTCGCCCGGCTGCACCGGCTGCGTGCACGGGAAGCAGCCGATCGACAGATAGCCATAGGCGACGAGCGGATTTTCGCGCAGCACATGCGCGCGCATATAGTCCGCCTGATCCGATGTCGTCCAATGCGCCAGCGGATTGATGCGGATGCGCGGGCCGACGGCCTCGAACACCGGAAGTGCTGCCCGTGTCGAGGCCTGGAAACGCTTGCGCCCGGTCAACCAGGCGCGGAAGGGTGCGACCCCACGCGCCAGCGGCTCGATCTTGCGCACATTGCAGCAGGCATCGGTGTCGCTCTGGTGGAGATTGCCCGTCGAGTCGATCCGCTCGAGTGCTGCCTCCTCCGGCTTGATGACCTGGATGTTGGTCAGCCCGAAATCGGCGACCAGCGCGTCGCGGTAGCCGAGTGTCTCCTCGAAATGCTTGCCGGTGTCGAGGAAGATGACCGGCAGCGACCGGTCGATCTCGGCGATCATGTGCAGCAGCACGGCGGAATCAGCGCCGAAAGACGACACGGCCGCGATTTCGTCGCGGAACAGTTCGCCGGCCGTGCGTTCGATGATCTCGAGCGGCTTCAGATGGCCGTAGAGCGCGTCGAGCCCCGCCGCCTTGGCGGCGACGCCGTCATCGACATCGACTATACGGTCAAGCGGCCTTGGCTTCGCCAGCATAGAGCGCCTCCTTGAACGGCGCGGGACCGACACGGCGGTAGGCGTCGATGAATTTTTCCTGTGGGTCGAGCCGAAGGCCGAGATAGGTGTCGACGATCGTCTCGATGGCATCGGTGATCTCATCGGACGAGAAGCCGCGGCCTATGATCTCGCCGACCGACGTGTTCTCGTCGGCGGAGCCGCCAAGCGTCACCTGATAGAGCTCGGAGCCCTTCTTCTCCACGCCGAGGATGCCGATATGGCCGACATGGTGATGGCCGCAGGCATTGATGCAGCCTGAGATCTTCAGCTTCAGTTCGCCGATCTCACGCTGCCGCTCCAGCGAGGCGAAGCGGCGCGAGATTTCCTGGGCGATCGGGATCGAGCGCGCCGTCGCCAGCGCGCAATAGTCGAGGCCCGGGCACGAGATGATGTCCGAGATCAGGTTGGAATTGGCTGTCGCCAAGCCGATGGCGACCAGGGCGTCATAGACCGCCTTGAGGTCGGCGCGCGCCACATGCGGCAGGATCAGATTCTGCTCATGGCTGACGCGCAGCTCGTCGAAGGCGTATTTTTCGGCGATGTCGGCCACCGCCTCCATCTGGCTGTCCGAGGCGTCGCCCGGCACGTCGCCGATGCCCTTCAGCGAAATCGTCACCGCCGCGTAGTCGGGATGGCGGTGCGTCACCACATTCTGGTCGAGCCACTCCGAGAAGCCCCTGGAATCGAGGCGGGCCAGCTTCACGGCCTCGTCGCCACCCGGCCGCCCGGTCAGTGCCGGCGGCGCGAAATAGGCCTCAATGGCGCGGATGTCGGCATCCGGCAGTTTAAGGTCGGCGTCCTTCAACTCCTGCCACTCGGCCTCGACTTGCCGGGTGATTTCCTCAACGCCGGTCTCATGGACGAGAATCTTGATGCGCGCCTTGTACTTGTTGTCGCGGCGGCCGTAGAGGTTGTAAACGCGCAGGATCGCCGTGCAGTAGGACAGAAGGTCAGCTTCCGGCAGGAAGTCACGGATTTTTCGCGCCACCATCGGCGTGCGGCCCTGGCCACCGCCGATATAGACGGCAAAGCCGAGTTCGCCGGCGGCATTCTTCTTCAAATGGAGGCCGATGTCGTGCGTCTGGATGGCGGCGCGGTCGCGCTCGGCACCGGTCACCGCGATCTTGAATTTCCTGGGCAGGAACGAGAATTCCGGATGCACCGACGACCATTGCCGCAGGATCTCCGCATAGGGGCGCGGATCGGCGGCCTCGTCGGCGGCAGCCCCGGCAAAATGGTCGGCGGTAACGTTGCGAATGCAATTGCCGCTGGTCTGGATGGCGTGCATCTCCACGCTTGCCAGATCACCCAGGATCGCCGGAATGTCCGACAGGGCCGGCCAGTTGAACTGGATGTTCTGACGCGTGGTGAAATGGCCGTAGCCCTTGTCGTATTTGCGGGCGATGTGGCCGAGCATGCGCAACTGCTTGCCGTTCAGCGTGCCATAGGGCACCGCGATGCGCAGCATATAGGCGTGCAGTTGCAGATAGACGCCGTTCATCAGCCGAAGCGGCCGGAACTGGTCCTCGGTGATCTCGCCGGACAGCCGGCGCTGGACCTGGTCGCTGAACTCGGCGACGCGGGCCTGGACAAAATCGTGGTCGAACTCATCGTAACGGTACATGCTTCGTCTTTCAGGGCGCGTCCGCCCGTTTCACTTGGTATTTCTGGCTAGGCTGTCCGCTCGGCCTGCTTGCCGAGGTCGCCACGGATCGTCGGGCCCGCGGCGCGGATCTTCTCACGCAGCCGCACGGGCTCGACCACGCCGTCAACGACTTCCGCGTCGATCAGGTTGACGTCGACCACCTCGTTGGCGGCAAACGCCCTGGCGCCGATCGCCTCCAGGCGATCCTCGGCAGCTTTGTCGTGGGCAAGGTCCGCCTGATCCACCGTCTCGGCCCAGCCGCCATCGGCGTACCAGACGGCAATGCCGTCGCCGAGGCGATTGGCGGTCAATATCTTCATGGCTGAACTCCTTCGGCAGCGACGGACGCACCTGTAACCCTGTGTGCCGCGAGCGGCTCGGATCGCTCGAAATTGGCCCCAGCGACGGCATCGCCGATAATGGTCATGACCGGGCCGGAAAGATCGGCCCGTGCTTCCAGCGACGGCAGATCGGCCAGCGTGCCATGGAAACGGCGGCGGTTGGCAAGGCTGGCATTCTCGACCACGGCGACCGCCGTATCCGGCGAAAGACCGGCTTCGATCAGCCGGCCGGCAACCTCGGCGGCGACCGAGCGGCCCATATAGACGGCGACCGTGGCGCCGGAAATGGCGAGCCTGGCCCAGTCCGGCAGCGAATTGCCCTTCAGATCGTGGCCGGTGGTGAAAACCATCGACGAGGAGACACCGCGCAAGGTGAGCGGCAGCTCGAAATCGGCGGCGGCGGCAAAGGCCGCAGTGACACCCGGAACCACCTCATAGGCGATGCCGGCGTCACGCAGTGCCGCCATCTCCTCGCCGGCGCGGCCGAACACCAGCGGATCGCCCGACTTCAGCCGCACCACCCGCTTGCCCTGGCGGCCAAGTTCCACCAGCAGCGCATTGATTTCGGCCTGGCTCTTGGTATGGCAGCCCTTGCGTTTTCCGACCGCCAGGCGCTCGGCATCACGTCGGCCCATGGCGATAACCGCCTCCGGCACCAGCGCGTCATGGACGATGACATCGGCCTCCATCAGCAGGCGATGCGCCCGCAGCGTCAGCAGATCCTCGGCGCCCGGGCCGGCGCCAACCAGCGCGATGTGACCTGATGCCGGCGCGTTCGACAGGAGCAGATCAGTCGCCGCCTCATACGCTCGCGAAAGCTCGCCAGCCTCTATGGCACGCGCCGGCGCACCGCCGAAGAAGTCGCTCCAGAACCGGCGACGAATATTGCCTTTGGGCAGTCTCTCGGCGGCGGCGCGGAACGAAGCAGCGAGCGCCGCCAGCCCACCGAACGACGGCGACAGCATGCGGTCGATGCGGCTGCGCAGCATCTGGGCAAGCACCGGGCCTGCCCCTTCGGTGCCGATGGCGATGGCGACCGGCGCGCGATTGACCAGCGCAGGGGTGAAGAAATCGCAGAGTTCCGGCCGGTCGACGGCATTGACCGGAATACCCAGCCGGCGCGCGTCCGCTGCGACGCGGCGGTCAAGCTCCCCATCGCCGCTGGCGGCAAACACCATGACCGCACCGTCAAGTTGTGAGACATCGTAGGCCGCCGCGATATGGCTGGCACCGGACTGGGCGATGAAGGCAAGCAGATCCGGTTCGGCATTTTGGGCGATGATGCGCAGGACCGCGCTCGACTGTCCGATCAGCCGCGCCTTGGCCAGCGCCTGATCACCGCCGCCGACAACGGCCACAGCTTCACCCTCGACCCGCACGAAGACGGGAAAGGCGTTGAGCTTGGCATCGACCTGCGGCATGTGAAACGCAATCCAGGAACAGTGTCGCGGTTTTACGCCCGGGCGCGAAAAACCAGAAGCAAAGCACTCGCGCATCCGGTGATGGCAGGCAATCGCTTTTCCGCAACGGCGAAAGGCAGGAGAAAAATATTCCGCACGGTGGGCGTGGGCGGCGTCAAGTAGCCGGTTCGAGCCTTCATTTTAGCGGATTTTAGCCGTCGGCGTCCTGCCTCGCAAAACAGCTTTTTTTCAATTTCTACTATTTTTGTAGATTAAAGATGTCCGCCGATCCTTGGGGTCCGCCGCCACGGCTTTCGGTTCACCTTGGGTTGGAACGTTGCCGGGCTGGAACGCGTTCCGAATAGTCTCATACTCAAGAAGGAGCGCTATCATGAATACGATCAGGTTGAAGCACGGTATCTGGGTTTTGGTGGCCGACGGCGAAAAGGCGCTCTTCCTCAAGAATGTCGGCGACAGCAAGTATCCCAACCTTGAAGTCATACAGGTGGTGGAGCAGGAAAACCCGCCCACGCGCGAGCAAGGGACCGACAGCCCCGGCCGATACAATGACGGCCCCTCCGTGCACCGCAGCGCGGTCGAGGATACCGACTGGCACCGCATAGGCAAGGAACGCTTCGCCGACGAGATCGCCGGCCGGCTTTACAAGCTCGCCCATGGCGGCGCCTTCGACAGCATCGTTCTCGTCGCTCCGCCGATAGTGCTCGGCGCCATGCGCAAGAAGCTGCACAAGGAAGTCGAGGACAAGGTCGCGGGGGAAATTCCAAAGACGATGACCAACCACGCCATCCCTGAGATCGAGGCTCTGTTGCAGGCAGTCTGACCGCGGACGGTCCGTCGGCCAGGGAGGCGCGCACCGCGCTGGCATTCGACCGGACCGGCAGCCTTTCGGCCCGCTCGAGTATTTGTCGCCCCACCGCCGTTTTTCGCGCCCTTGCGGGTTGCGTCACCGTCGCCCCTTCCACCATATTGCGCATGAGGCGGCGGCTCCGGGCGGCGCATATCCGACATCGTCAGCTTGAAAGGCGCGCAAAACACAATGCCGCATGACACGCCCCTTATCGCCACCATCGTCGCCGGTCTGGGGCTCGCTTTCATCTTTGGCGCTCTCGCCAACCGTTTCCGCATTCCGCCGCTGGTCGGCTATCTCGTAGCCGGTGTGCTGGTCGGGCCGAACACGCCCGGCTTCGTCGCCGATGCCAGTCTTGCCAACGAACTGGCCGAAATCGGCGTCATCCTGCTGATGTTCGGCGTCGGCCTGCACTTCTCGCTGAAGGATCTTTTGTCGGTCCGCGCCATCGCCGTGCCGGGCGCGATCGTTCAGATCGGCTTTGCCACGCTGCTCGGCATCGGGCTTGCCTGGATGCTCGGCTGGCCGATGGGCGCGGGTGTGGTGTTCGGCCTGGCGCTGTCGGTGGCCTCCACCGTGGTGCTGCTGCGTGCCCTGCAGGAGCGCCGCCTGATCGAGACCGAGCGCGGCCGCATCGCCGTCGGCTGGCTGATCGTCGAGGATCTGGCCATGGTGCTGGCGCTGGTGCTGCTGCCGGCCCTTGCCGGTATACTGGGTGGCCAGGAGCAGGCGGATGTGCACTCGAGCGGCCTGCTGTCGCTGCCGGCCAGCTACGGCATCTGGGGCGTCGTTGGCATCACGCTGGCCAAGGTCGCCGCCTTCGTCATCGTCATGCTGGTGGTCGGCCGCCGGGTCATTCCCTGGATCCTGCACTATGTCGCCCATACCGGGTCGCGCGAACTGTTCCGTCTCTCGGTGCTGGCCATTGCGCTCGGCGTCGCCTTCGGCGCGGCCAAGCTGTTCGGTGTGTCGCTCGCATTGGGCGCCTTCTTCGCCGGCATGATCATGAGCGAATCGGAGCTCAGCCACCGTGCGGCGGAAGAATCGCTGCCGCTGCGCGATGCCTTTTCAGTGCTGTTCTTCGTCTCCGTCGGCATGCTGTTCGATCCGTTCAGCCTCATTAGCAACGGACTGCCGATCCTGGCCACGCTCGCCATCATCGTCATCGGCAAGTCGCTGGCGGCGTTCGTCATCGTCGTCGCCTTCGGCTATCCCCTGGCCACAGCCTTGATGATTTCGGCCAGCCTTGCCCAGATCGGCGAATTCTCCTTCATCCTGGCGGAACTCGGCGTCGGGCTGAAACTGTTGCCCGAACAAGGGCGCGACCTGATCCTGGCCGGTGCGATCCTATCGATCGTGCTCAATCCGCTGATGTTCCTGGTCATCGACTGGATGAAGCCGTGGCTGGAGGCTCGTGCCGCCAGGACGACAGAGCCGGCGGACACAAAGCCGGTCGGTCCGGCGACCGAACCAGGCCAGGTGGCCTCGGTTGCCTCGACTTTTCAAAAGGAAGACGGCCCACCACCGAAGAC